>JBOGJS010000237.1:0-25483 GCA_050745365.1 Terriglobia bacterium
CTGTACGAGCAACCCAACCCGGCCCGCGAGATCCAGCTTGCCGCGCGCGTGACGTTCTAGACGCCAGGGTCAATCGAATTACGATTGACCCTGGCGATCCACTTTCGAGCGGTTTGGCGCCCGCCCAGGGGTGAATTTGTATTCTGGGCGCGGACCTGGACGCCTCCAGGCTCCCCGCCGCGGGCTTCGCGGGAGGCGTATACATCCGGCAATCCACAGTAAGGCCGCGTAAATAAATAAAGGTACATCCCGCTGGCAAGGACCCGTTATGAAATAACCCCTACAGCTGGGGTTGGCCCGTAGTAGCACGTGGTAGCGGTAGCCACGGCACGCCGCTTGTGCCGTGGGCACTTGGACTGGCAGGAGAAAGGCCCACGGCACACGAATCGTGCCGTGGCTACCCATCGCTGATGACTCCTCCATGTTATTTCTCAAAATGGAGCTAGGTTATCAGGCCTTGTCAGCGCCAGCACCGTCAGGGGATGAGGGTGAGTTGATACCTTTATTTATTTACGCCGCCTAAGGCGGCGGAGTTTGAAACCGCAGTGCCGCGCCACCCGCTCCCCCACAACACTATTTTCCGAAAGGACCTATTGATGAACCGCGATGGCTTCGCTTCGCGCCGCTCTTTCCTCCGAGTTGCACTGGCTGCTCCAGTCTTTGGAGTCGCAACCGGAGAAGCTTCAAAGGCAGCCGCTCAAGCTGTCCCGGTGAGCGCCGGAGGCGCTGTGGTGTCGCGGGTGAAGCTGGACGGCGAGCTTTACGATTCTGACGGCATCCTGCACGGCGAAATTTCTTTCCGCCTGCCGGCATCGAGCTCGATCGTTGTTCGATGGATGGACAGTTTCGGACGAATTGTTGACCAAAAGCGGTTCGAGCCGTCAGCATCCGGCGTAGCGCCGCAAAGCTTTTCCTTTGAAATGGCCCGTGGACTTACTTATCGCAACTGGATTCGCGTTTCGGTGGATGGCGCTGAGCAAGCGGAAGGGGCGCAATTCCTGCTCTCGCCGCGGCCGTTGCCTTGGACCGAATTTCACGTGATCATGTGGGCCCATTATCCCGATGGATATTACGACATGCTGCGCAAGGCGGGCGTGGATGGAACCATCGCTTACCGCGACAACAAGTGGAACAACGTGCTCGACAATGACTTTAATTTTTATGTCGAGCAAATGGCGTGGGAAGTTTTCTCGATCTATCAAAAGGACCAGCCGCTATGGAGAAGCCTGCTGGGTCGGATTGAGTTTGACCGGAACAATCTGGAGCTTTGGGTTCGGGAACCTTGCGTCAACGATCCGAAGACCGACGCGTACCTGCGCGAGCACCTGACGCACTACGTGCGCATGCACCGCGCTTTCCGGCCGCTTTTTTACAATATCGCTGACGAGCTGGGGCAAGCAGCCCAGATCCGTCCAAATGATTTTTGCCACTCCAAATATTGCGTCGATAAGTTCGCGGAGTATCTCCGCCGGGTGTACGGGCCGCTGTTGGCGGTTGAAAATGAATGGTCCGTCGGCGAATTGACGCGATGGGATGACGACAAGCTGGGCAATGGCGTCGGATGGGCGCGGAGTGACTTCATGGCCGGCGTGACCACCACGGACCGAGCATTCGACCGGGTGGCGGTGGCTGGGCTACGGACGAAATACGGTTCCGTTGCCGGCCTCAATCGAGCGTGGGGAACAACTTTCCCGGCGCGCGCGAAGGACGGGCAGGATTGGGGCCCGATACTCGCCGTAGTGCGGGAAACGCGATCAGTTCCGAGTCTCGCGGCGGCAGACCTCGAAAAGCGGCTGGGATCGCTCGTTGAGGCGAACGCGCGTTGGGGGAACCACACGACCTGGGCTGCTCCTGACCGGCCAACGAATTTTACTTCCTGGTCCGAAGTCTCTGCGTTTGTGAAGCGGTATTACAACGAACTCTCCCAGGTTCGATCGACTGAAGGATGGAACGTCTCTCCCTGGTGTGATTTCCGAAACTTCATGGACTTAACCTTTGCGGACGCGGTTGGCCGCGCCCGCGCTATCTCGAAGGCCGAGGACCCGCACGCGCGCTGCTCGACGGAAGGCGGGCAGAGCCCTTTTGCCTTCGGCTGGTACAACTATGAGAACGTGGTCCGGGTGATTGACGTGATTGAGCCATACAACGGCGGCAATAATGTTGAAGTGATCCGCTCTCTCAATCCCGCCGTCATCATGGTTTCGACCCACGGCTACGAGCACCGTCCTCAAACGCCCTTGACCCAGCGAGATCGCCTTTACCAGAAGCGCGCGGTGCGGCCCATCTGGTGGGGATTGTTTCACGGGCACAGAGGAGCGCTGATTTGGGATGACCTTCTGCCCGAATATCGGTTCGTCGATGCTCAGACCCGCCAGCTTACGCCTTCCGCAGAGACGTTTGCCGCGCTTTTTAACGAACTCCATGACGGTATTGGAATGCTCTTTATCAATAGCCGCCGCTTGGACGACGGCATTGCGATTCACTATTCGCAGGCTTCCATGCAGGTGCATTGGCTGCTGGATAACGTCCAAAATGCACAGGAATGGATGCTGCACAGCGGGAGCGACCGCTACAGCCACATGTGCGGGCTACGCAACAGTTGGACGAAACTCATGGAAGACCTCGGCCTGCAATATGTGTTTGTAGGCAGGCGCGAGATTGAGGGAGGGAAACTCAACGAGGGCCGCTACCGCGCGTTTATTATGCCGCAGTCGCTGGCCATCAGCCCGCGCGAAGCGGCGGAGATTCACGAGTTTGTGCATCGAGGAGGAATGTTGATTGCGGATTACCGCGCCGCCTCCATGAACGACCATGGCCGTGATTTAGGCCACGGCCAGTTGGACGACGTTTTCGGGATCACGCACGTCGAAGGCCAGGCGAAAGGACAAACGGCGGTGGGCCGGAGCGACGAGGAGTCACTTCATCTCCAAGGGAAGCAGCTCCAGGTGGTCATTGGCGATGATACGGTCAGCCTCACCACGGGGAAGGCGCTCGCCGCGAGTGGCAGCGTGCCGCTGGTTATTGTGAACGATTTCGGCCAGGGCAAAGCTGTCTTCCTGAACCTGGAGATGGCCGGTTACGCCTACGAGCGGCTGCAGCCCAACCCCTCCACAAGCTTGCCAGAATTGATGGAGGGTGTCTTCGGTCTGCGCCAGATTGAGCCTCAGGTACGCGTGCTCGATGCCAATGGCAAGCGTCTTCGGGGAACAGAGATTGTCCGGTTTGCGAACGACTCGGCAGAGCACGTAGCGATTTTTCGGAATCCGCAATTTGACGACGCAGGATGGGGCAGCTATCCCACGTCGAAAGCTCCGGGCTGGGCAGGGGAGATTGACAACTCGATTCTCGAAACTCCAGCCCCGGTGACCATTGCCTGGCCTTCTTCGATGTATACCTACGACATTCGCGGCCGGCAGGCGATTGGGAACACGGCTAAACACGCAGCGGCGCTCGAACCCTGGGGGCCCTTGACGTTCACCCGCTCCCCGCAGCCTATTCCTCCCTTCCACGTGGACGTGCCCGCCGAGGTTTCGGCAGGAACTCCACTCGTCGTCACCCTGACAGAAGAATCCGAATTGCCGGCAGGGATGTTTAGAGTTCTCCGGCTCGAATTTTTCACGCCGGGAGGCCATGCTTACGGGCTTTATGCCCGTAACCTGATGGTGAATTCTATCCCCTATACGGAGCGCATCCCCCTTGCTTTGAGTGACCCGAAGGGCCGTTGGCGGCTGCGCGTTCGCGACGTGATGACAGGGCAAATGCAAGATGCGCAGTTTAACCTGGTTTGATCGTACGCCGTCATTCTGAGCGGCATTCGGTTCGGGAAAAACAAAAGCCGCGGAGCCTACCGATCAGACCAGAAGTATGTAGACCCGAGGCGGGTGCATTGTATCAGGGCACGACTTTCAGTCGTGCCGAGGGGCGCTGGCAGAGAGAGCGGCTTTAGCCGCTGCTTCAGGGGCTAAAAGCCCCATTTCTACGGTGAATCTACGGCACGGCTGAAAGCCGTGCCCTGATACACAGCAAGCCGAGCCTGCGTCTACTAACTTGTGGCCTCCTTAGTAAGAGACAACTCCGCGCTACTTGTCTTTGGCCTGTGTAGCCAGATTTTGAACCTATCGTTCACGGGGGATACGGCCGGTTTACGGCGCTTTGATTCGGGCTTAAACTACCAGCGTATGCCGTGCGGACGATGGGGAGCCACGATTGTTCCTTTCCTTTTGTGCGGCTTCCTCATTCTATTTGCCTGCCACCGAGCGTCCGCGCAAAACTCCGATCCGAAGCAGCTTTTTAAGGATGCGGTTGAGGCGCAAAAGCGGGGGGACGGCGCGCTCGCCGTGCGCGAATATCAGGAAGTCGTACGGCTTCGGCCGGATTTGATTGCGGCCCGGGTGGGCCTTGCAGGCGCGCTGATTTCTCTTGGCCGACTCGATGAAGCCGTCGAGCAATACCGCGCAGCGCTCAAGGAGGTTCCCGGCAATGCCGCGCTGAGCTTCTCGCTCGGACTCGTTTACTTGAAAAAAGGCGAGGTTGAGCAGGCCGCGGGCCTGTTCAGCTCTTTGCACGAGGCACATCCCGATAATGCGCGCATCGCCGGCTTGCTGGGTGCCTGCGATCTGCGCTTACATCGCAATCGAGACGCGGTCTCCCTTCTTCGACCCCTTGAAAAAGCGAACTCGACCAACCTCTATCTCGAATGGGTGCTTGGGTCCGCGCTCGTTCGCACGGGGCGGGTCTACGAAGGGGTAGCCCGGCTGGAAAACGTGGCGCAGCAAACGCATAGCCCCCGAATGTATATGGCCGCGGCGGAGGCGAACTTGAAGATCCGGCGCTTTCGCCGGGCGCGCCAGGACTTTGATGCCGCCGAGCAACTGAATCCGCATCTTGCCGGGCTCGATACGCTCGACGGCGTGATTATGGAATCGGAGGGAGATATCAAGGGAGCGGTGGCAGCGTTTCAGAAGGTACTCGCGGCCGACCCCAACGACTTCCAAGCAGAATTGCACCTGGGGACCATTCTCTACACCGAGCGGCAGTTGAATGCCGCCCAGACGCATCTTCAGCACGCGCTCGAAATTAATCCTGCCTCAGCCGCCGCCCGCTATCAGCTCGCGCGGGTGGAACAGGCGCAAGGAGAGCTCGAAGCAGCGGTGAAAAATCTCGAAGAGGTTGAGCAGGGTGATCCGAGCTGGCTGCCGCCGCACCTTGAGCTCTCCGCGCTTTACTACCGCATGAACCGGCCACAAGATGGCGAGAGAGAAAGGAAGACGGTTGACCGGCTCCGGACGAAGCAGCAGCAGAATTCGGGAATTACCGGCCCGTCTCCTTCACCGTAATCGTGCGATTTGCGGCGACGTTCCGAAGGCGCTGGCGGATGCCCGACGGCCAGCGGATCTCAATCGATTCGGCGCGCTGCTCAGTGCCGAGCCCAAAATGCACGGGTGCATGGCTGGAGGAGGCGTAGCCGGTGCTGGTGGTCATGTGATTGTATTGCGCGCCCGCCTTCGTCGTGACCTTGACCACCGCGCCGATCCCGTCGCGGTTACTTTTTGTTCCCTCCAAGCGGACGTTCAGCCAGTTTCCGGCGGGTTCACTCCGGTTCATCCAGATTTCGGCGGGCCGCAGCAGCGCAGTGGCAACCACATCGATTCGGCCGTCCCCGTCCAAGTCCCCAAAAGCGCAACCTCGATGCCGTGCCGGAGGAGCGGCGGTGAGGCCGGCTTCGGCCGTCAGAGCTTGCCAGCGCCCGCCGGGCCCGAGGTTCCTGAACACCGTATTATACTGGTCGACCTGCCAGCCGGCATTCGGCAGCGACTCGACGTGTCCCCGCGTCACAAAAAGGTCCTTCCATCCATCATTATCAAAATCGAAGAGACCCGCGCCAAAGCCGCTCATGGAGCGGCTTAGCTCGCGCATCCCGCTTCGCTCAGTAATTTCCTCAAACATTTTTCCAGCGTCGTTCTCGAAAATCGGGAAAGTCTGGTTGTTCAGAGCCACAAACGCAATATCCGGGAAGCCGTCATTGTTGATATCCCGGAAATCGACACCCATCCCAGAGATGAAGTTCCCGTCTGCAACGAGCGCGACGCCTTCCTGAAGCGCCACCTCTTCGAACTTCCCCCCGACGTTATGAAACAAAAAATTGTAATACTTGTCGTTCGTCACAAAAACGTCGGGCCGCCCGTCGAGATCGTAGTCCGCCATCGCAACCCCCATCGCCCTGCCAATATGTGAGCGGATTCCCCATTCTGCCGAGACGTCCTTAAAGCTCCCGTCGCCCTGGTTCAGAAAGAGTTGGTTGGGAAGGCCTTTATAAAACTTCGGGTCACAGTAATCGTATTTGCCACCGTACCCGCAGGGGGGCTCGGTTTGATAATTCCACTGTCCGTAGTTCGCTACGAGCAAGTCGAGCCAGCCATCGCTGTTGACGTCCACCCAAACCGCTGTAACGCCCCAAAGGGGGCCGTATTCCGGATCATTCCACTGGCCCAGGCCTGCCCTGGCTGTTACATCGGTGAATGTTCCATTGCCATTGTTGTGATACAGCGTGTTGCGGTGGACGCCCGCCACAAACAGATCGACCTGGCCGTCATTGTCGTAATCGCCGGCGGCCACACCCTGATCGTATCCGAGGCCTTGGAGGCCCGCCGGCTGGGTGACGTCCGCGAAGACGCCGTGCCCGTCGTTGCGGAAAAGCCGGTTTGAAAACTTGGGCGAGTCTTTTTTCAGGCTGGCGATATTCGCGCCGTTGGTGAAAAAGATGTCGGGACGGCCGTCATTGTTGTAATCGAAAACCGCGACACCTCCGGCCATCGTTGCGGGAGAGTGGCGAATTGGCGTCTCGTCATTTTCGAGGGTGAAGGGGATGGGTTCGAGGGAGAATTGAATCGGAGAAACGCTCTTACTCGGCGCCGGAGCAGAAAAACCGCAGGCGTAAGGCGCGAGAGAGACTCCCAAAAGCTTCAGCAGCTCACGCCTTCCGAGTCGACGTACTGAAGGGTTCCTGATCAAGCCATTCCATTATCGCTCAGATGGTGCCGTCAGTAAGCCTACTTATTATCCGACTCCGCATGTTCATTCGGTTGCCTCGTATCAGGGCGCGACTTCAGTCGTGCCGCACGCAACCATGTGAACGGCTGGGCTTTAAGCCCCTGCCAGCGGCTAAAGCCGGTCTCTCCCTGGGCGCCATCTCGGCACGACTGGAAGTCGTGCCCTGATACAAATCAAAGGCACGCTGATTAGCGGAACTAAGTGCTAGAAATCGCCGTATTGGAGCCACGCGTCCAGTAGGTTTTTGCCGTGGAAGATTTGCGTCCGCTCGTCAGGTTTTTCGACGCCTGGACGAGCCCAGTATCCCGGAGTGGCCTGGACGGTGGTCTCGATTTTCACTGTCACCGGATTCGTGACATGGTAAGGCTTGAATTCCGCGAGATGCTCCATAGCGTCCTGGGTCTTCTGGCGGATCAGAGCGCAGGCAGCTTTATGCGAGAGCGAAATTCCGGCGTTCCAGCTCATGCCCCATTTGACGACGGCGCATCGCGCGTTTGGGACGAGGCCATGAAGCTCGTTGCAGGCCGCCTGATCGCCTGCGAGCATGATGACAGGAATTCCATAGTATCCTGCCAGCATCGTGCGGACGCCGATTTCGCCGACACGAATGTTATTGATCCACATGTTCTGTACATGGAACGAATAGGAATGCGCCAGAACCGCATTCTTGGCGCCCGCCATGGCGTGCTGGCCGATAAAGATGACTGCGCTGTAAGAGCGATCGAGGCCGATGGTCGGCGGGGTGTTGTCCCCCGTGAGCAACTTCGCCCTGGGGTCGATCGTCAAAACCGAGAGAGAGCGACCGCTATCATGAAGATCGGCGACAAGGACGTCCGTGGCGCCACCCGCGTAAAGGCCATCAACAGCGGCGTTCACCTCATCCGCGAGCAACTTCTGCGATTCCGCCCAGCGTGCGCTTTGGAAAGGGCGGCATTGGTCCACCCAATTGAAGACCCCGTCCACTCCCTCCATATCCGTGATCATGTAAACCTTTTTCCCCTGGCGAGCCTGGGCGAATGCCGGCCATGCGGCCAGCAGCACGGTGGCGATGACGAGCGAAAGCATGGCACGATTTCGGATATTAGAAATCATCATTGCTCCTTCTCCAAGCGAATAGGAATCACCGCTACCGGGTTGATGCGCTGCCATTCAGGCGATGGTATTCCTTCAGGATTCGGATAAGCTGATCGTGTGGCAATGCATAATCCGTGTGACCGTCTTGTCCGGTCATCGTTTTGGCGGCGATCATGGCATTCACCACAGCCTCTTCCGTGGCATTCACTGTAGCCAGGAAGAGAGGGTTGATGCGGCTGTTGGGAAGCATCTCGATGTGAGCCATGCCGCCCGGCGGTCGATCGGCGCCGGAGTTGGCGGTGGTAAACGAAACGAAAAGGTCGCCGGAGCCATTGCCGGAATAGCTGCCGAGCCGTCCGAGCGCTAGCGTAGCTCGGCGCGCCAGGCGATCCATCTGGGTTGGAATCAGGGGTGCATCCGTAGCGATGACGATGATGATTGAACCTAGATCGCGCTGCTCCGGGTTCTTAATTTGTGCCTGGGGGCCGGGAAGATGAATCAGCCGCCCCACGGGCACACCGGCAATGCGTAGCTCCTGACGATCTCCGGTGTTGCACTGAACCAGCACTCCCACCGTGTATCCGCCATTTGCTGCGCTGAGCACGCGCGACGAGGTTCCGGTGCCACCCTTAAATCCAAAACACTTCATCCCCGTGCCGCCCCCCACGTCACCCTCCGCGATCGGGCCGGAACGGGCGGTGTTGAGCGCGTGCCATGCATCTTTCGGCTTCACGTGGAAGCCGTCGGCGTCATTCAGAAACCCGTCCCATGTTTCAGCCACGACGGGCATCGACCAGGGTTGCACCGTCCCGCCATGCTTCAGTAGCCAGGGAATTACCGCGTCCCGCACCACCCCGACGCTGTGCGTGTTGGTAATCATGATGGGGCCGGCCAGAAAGCCGGATTCTTTCACCCAGTGGATTCCGGTCATCTCGCCATTGCCGTTCAACGAGAAAAAGCCGGCCATCACCGGGTCCTTGGGCGTCGAGCCGCGCGGCAGGATCGCTGTGACTCCCGTGCGCACAGGACCCTGCCCCACCACCAGCTTGCCACTGCCTGAAATCAGGGTCGTGAAGCCCACCGTGACGCCTTTGACGTCGGTGATGGCATTGTACCGCCCCGGCGTGCCTTCGAAAGGAATTCCGAGATCACGAGCCCGCAGAGGGTGCGTTTGAGCCAAGGCGGGGCGGACGGTAAAGAAGAACAGGACCGTGAGAACGGCAATCAGGAGCTTTCTTGTGGGCATGATTTTCCTCTTTGAGTGGGTCGCACGGATTTTCGACGGATCGCGGGAGAAAAGTCGCAGATCCCGTCGAGTTACGGCCGAGTTGAAATATGTGATTATACCTCAGGCGCACGCAAGCAGCGGGAGAAACGAAGTGAGGTGCTGTTTCAAAACCCAATTTAAGCGGAGAGATCGTCCGTGTAAACTGAAAGAGACGAATCTGATCGTAACCAGGGCATGGCTTCCGCAGCGACATCAACTCTTGGCAAGCTTTTGCGTCCTACCTGGGCGGAAATTTCGCGCCCGGCGCTACGCCGCAATTTCGCGCGCATTCGCGAGCTGGCCGGTAAACGAAAAGTGATGGCCGTTGTGAAAGCCGATGCTTACGGCCACGGGTTGAAGGCAGTAGCGAAGCTACTTGAGGAGTGCGGAACGGATTGGTTTGGAGTGGCGACCGTCGAGGAAGCGATCGAGCTGCGCGATGCAGGTCTCGCGAAACCCATCCTTCTGCTGGGCGGACTCTATATGAGTGACCCGGCGGCGCTGATCGAATACGATCTAACGCCGGCAGTTTCTTCCACCGCCCGGCTGGACGTTTATGCTGACTGCGCCCGCCAATTCCAGAAGTCGATCTCATTCCATCTGACGGTGGATACCGGAATGGGGCGGCTTGGAATGCCTCCGGCGCTTCTTGGCAATTTTCTGGAAAAATTGCGAGAGCTCAACGGAGCCGTCCACTCCGTGAATGGCTTGCTCCTTCGGCTCACCGGCTTCTTCACTCACCTTGCTTCGGCCGAGGACCTCGTGGCCACCCAGACGGAAGAGCAAATAGCGAGGTTCCGTAGCTCGCTCGAATGTCTTCGCACGAGCGGAACCGAGCCGGAATGGATCCACGTCTCAAACAGCGCGGCGCTTCTTGCAGGCGCCGAGATACCTGAGAACCTTGTCCGCATTGGCGCCTTGCTTTACGGCTATTGCCTTCCTCTTGTTCTGTCCACGGAAACCGAGCCACACCCTCTACCCGATTTCGAGCCGGTTCTGAGCTTCAAATCGCGCATCGTCTTTCTGAAGGACCACCCCGCGGGCACACCGCTCGGCTATGGCGCTTCGTTCTTCACTCGCCGCCCCTCGCGCATCGCCACCATTCCGGCAGGCTACGCCGATGGGCTCAGTCGCGCGCTCTCGAATCGCGGGCGCGTCATTGTTCGGGGTCATTACGCGCGGATTGT
Source organism: Terriglobia bacterium (assembly GCA_050745365.1). GTDB lineage: Bacteria > Acidobacteriota > Terriglobia > UBA7540 > UBA7540 > RH2-MAG17b. The sequence continues at coordinate 10,579 of JBOGJS010000237.1, forward strand.
AGGAACGGTCAGCATGGACCTCACGCTGATTGACGTGACGGATATTCCCGGCGTGACGGTGGGAGACGAAGTGACGCTCATCGGACGCTCCGACGGCGCCGCCATTACTGCAGCGGAACTGGCTAAAGAATCGGGAACGATTCCTTACGAAGTGCTTTGCTCGATCGGCAAGCGCGTGCCGCGCATTGAAGTGGGGTAGCGCAGAGTTTCGCTGCTCAGAAACTCTGCGGCATTTCGTTCGCGATAAATTAAAGCCGCGGAGTTAAAGGACAACTCCGCGCTACTTGCTAGTGCTTAGTTGGAGAAGTTTGCGCCATTATTCAGTCGCGTATCAGTTCGTCATCTCGCTTTGCGACGCTCGCAGACTATGAATAACGACCCCTCATCCGCCATCCTACGTCGGGCACCTTCTCCCCTGGGGAGAAGGTGGGGAGCCGATTCGCTCCTCTTCGGATCGCCCTGAGCGGAGCGAAGGGGCTCACGGTAAACTCCGCGACCCGGATGAGGGGTCTTGATCGGAATTTTCGAAGCCGGCACGCGTGTGATACGCGTCGGCTATTGCGCCTACTCTTGCAACTAAGCACTAGCCGCAGCGAATCGGGAACCCAACGCGAAGGATAGAAAATGGTGCGAAATCGAATTGTACTTGCTCTACTGACTGTAGGCCTGCTGGCTGCGCCCGTATCGCTGCGCGCGCAAACGCCAGCGGCAGGCAAGGTTACGCAATTGCTTCGGGAGCTCTCGGACGCGCCGGGCCCCTCCGGGTTTGAAGGACCCGTGCGGGGGATTCTGAGGCGTGAATTTCAGGCCGACGGCCTCGAAATTTCAACTGACGGCCTCGGCTCGATTATCGGCGTGCTACGCGGCTCTTCTCCGCGGCCGCGCATTATGCTCGCCGCGCATATGGACGAAGTCGGAGCCATTGTGCGCTACATCACGCCGCAAGGAATGGTGAAGTTCCAGCTTCTGGGCGGGTGGCGGGATCAAGCACTCGTGGACCAACGCTGGACGATCCTCACAGCGAAAGGACCGGTGCTGGCCGTTAGCGGATTGATGAGCGGTCACATCACTCCGCCCTCCGAGCGAATGAAGGTGATTCCGCACGATGACGTATTTCTTGACGTAGGCGCCAAGTCGCAAGCGCAGGCCGAAGCGCTCGGCATCCGGCCCGGTGATGGCATTGCGCCCGTGAGCTCGTTCCAGGCGCTCGCCTATGGCCGGTATGTGGGAAAGGCGCTGGATGACCGCCTGGGATGTTTGATGATGATCGAAATGTTAAGGCAACTGAAGGCGGAACACATCCAGCTTCCCAACACGATCTACTTTGTGGGCACGGTGCAGGAGGAAATCGGATCGCGTGGCGCGGAAACCGCCGTTCAGATCGTGAAGCCCGATATTGGCATTTCGCTCGAGGCAGGGGTTGCTTCTGACTTTCCTGGCGCCAGCATGGATCGAGCGCAGGAGCGCCTGGGTTTCGGCCCGGCAATTAATCTTGCCGATCGCGGAACAATCGCCAACCTCAAGTTGCGCGATTTCTTTTTGCAAATCGCCCACGCAAACAATCTTCCACTCCAGACCCAGGTGATGAACGGAGGCTTTAATGATTCAGAAATGTTGCAGCGCTATGATGGCGGCCGACCGGCGATTAACTTCGCCATACCCGTGCGCTATTTGCATGCCCACAATAGCGTATTCGACCGCAGTGATCTGGAGCACGCCGTGCAACTACTCATGAAGATTCTCCCGCAACTTAATGCAAGTACTGTGGCTCATATTTCGAGCTTTTGAATTGCGGTCCCGAAAGAAGCGAGGTGTAAAACGAGAATGCAAACCTTTAGAGGCTTTGAAAAACCCGGCAACGATTGTCATGCAAAGCGTTCACAGCCTTCGGCTGCCAATCTGGAGCATGACAGGTGTAGCGCGGATCTGCGCGGTTCAGGTCCGCGGCTTTTCGCGATCTTCGGGCAAAAACCGCAGACCTCAAAAGCGGAGGTCTGCGCTACCCGGTCTGGCATCGAATGTCATGCAGAGCGCGCGCGGAGGATCCCCGCGTTTAGAGACCCAAGCGAGTACAGGGATTCTTCGTCGCCTTTGGCTCCTCAGAATAGCGGCCCTCGAATTGTTCGACGTGCTGGCACGCAAAAACGCCAAGGCACAGAGAAAAGCCAAAGACGACCGCTTGGCTTGTCGGTGGCCGTCTCATCTTTGCGTGCCTGCGCGAGGATTTTTGCGTGTCTCGCTCTCGCTGGCTCTCTCTCGATTGCGTTGGCTCAGACCAACGGGCTTCAAAGCCACGACCTTTACAAGTTCCGGTCCGTGGGCGAGGTCGCGCTTTCTCCGGACGGGCAGCGCGTGGCGTACGCCATGATCATGACAGACCAGCCGGGTCGCCCCTATTCGCAACTATGGATCATGGACCTTGCGAGCGGAAAGTCCATCCGGTTGAACGGAGAGAAAAGCTCTAATCCTGTCTGGTCGCCGGACGGCAAATGGCTGGCTTACGACGGCAGCGAAGGCAATCGAAGCGGATTAATGATCGTCCATCCGGACGGTTCGGACGCCACATTCCTCGCGCCGGTGGAGACAACCAATGCGCCGCTCCCCGGGCGCGGCGCTTCGATCGCATGGTCGCCCGCGAGTGACCGCATTGCCTTCGTTTCCGCCACCCCAGGCCCCGAAACTGCAGCCATGAGCGGCGATCCGATGGTCATTACTCGCTACATGTATCGGCCCACGGCCAGCGAAGGTTTGGATCCCTTTAACGACAACCGGCGGCTGCATATCTTTCTGGTCGATCTTCGAACGAAACAAGTCCGCCAGCTTACCCACGGCATTCACTACGAGCATTCCATTGACTGGTCGCCGGACGGCAAAGAAATCCTCTTTGTCTCGAACCACGAGCCGAATTCCGATGAGTTCTTCAATTACGACCTCTTCGCTCTAAATGTCTCGGACGGGAGTATCCGGCGGCTCACGGCCACGGAGGGCTGTGAATATACGCCGCGCTGGTCACCGGACGGCAGCAAGGTTGTTTACCTGGCGACGAAGCGCGGGCTGACGGACCGCGAGACGAATATGGAAGATACGCACGTGTGGCTGATGAATCCGAACGGCAGTAACCGGCGCGAAATTGGTGCCGTCGTCGATGACCGCCAGGGCGATGTGGGCTGGGCACGAGACGGAAGGGCAGTCTACTTCACGGTGCAAAAGCGGGGCAGCGTCCTCCTCTACAAACTTCCCGTAGCAGGTGGCCCGCCGCAAGTAGTGGTCAATGGGCCGGGCAGGGTCGTCTCCTGGTCCGCCGCTAATAACGGCGACGTGATTTATAGCTTCACAAGCCCGCGCGACATGGCGGAGATGTTCATGAAGACGTCCGAGGGTACAAAGCATTTGACGAATTTGAACGCGAGGGTGCTTGAAGGCAAGCAGATCGCGCAGGTTGAGCCCTTCACTTTCATAAGCAACGACAACAAATACCTGGTGGAAGGGTTTCTCACCAAGCCACTCAATCTCACGCCCGGCTCAAAGCATCCGCTCATCGTCGATATTCACGGTGGACCGCACGGGCAGAACGGCCCTGAGTTCAACTTCCTGGCGCAGTGCTATGCCGCGCACGGCTGGGCCACGCTCAACGTCAACTATCGGGGCTCGACAGGATACGGGCAGAAGTTTGCTGACGCGGTCTTTGGCGATCAGGACGGCAACGAAGGGGAAGACGTGCTCTACGGCGTTAGCGCTGCGGTGCGAAGGAACCTCTGGATTGACCGCGACCGCATGGGCATTGAGGGCGTCAGCTACGGCGGACAGCTTACCGATTGGCTGATTACCCAGACGAATGAGTTTAAAGCGGCGATCCCGGTTGCCGGCATCGTGAATCTCATCAGTTATAACTACCTGACTTATTACAACCAGTATGAGGAGATGGAGTTCGGAAAATTCCTGCAGCAGGACGATTTAATGAATTTCTCCTGGGAACGCTCAGCCTTAAAGCACGTGGCCAACGTGCACACCCCTACCATGCTGCTGCACGGCTCGAATGATCCGGACGTGCCGACCGAAGAAGCCGAGCAATACTACGTCGCTTTGAAAGACGTCGGCGTGGAAACCATATTGGTCATCTATCCGCGGGAGGGACACGGACTGCGGGAAGTTCGGCACCAAGTGGATCGCATTGACCGCTCGATCGCCTGGTACGAAAAGCATTTTCCGCCTCCCGGCACCGGTGTGAAAACGAACGTCCAGCCGTGAACTCGACTGCCACGGGGTGAGAAGGGCAATCCCGCCGCGCGAGGTGATCGCCGGTTTTCCCCCTCAATACCGAGAGTCCCGGGTTCGAGAAGTCTCATCCGGCAGGTAGCGAACAAAATACGAAAAGTTGCTGGTATAATCAGAGTCTCGAGGCAGTCGCTCATGCCGGCCCTGTGGCACCCGGAAGCCATGAAGAAGGACCCCCTCATCCGCCCTCCTTCGTCGGGCACCTTCTCCCCAGGGGAGAAGGTGGGGAGCGGAGCGACCCGGATGAGGGGTTTTGTGGGAAATTCTTCAAAGCAGATGACGATCGAGGAAAAATTCCGGCAGCTTCAGCGCGCAGTAAGCAGGGCGAAACATAAGCACTTGAAACAACCGGCCAAACTGCCTCGCAGCCACCGCCTTGTTGAAGAATGCATTAAAGGGCGCGTGGCTCGGAATGAGTGGGGCGGGTTCTTTATGACTCAGGAGGCGCTGCCGTTTGGCCGGCCATACGGAAAACTGAGGATTGGTGACATCGCCGTCGCCGATCTGAGCCCGTTGAATGTCTTCCTTAAAGGCTCGTCACTGCCCTCGAATCCATCACGCCTCGTCTATCTGGATATCGAGACTGCTCATCTGCCGGATGGTCCAGGTGCCTGTGCTTTCCTCGTTGGTCTTGGTTCGGCAGAAGGCGCACAGTTTCTCCTGCGCCAATTCTTTCTACGCAGGTACAAGGAAGAAAAGGCGATGCTTGCCGCTCTGGCCGAAGCGATCGCCGGGCAGGAGGCGCTGGTAACGTACAACGGGAAAGCGTTCGATGTGCCGGTGCTTGAAGCGCGCTATTCTGCGGTTGGCCTGCCCTCTCCGTTCGACCGCCTCATTCACCTGGACCTGCTGCATCCGGTGAGACGCCTTTGGAAAAGGCAACTCGCGAATTGCCGCTTGAAGAGCCTCGAAGAGCAAATCCTTGGTATTGAGCGCAATGGTGACGTGCCCGGAGCGGAGATTCCCGGTATTTACTTCGACTATCTTCGGACGGGCGATGCGTGCGGCCTGCAGCCCGTCTTCTTTCACAATGCGCTCGATATCGTCTCACTGGCAGCCGCTGGGACGGAGATGGGACGCGTCCTCGGTGACCCCGAAGAACTCCTCACCGTCCTATGATGAGCAAGGCTAGTGGGCCGTCCCGGCTAATGCTTTACATTCTGGGTGACAAAGTGCGGCGTTGTAAAGAATTAAATGGGACGGCACATTATAATGCTTCTTCTTTCGAAGCTTTTTTGCCGTTGAGCACATTGCCGGCAATCAGTAAGCCCTCCCAACAAGCCGGAAAGCCCGCGTACGGAGCCATATGGAGAAGAGTTTCCATGATTTCGCGCTCCGTGGCTCCGTTGTTCAGCGCCATCTCAATGTTCAGGCGCAGCGCGTTCGGACGGCCAAGAGCGGTCAGCGCGGCGATGGTAATGAGGCTGCGCGTTTTCAGATCGAGCCCGGTGCGCGCCCATACATCGCCAGCAAGAAAATCCGTAACGTATTGCGCGAAATGCGGCGAAAGCTCTTCCCAGGACGCGCGAATCTCCTTTGCCCTTTGCTCACCCAGCATCTGGCGCAGCATCTCATTTCCTTTTTCTCTCATCGCTTCTCCTGATTTTACATTCGCGGCCATAATCCAAATCCCGCGCTCACGTCGATCACCTGGCCCGTGATATTCGAAGCTCCCTTTGAGCAGAGGAAGAGTACCACATTGCGGACGTCTTCGGGCGTCACCATGCGGCCAAGCGCCGCCGGACGGACAAAGCGCTGACGCATTTTTTCAATCGAAATGCCGAGGGCCATGGCGCGGGCTCCGAGCACCTGTTCGACTGCCTTCCCCTCGACCGGCCCGGGACAGATTGCGTTTACGCGCACATTGGCTGCGCCCGCCTCCTCGGCGAGGCTCAGCGTCAGGCTGATGAGCCCAGCCTTCGATGCCGCGTAGGGAGCGCGCAAAGGGTAGGCCCAATGTCCAACCACGGAGGAGATATTGACAATAGATCCCTTGCGGCGCCGCTCCATGTGCTTGAGGCACTCACGGGAAAAAAGAAAGGGACCGGTCAGATTCGTCTCCAGCACTTCCTGCCAGGCCCGGCGGCTAACCCGAATGAGGGGCTCGGTGGGCCCGCGCGCCCCCGCATTATTCACCAGGATATCGACTTTTCCAAAGTGCCTGATCGTAGCGCGCACCGCATCCCGAACCTCGCCTTCGCTTCTCACGTCTGCGGCGATGACGAGCGATCTTTCGCGCCCATCCTTCAGGAGGGTCAGTTGCCGCATGAGCGCGCGTTTGCGCCGCCCTAACCACACGACATTGGCACCCGCTTCGATAAGCCCGAAAGCTATCGCGCTTCCAAGCCCGCCCCCAGCGCCCGTCACGATGGCGACGTTCCCGGCAAACTCGCCGGTTGTGGAAATCATCGGATGCATTCTGAAGCTGGCTGAACCGGATCGCTTGTTGTGTGTCATCTGGATACTCCAATGTAGCTGCCGGCTGGTACTTACGACCCCTCATCCGCCCTCCGGAGTTTACCCTGAGCGAAGCGGAAGGGTCGGGCACCTTCTCCCCTGGGGAGAAGGTCGGGAGTCTGCCTGCCAGCAGGCAGGCGTAGCGACCGCGTCGGCTATTGCGCCTGTCTTTGCAACTCAGCGCTACCCCGTCACAGAGAAGGCGTGACTTCTCTCTTGGCTGGTGTTAAATTCTTCTTCGTCTATGGACCCATCCGAGCATTCATTCAGCAAAACGATCACGCATAAGACTGCCCTCTCTTGCCTTGTTCTGGCCGCCTTCTTTCCCATCATCGCGCTGGCTCAAAGCTCTCCTGTTAAAACCCGACTCGCGATCGTCGGCTTAGACCACGACCATGTTTGGGGTCTCCTCCGAGATATGAAGGAGGTTCCGCAAGCCGACCTGATCGCTATCTCCGATCCCCATCCTGAATTGATTGCGAAAGCCAAGCTGCGCGTGCCTGCAAGCGTCCAGTTCTACTCGAATTACATCAAAATGCTGGATAAAGCCAAGCCGGACGGAGTGATCATCACCACCGAAACCGACCACCACCTTTCCATAGTTCGCCAGTGCGCAATGCGGCATATTAACGTGGAAATGGAAAAGCCCATGGCGACTACGGCGGCTGATGCGCGAGAGATGTTACGCCTGGCGCAAGCGCATCACATTCTGCTGATGGTGAATTACGTGAACAACTGGTTTCCATCCACCCAGGAACTGGACCGCGAGGTAAGGGCCGGGAAAATTGGTCCGATTGATAAGATCGTTGTTCAATTTGGACATCAGGGGCCGCGCGAGATTGGGGTTTCCAAGGAATTCGCCGCATGGCTCTATAACCCAGTGAAAAACGGTGGCGGCGCGCTGATGGATTTCGGCTGCTATGGTGCAGATCTGGTCCTGTGGCTGAAAGGAAGACCGCAGCGAGTTTTCGCTCGCGCCCTCAAGCTCAAGACGAGCCAGCATAACGCAGTGGAAGATGATGCGGTAATCCTTCTTGAATACCCTGATGCGACCGCCGTGATTGAGCCTTCCTGGGATTGGCCCTACACGATGGAGCGGATCGAGGTGTTTGGCAGAAGGGGAAGCCTGCTCGGGCTTCCCGGCGGGTTGCTTTACCGCAGCTTCAATTCTCACGCCTCGGCCGAAAGTCCGGAGGGTGAGCCGCTCATGCTGCCTTCCCTGCCCTTCGAAGCATCTAATCCCATCGCCTATTACGTGGCCCATATTCAGAGCCATACACCGATCGGCGGATTGCTTTCCGGAACTCTCAATGTGGAAGTCAACGAAATTCTTGATGCCGCCAGGCAGTCCATCCGAACCGGACAAGCCGTCAACTTGCCAACTGATTAGTTACGGCTCTTGCTCGTTTCTCCCCATCGATTTGAAGATCACCTGCTGGCGCTCCGTCTTATGCTCACCGGTCACAGAGTTAGACGTTATCGTATCGAGCTCGCCCGCCAATTGCAGATAGTCCGGGTCACCCGGTTTATGGCCAGAGCCGCGCTCGACGAGGCCCGTGAAGCGGTAATATTTCTCATGTATCTTGCGCGTCCTGAACTCCACATGATTTCCCTTGCGGGATCCGATGGTGATGGGATAGCTCAATAGGGCGTTCGACTCATTCTCGCCCTGAAAAACATCAATATAGCCCTTCAAGATTGCCTCTTCCTGCAGCACAGCCAGCGTATCCTCCGGGCCGAGAAAATGATAGCGTCCCGTCATGCTGGGCGCTTCCACCGTCTGGGCAGGAAGCAGCAGCGGCAGTGCGAGGAGAAACAATAATGCCACAAGAACTGAAGCTCGGCTCATTCGGACCATAAAGTTCTTCTTTCGGCTTTGTCTTATTACCGGCATTCTTGAACAGCAACGGTAGCCACGGTCAGCCTTTCTTTGCTGACCGTGGGCTTTTCATTGGCGCGGAACTGCATTCTCAAGTCCGCGGCTTTTCCGGGCGTTTTAGGACAAAGACAACAGACCTCAGACGCGGACGTCTGCGCTGCGTCCCTATACGCTATATTTTTTGGCATAATGGCGGAAAGAGCGATAGGAAATCCGAAGCAGCTCGGCGGCGCGCGTCCGCACGCCATTGCTTGCCCGCAGCGCTTCAAGCAGATATTGCTTTTCCATTTGGGCGACGTGTGCCTCGAAATCGATTCCCCCCTCGGGCACCGCCACCGCGCCTGCCGCCGGAGCCGCCTCGCCGTTCACGGATTCCGGCAGATGCTCGGGCCCTAGCCGGCGATCTTGTTCGCCGGCAAACGCGACAGCTCGTTCAATGGCATTCTCCAGTTCTCGGACGTTGCCGGGCCATGAATAGGCCTTCAGCTTAGAAACGGTTTCCGGCTCCAGATCAGTCAGCGGCTTACGCGCCCCGAAGGCGAACTTCTTCAAGAACCGGCGAGCCAGAGGCTCGATATCCTCCTTGCGCTCGCGCAGCGGGGGCACGTGAATTGGAATCACACTGACGCGATAGTAGAAATCCTCCCGGAACTGTCCGGCCGCCACCATTGCCTTAAGGTCACGGTTCGTTACCGCGATGAGGCGCACATCGACGGGAACGTCCGTAGTTCCGCCCAGGGGGCGGATTTGGCGCTCCTGAAGCGCTCGCAGCAGTTTCACCTGCATGGTGGGGCTGGTTTCACCGATTTCATCCAGCAACAGCGTCCCTCCGTGCGCCGCCTCGATGATGCCCTTCTTGCTCGTGTCAGCGCCGGTAAAGGCGCCCTTCACATAGCCGAAAAGCTCGCTTTCGAGGAGCGTCTCAGGGAGCGCGCCGCAGTTGATCGAAACGAAAGGCTTATCGCGCCGCAGGCTGGCCTCATGGAGGGCGCGGGCAACCACCTCTTTGCCGGTGCCACTCTCGCCGGTAATCAGCACGGTGCTGGTGGTCGGCGCCACATTGCGAATGGTTTCCAGGATGCTTTGAATCCACTTCCCCTGTCCTGCAATGTTCTCCTGTGCGAAGACGCGCAGCAACTCGCGGCGAAGCCGGGTGTTCTCTTCGCGCAGGGCGATGTCTTCCATCGCGCGGTTAATCACCAGGGTCAGCTCTTCCACCAAGCGGTCTGTCTTGATGACATACCGGTAAGCGCCCAGGTTCAGGGCCTCAACCGCCGTCGAAACCGTGGGGACGGCGGTGATCAGGACGAACAGGGCGGAGTTACGCGTTGCCTGAGCGAACTCGAGGAGCGCCGTTCCGGAAACGTCCGGCAGGCGGACGTCGGAGATGATGATGTCGTAGATACGAGCCTCAATTTTTTTCTTGGCCGCATCACCGCTCGCAACCGTCTCCACGTCGTGTCCCTGCCTGCGGAAAGCAATCTCGAGAAGCTGGCAAAGGGATTCTTCATCGTCGATGATGAGCAAGCGCGCCATAGGTTTCGTTACTGTTCCCGGGGAAGCTCGATGGAAAACTGCGCTCCCAGTCCAGGCCGTGAGGTGACGTGGATTTCTCCGTGGTGTCCCTTCACAATCTGATAACTGATGGCAAGACCCAGACCCGTGCCGTCCTTGAAGCCGGCATGGAAGGGCTCAAAAAGGCCTTCCATCTGCTCGGCTGTGAAGCCGGGGCCCGTGTCGGAGAGGCTCACCGAGACTTTCGATGATCCCAACTCTTCTATCTCCGCGGTCAGCCAGCCTCCCTGCGGCATTGCCTTCAGAGAGTTATTACAAATGTTCCAGAACACCTGGCGCAGCTTGCCGGAATCCACGCAGGCCACAACCGGACGGCAATGAAACATCCGCCGCACGTGGCACTTCGGGCTGAAGAGGGGATGCTGCTCCACCAGAACGAGCGTCTCATCCAGCAGGTTGACCAGATCGACGGATTGGAATTCGAATCGTTGCTCTCGGGAATAAACCAGGAATTCCGAGAGCAATTTATCCAATCGCGCTGATTCCCGGCTGACGATGCCGATGAGCTTGACCTGATCCTCATTCATCTGGGCAACCGAGTCCAGCAGTTTAACGGATCCGGCAATCGAGGCGAGGGGATTGCGAATCTCGTGGGCGATTCCCGCCGCAACCCGTCCGAGCGCGGCCATGCGGTTCTTAAGTTGCTCTTCCCCCTCGCGCCGCTTCTCCTCCGTAACGTCCCGGAAAGTATAGATGTGGCCGATGACACCTCGTTCGGGAACCCGGAGCGGCGTAACCGAGGCGCCGAGAATCCGGTCTTCCCCCTCCGGGGTACGGTAGCTCGTCTCCTGCCGTCTGAAGAAGGAGGCCTGCCGCTCTTCATTCGTCTTGAAGGTCGCGCCCAGCACCCTTTCAACCGGCTTTCCGATCAGCCCTTCCGGTGAGTAACCCAAAATGGCTGCTCCGGACGGATTCACAACCTGAATCCTTCCTGCGAGATCTGTGGTGAGCAGACCGCCCCTCATGCTCCGGATGATATTTGCGTTCAGCGCCTGCAGGCTTGCCACTTCTCCCGTCTTGTCCCTCAGCTCAGCCCCGGTTTTGCGCAGATTTTCGGCGAGATAGCTGGTGAGATAAGCGACGGCGAAAAATCCGAAAACGGTCGCCACAATTTTGATCTCAAAAGTCCCAAGGTCCACCGGCATCCGTTCGGGGCCCAGCAACCGCGTGAGCGCCGGATGTCGCCCTGCAAAGCCAGGATAAAGATCCGGCAGGTAGGTCAGCTCCAGCATCGCGCCCATCGCGATGAAGCTGACGGCGGCAATCAGGAAAGCCTGAGCGCGCGGGAACAAAATGCTGGCCATGATGACTGCCAAAAAATAGAGAGGAATGAAGTTGCTTTCCAGATTGCCGGTCACGTGGACGATCGCCGTAATCATCACAACGTCCCCAAAGATCTGGACATAAGCCTGAAGCAGGAAATCGCGGCTGAGTTGGCTATAAATCAAATAAAAGAGCCCCAACACGTACCAGAGGATCACGGCAATTCCAAAAGCCGTGACGGAGCCCGGATGGCCCGGAGGGCCAGAAATTTGGCGCAGAGAATAATCAATGGCAAAGACAAAAGTAATGATGACGAAGCGGATTTTGATGATCCAGGAAAGCCATTGCTGAATCTGTTCTGAGGGTTTCATGAACTATTTAAGCTATTATAAACAGACAAACTAGAAATCAGAAGGCAGAAAAGGAGAAATCTGAGTTCCTTCTGATTTGCTAGCGGCGAATTTACCTCGCCAAGTGGCGGCATGAAGCCGCCTTTACGTTAAACTGCCCCCCACCATCTTTCCTGGTTTCTAGTTTCTGGCTTGTACTTGTGGTAGCATTTTTAAGGAAGCAGGGGTCACCCAGGGCGGTGAAGTTTCTGTTGACCGAATGGCTGACCGTCGAGTGCGGGAAGCTAACTAAGGAATGAAGTTTTATGTCGGGTCATTCGAAGTGGGCAACCATCAAGCACAAGAAGGGTGCACTGGACGCACGCCGCGGGAAAGTTTTCACCAAGCTCATCAAGGAAATTACCGTGGCGGCGCGCCTGGGCGGAGGAGATCCGGACGCGAACCCGCGCTTGCGTACCGCCGTCGTCGCCGCCAAAGCGGAAAACATGCCTGCAGACAACATCAAGCGTGCCCTCCAGAAGGGCACGGGGGAGTTACCAGGCGCCACCTACGAGGAGTCCGTGTACGAAGCCTACGGGCCGGGAGGCGTGGCCATGATGGTGGAGGTGGCTACGGACAATAAAAATCGCACTATTTCCGAGATCCGCCATATCTTCACCAAGCACGGTGGCAACCTCGGTGAAAGCGGATGTGTTGCGTGGATGTTCAGCAAGAAAGGCTACATTGTCGTCGAAAAAGAAAAAGCAGAGGAAGAAAAGCTGCTGGACCTCGTGATGGAGGCGGGTGCCGAAGACCTGGCTGACGATGGCAGCAACTGGGAGATTTTCACTGCTCCGGGCGACTTTCAGGCGGTCACTAATCGGCTGAAGACAGCGGGAATTAAGCCGGCGGTGGAGGAAGTTTCCATGATTCCGCAGTCGTACGTAAAGCTCAGCGGGAAAGGCGCGCAACAGATGCTCCGACTGACTGAAGACCTTGAAGATCACGACGACGTGCAGCATGTCTATTCGAATTTTGACATTGAAGAATCCGAACTGCAGGCGCTGGCCGAGGCGAAGTGACCGATGGGTGCCGGAGGTCTGAACCGTCCCTTCCTTTGCGGCGGCAAGGTTTCGTAAATAACGGGCGCTAATCAAAACTAAAATCCGGCATTGCCAACCTTTAAGCCTCCAATTCGACATCATTCTTCCCCGTGGGACTTTTTCGGCCGCCAACACGCCTTGCCTGCTCTGCTGACGGGCTTCCTCCTGGTTTATCTTGTGGCGCCTTCGCCCGCCCTTCCCCAGCAAAGTGCGGCTTCTGCCCCAGCCCAGCTTACCTATACCAAAGTGCTCAAAGGCAGTGACCCGGAGTACGAACAGATTACGGTGAGGGCCGACGGTTCGGGTACGTACGATGGCCGCAAACTGGCAGAATCGCCGAACCCCAGGGCTTTTCAGCTTTCTTCCTCAATCACGCAGAAACTATTTGATCTCGCGGCTGAGCTTCACGACTTCCAGGGCATTCAGCTTGAGAGCAGAAAACGCGTGGCCGACCTCGGATTGAAGACCTTCGAGTACCAGCGTGGAGCGGAAGTTTTCCACTGTCAGTTTAACTACTCAAGCGTCCGCGCGGCCCAGGAACTTACGAACCTGTTTGAAAATGTGGGCGCAGTCGAGCGCCACATTGAAGCTTTAGACTACGCGATGAGGTACGACCACCTCGGTTTGCCCCGGGAACTGACGCTGATCCAAATTGATCTGAACAACAAAGCGCTGGCAGACCCGCAGCTCATGATGGGCACGCTTGAGGAGATTATTCACAATCCTCGCTTTTTGCACTTGGCGCAGGTGCGGGCGCAGAACATTCTAGACGAAATCACGCGGAACAACTGAAAGTGTATGGGTCGTACACCCTGGGTCGCATCGGGAACCTCGAGAAAAACCACGGTCATGCATACGCTGACCCCAGGGCTACCTCTCTCACAGATATCGCATCAACTCGTTGATGACGTTCTGAACTCCGCTGTAGGGATCCGCACTCCCCTCATACTGTATTGAATAAATACCTCCGAATCGGGCCTGCTTTGCGATTTCGATGCAGGCGGGAAAATTGAAGGTGGTTTCATTTCCATCCGCGTCGAATGAAATACCCTTGGCATGGCATACGGTGAGAGCGCAAGGAAACAGGAGTCGCAGTCCGGCTGGCCGAGCGGTTTGACTCGAAATATTCCCAAAATCCGGCAGCGCGCCCAGCGAGCGGCTTGCCGCGCCGCGAAGAATGGCAACGATCTCCTGCGCCTCCGGTCCCTGGCGGTTCTCAATGAGGACGTCAATCCCCCTCCGCCTGCCGTAGGCTGCGAGCTGCCGGTAGGAATCGATAGTGGGAGCGAGATTGGCGGGGTTGATCTGGCCGGGGTCAGCGCGGACAGACCGCGCCCGGAGATCCCTGGCAATGTCAATCCAGTTTTTAACCGCAGCAATTGCATCCTGGCGGATCGAAGACGGGTCTGAAAGCCCTCCTCCTGCCCGGAGCTCTGGAATGTCAGCCGGAAGATTGATCAAGCGGGACCGGGCGCGGAAAAGGGCTCTCAGCAACTGGGCCAGATATGCCGGGTCGGTGGAAGCAAAGTGTGGCGCGACGAACTCGAGATTATGCACCTGGTACCGATCAGCAATGATTCGAGGAAAATCGAGCAGCGCCAGCGTGCCGAAAAGCGGAGTGGAAGTGAGGCTTCGGGTCGCCGGAAAGCAGTTGTGGAAACTCCATGAGGAAACGCCTACGCGGATGAGCTTCCGGAGATCGTAGTATTGCGGAACCACCCGTTGCGGCCTTCGCGGCCTTTGGGGCGACCTGGCAAGCGCTCCGATGCCGCCCGCCATTGCGCCTACTTCTCCCAGAAATTCACGCCGTCGCATTATCGTCCGTAAATATTCGTGTAGCGCCGGCTTCACAGGGCGGAAAAGCGTTTTCGAATCGTCATCATTCCGAGCGCAGCGAGGAATCTCAGTATTGATGCTCAATTAAATCCGGGGATGCTTCGCGTTGCTCAGCATGACACTCTGGTGTTTTTCCGCAGCCTCTTCAGCCCGGCATGCCGGCCTGAAGGCCGGCTTTACATTTATGC
>JBOGJS010000238.1:0-7678 GCA_050745365.1 Terriglobia bacterium
TCCCTGCATCGTGCTCGCCGCGCTTTCGATCGGCGGCGGATTCGTGGAAACGCCGCATTTTATCGGCGACATTCACGGTTTCACAAATTTCCTCCATTCCGCGCTTCCCGCGGTGATTGCCGGGCACGCGGGCACCATGACGGAGCTGACGTCCGAGCTTTGGGTGACGCTGGCGCTTGTGATAGGCGTGGTGGTGACTTGGTATCTATACATGATCAAGCCGAGCCTGGTGGAATCGCTCACTTCGCCCGCTGCGGTAAAGTTGCTCCACCGCTATTGGTTTTCTGATTGGGGCATGGACTGGCTCTACGATCATCTCTTTGTGAAACCCATCATGTGGTTTGCCCGCGTGGATAAAGGCGACATTGTGGACGCCTTTTATACCGGTTGCGCGCGGGTCAGCGAAGCGTTTTACCGCGGCTTGAGAACCAGTGAGAATGGCCGCGTGCGCTGGTACGCCGCCGGCATCGTGCTGGGCTCCATCATCTTCGTGGCGATTGCGCTGTTCGCGTAAGAACCGGGTGACTACGACCCGTCGTTGGGTGATTGACCGTAGGCTTTTAACATGATTCTTCTTTGGCTCATTGTGATTCTGCTGGTCGCGGGCGTGCTGGCCTGGCTCGCCGCGCATTGGAGCCCCCTCGCAGCGCGATGGATTTCTCTGGTCGGAGTTTCCATCGATTTTGTGATCGGGCTCGTCCTTTGGACCCGGTTCGGAAGCGAAATGCACCTCGCCCGGCATACCGGGTGGGTGGAGCAGGTCGATTGGAGTTGGGTGCCGCAGTTGGGCATCCGGTTTCATTTGGCGCTGGACGGCCTCAGCCTCCTGCTCCTGATGCTCACTTTCCTGCTCGGCATCATCTCCGTGCTCGCTTCGTGGCGTGAAATTCAGCAGGCAGTAGGCTTCTTCCATCTCAATCTCATGTGGATCCTGGCCGGGATTTCGGGCGTGTTCCTGGCCGTCGATCTTTTCCTTTTCTACTTCTCATGGGAATTGATGCTCATTCCCATGTTCTTCCTCATCGCCATCTGGGGGCACGAGCGGCGCATCTACGCGGCGATCAAGTTTTTCATTTTCACCCAGCTCAGCGGATTGCTGATGCTCGCGGCGATTCTGGCGCTCTATTTCGTCCATCACCGCCTCACCGGCGTATACACGTTTGAATATGAGGAATTGCTCGGCACGCATCTTTCGTCGCATACCGCCCTCTTCCTGATGCTCGGCTTCTTCGTGGCTTTTGCGGTGAAGCTGCCCATGTTCCCTCTGCACCCGTGGCTGCCGGACGCGCATACGGAGGCTCCCACCGCCGGGAGCATTGTGCTGGCAGGGCTGCTGCTCAAGACGGGTGCTTACGGGATGATGCGTTTCGTGGTGCCGCTTTTCCCGCATGCGGCGCACCGCTTTGCCCCCATTGCGATGATCCTGGCGGTCATCGGCATTGTTTACGGCGCTTGGCTGGCGTTTGGCCAGACGGATTTGAAGCGCCTGGTCGCCTACACCAGCGTCAGCCATCTCGGTTTTGTCCTGCTCGGCATCTTCGCCTGGAACACTTGGGCGCTGGATGGCGCGCTGATGGCGATGCTCGCGCACGGGATTTCGACCGGTGCGCTCTTCATGATCGTGGGCCAGGTGCAGGAGCGTACCCATACGCGCGAAATGGGCCGCCTCAGCGGCCTCTGGACCACTGCGCCTCGCATGGGCGGAGCCATGCTCTTTTTCGCCATGGGATCGCTGGGCTTGCCGGGCCTGGGGGATTTTATCGGCGAATTCCTGGTGCTGATCGGCACCTATGAAGCTCACCTGATCGGCCTGACGATTGTCGCATCGATCGGAATTTTGTTCTCCACCCTCTACGCCCTCCGTATCATTCAGCGCGCCTTTCACGGGCCGAATTCCAACAATTGGTCCGTGAGGGATCTGGTGCCGCGCGAAGTGGTGGAGTTGATCCCGATGGTGGCCATCCTGATCTGGCTCGGTATTTATCCGCAGCCTATTTTCAATACGTTCAAGCCGGCCCTGAAGAAACTTCAGCAGGCGGCAAGCTCGGTGAATTGGAACGGGGTGAATTTGAGCGCGGCCTCGACCCGCCGTTTGAAGCCTGGTAGCGCAGCATGGCCCCGCGGTCACAATCCGAACGTCGTTCTGAGCGAGCGCAGCGAAGCGAAGAATCCCAGCATTCGGAAAACGAAATACAGGGATTCCTCACTCCGCTCAGAATGACAGGATCCAAAATGATCGCTGAACGCTCAGAATGACATTCAACGCCAAACCGGGTAGCGCAGAGTTTCGCTGCTCAGAAACTCTGCGGCATTTCGTTCGGGCACAAACAAAAGCCGCGGAGTTAAAGGACAACTCCGCGCGCTACGCTTTGATATGCCCCAGATTGGCAGCCGAGGGCTGTGGGCGCTCAGAATGACAGGCGACAACATTTGCGTAGCAGATTCCAATTGATTCACAAGTTCTCATGAATGGCTTGGAGTTAACCGGTGAACGCAACTGATGTTTTCACAATTCTGCCGCTGCTGATTCTCGGCGGCGCCTCCGTCGTGGTGATGATCGTAATTTCTGCTCGGCGCAGCCACGTCGCGACGCTCACCATCACACTTATCGGGCTTGCAGCCGCGTTCGCCTCGCTCTTCTGGGTGGCGCCGCTTGCTCCACGCCAGGTCACCTCGCTCCTCATTATCGATAAATATGCTCTCTTCTATATGGGACTCCTCATCGCCGCCACATTTGCGGTGGCGCTGCTTTGTTACGGCTACTTCGAGCGGCACGAGGGTGATCCCGAAGAGCTTTACGTCCTTCTGCTCATCGCCGTCCTCGGTTCAGCAGTGCTGGTGGCGAGCAGCCACTTCGTATCTTTCTTCCTCGGCCTCGAGTTGTTAAGCGTCTCGCTCTACGCGATGAACGCATACCTCCACACGCGACGTTTGCCGCTGGAAGCGGGCATCAAGTACCTGATCCTGGCGGCCTCATCCGCGGCATTTCTGTTATTCGGCATGGCGCTGATTTACGCAGAACTCGGCACCATGAATTTTGCGAAAATCCGCGACGCGCTCGCAACAACCTCGATTGCGAGCCACCTGACGTTGCTGGCCGGAACGGCTCTCATTATCACCGGTTTTGGCTTCAAGCTTGCTCTTGTACCCTTCCATTTGTGGACGCCCGATATCTATGAAGGAGCGCCGGCTCCGGTGACGGCGTTTGTCGCCACGGTTTCCAAAGGTGCGATGTTCGCGCTCCTGTTGCGCTATTTCTACTGGTCCGGATCACGTCACTTCGGGACCATCTTCCTGGTGTTTACCATCATCGCGATTGCCTCGATGATTACAGGCAATTTTCTGGCGATGCTTCAGAATAATGTGAAGCGTATTCTGGCCTACTCCTCGATTGCCCATATGGGTTACCTGCTGGTTGCTTTCCTGGCGGGTGGGGCGCTGGCCGCGGAAGCTGTGGCGTTCTACCTGGTTGCCTACTTCATCACCACGATCGGCGCGTTCGGAGTGGTCACGGTGGTCTCGAGCGGCCGGCGCGACGCCGACGGCCTGGAGGACTACCGCGGCCTGTTTTGGCGGCGTCCCGTGCTGGCCGGAGTCTTTACGGCCATGCTGCTGTCGCTGGCGGGCATTCCGGTGACGGCGGGGTTTGTGGCCAAGTTCTACGTGATTTCCGCAGGCGCTTCCGCCGCTATCTGGCTGCCTGTCCTCGTCCTGATTGTCACCAGCGTCTTCGGACTTTTCTACTACCTGCGCGTTCTCCTCGCCATGTATTCGGGCCTTGCGCACGGTGAGGAGCCGCCCGAAGTCCAGCCCTCGTCGATGGTGCCCGCCCTTTCTGTGAGCGGCGGCATTGTCCTTGCCGTGCTCACCCTCCTGCTGATCTGGGTTGGCATCTATCCTGCCACTCTCGTGCACCTGATCCACACCACTGTTGCCGGCGTGCTATAGGGTGGAGGCGCTACTCAAAATCTGCTTGTAGAGTTATGATGGGGCACATTGCGGGTGAAAGGTAAAGTCTGCGCATCATGCCAGCGCATTATCCCGGAACCCGCACAACCCGGCTGTAACTCCAAAGGAGGTTCCCATGCCGCTCAAAAAAATCCATCGGCTGTTCTTCGGAAATATTCCTCGAGTAGCGCGCGAAGAGGCGATGAAAGTTTTCAGACGCGATCACTACAGGTGCCAGTATTGCGGGCTGGAGGGTCTGGCCAGCTTCGAAAACTGGATGCTGTTAACGGTAGACCATATCCATGCCTACGCCCGGGGCGGATCACTCAAAGCCGACAACCAGGTAACGGCCTGCCAGCCTTGTAACGCGATCAAAGGGACAAAGGACTTCAAGTCACTTGCGGAGGCCAAAAAATACGTTCAGGCGAAGCGCGAGGAATGGCAAGAGGTCTACAAGGAGCAGCTTCAGACCGTCAAGAGCTCGAAGGCGCCACGTGCAGGATAGCGGAATGCTAAAAAATTCTCGCTAGCGCCTAGCATGTTGCTGAAAAACGTCGGAAACTGTCATCCTGAGCGCCCGCCCAATTTTGGGGCATGACAAAGCGTAGCGCGGAGTTGTCCTTTAACCCCGCGGCTTTTGTTTATGCCCGAACGAAATGCCGCAAAGTTTCCGAGCAGCGGAACCTGTGCTCCGCGCGTCTGACGGCTGACCCTCGAGATCATCGGTGCGGTCGAACGGTTGGAACCCTAACTGCGACTGCTGCATCTTGACACCACTTAAAATCGCGTGTTAGATTTTATATTCGATGCGGGCCCTCAATATCTACAGGACCTCTGACATTGAATGGGCGACACATTAAGACTGCTGCAGCATGACTTTCTCAGCAGTATTCCTACCATAATCTTTGTCATCATTCTGCTGGCCATTCTGGAACGCCTTCTCTTTCGCCCCCTGGCGAAGGTGATGAAGGAGCGCGAGGAGGCCAGTGTCGGCGCGCAGGAACGCGCCCGCGAGGAAGCCGAAAGGGCCAAAGCCAAAGCCAGAGAATATGAGGCGGCGTTGCAGGCTGCACGTCTTGAAGTATACGATTTCCGCCAGTCGGAGCGAAACAAGGCGGTTGCGGAACACGAAGGCGCATTGAAGGCGGCGCGCGCGCGAGCCGAGGAGCGGATTAAAAACGGTCGAGCGGCCCTGGCCGACGAGGTGAGTGCTGCCAAGCAGCAACTCACCGCTTCATCTCAGTCTCTCGCGGGTGAAATCGCAGAACGAATCCTTGCGGGTGACGCTTTGCCGAGAGGTAACCAGAACGGGTGATGATCAAGCGGCTGCTTCATAGCTTCGGGGTTCTCATCCTGATCGCGGTTTCGACCGCGCCGGCTTTTGCTCATGTACCGGCTTTGAGACCGGCGCCGGCGATTGCGGTGGTGGCTGCGAAGATAGATCCGGGATTCGTCGCGAGCCACAAGGAATTGATCGCGTGGATTAACCTTGCGATCCTCGTCGCTTTTCTGATCTATTTCCTCCGCAAGCCTACGAGCCAGTTTTTCGATCAGAGGTCGGTTGCTATCCGCGAGGGTCTCGAGGAGGGGCGCAAGGCGCTCGCTGCGGCCAAGGCCGAGATGGAGGCGGTGGAAGAAAAGCTGCTCCGGCTCGATCAGGAAATGGAGTTTCTTAAAACGTCTGCGCTCGAAGAGATTAAAGCGGAGCGCGAGCGGATGCGGAGCCTGAGCGGGCGGGAGGCAGCAAGGATTCTGGAATCGGCCGGGCATTCGATTGATTTGGCTATGATCGCCGCCAAAGCTGAGTTGAAGACTTTCGCGGCGCTCCAGGCGAGCGAGCTTGCCGAAAAGCTGATCCGAGAGCGGATGGACGAACACGCCCAGGCGCAGCTCGTCAACCGGTTCCGCGAGGCCGTGGGTCGGGCTCACGAAGCCAGGCCACCGGCATGAAGACTGGATGAATGTATGCCCATGGCAATTGCCCAACGCTACGCGCGCGGCTTGGCGGAAGCAGCGGGAGCGCAAAAGGATTATTCCGGCATCACCAAGGCACTGGAGGCATTTGCTGGAATCTACCGGGAAAGCGCGGAATTGCGCGAGGTCTTTGACAGTCCGGCTGTCTTCTTCCGTCAGAAGAACAACGTGCTCGCGGCGATTCTCGATCGCCTTCAGGTTCCAGCCATCGCCGGGAATTTTCTCCACGTACTGCTCGCCCATTACCGTCTGAACCTGCTGGACGAAATTCGGAATGCGTTTCAGAGACTGGCGAACGAGCGGCTCGGGATCGTTCAAATGACGCTGGTCTCTGCGTCGCCGCTCTCGGTAGAGCAGCAGGAAGCCTTGCGCGAGAGCTTTGGAGAGATCACTCAGCAAAAAGTGGACGTCAAATATCAGGTTGATCCGAGCCTATTGGGCGGCGCCAAAGCACAGATCAGGAGCACCGTTTATGATGGGACAGTTCGCGGATACCTTGATCGTATCCGCGAACGTTTGGAGGTTTAGCAGAGAATGCCGCAAATCAAAGCCGATGAGATCACGAGCATTATCCGAAACGAGATCGAAAACTTCGACCGCAGCGTTTCGGTGAGCGAAGTCGGCTCCGTCATCTCGGTAGGGGACGGCGTGGCCCGCATTCACGGTCTGGATAACGTGATGGCGGGCGAATTGCTGAACCTCCCTCACGACGTTGCTGGCCTCGCCCTGAACCTGGAAGAGGACCAGGTGAGCGCAGTGCTGCTGGGCGACTACACCAAAATCGAGGAGGGTGACGTCGTAAAGCGCAGCCACCGCATCATGTCGGTGCCGGTGGGCGATGCGCTCATCGGCCGCGTCGTAGACCCGCTTGGCCGGCCGCTCGACGGCGGCGTCGTGATTGCCACTGAAGATTTCAACTCCATCGAACGGCTTGCGCCGGGCGTGGTGGACCGCATGCCCGTGCGCGAACCGCTGCAAACCGGGATCAAATCCATCGACGCGATGATCCCGATTGGCCGCGGGCAGCGCGAATTAATCATCGGTGACCGGCAGACCGGCAAAACCGCAGTAGCGCTCGACACCATCATCAATCAGCGTGATGAGGACGTCATTTGCATCTACGTAGCCATCGGCCAGAAGCGCTCGACGATCGCCCAGGTCGTGGCTACGCTTGAGCAATACGACGCGATGAAATACTCGATCGTCGTCGCCGCCAGCTCTTCTCTCCCCGCGTCCATGCAATACCTTGCCCCCTATGCAGGCTGCGCCATGGGTGAGCACTTCCGCGATCGCGGACGTCACGTCCTGTGCATCTACGACGACCTTTCGAAGCACGCTGTTGCTTATCGTGAAATTTCACTGTTGCTTAGGCGCCCGCCCGGCCGTGAAGCTTATCCGGGAGACGTGTTTTATCTCCACTCTCGCCTGCTCGAGCGTGCCGCCAAGCTGAGCAAGGAACTCGGCGCCGGATCGCTTACCGCCCTGCCGATTATCGAAACCCAGGCCGGGGACATTTCTGCCTATATTCCCACCAACGTGATTTCCATCACCGACGGGCAAATTTATCTTCAGACGGACCTCTTCAATTCCGGTGTGCGACCGGCTGTGGATGTAGGACTTTCCGTCTCGCGTGTGGGCGGGAACGCACAGATCAAAGCCATGAAGCAGGTTGCAGGGACGCTGCGCCTTGACCTGGCACAATACCGGGAATTAGCGGCGTTTGCCCAGTTTGGCAGCGACCTGGACAAAGCAACCC
>JBOGJS010000239.1:0-12994 GCA_050745365.1 Terriglobia bacterium
GTGAAAGATGCCTGCCAAGCCATTCTGAAGGATTCAGGGAGCGAGTAAGTGGCAACCCACGCCGTTGTCTATCATGTGCGTGTGCTCTCGAAAGGTGGTCGGAAGCTCCCCTCGACGGGGTGGCCGAAACCAAAAGGTACTGTCCGCAAGCTGCCCTGAATGTGTGACCCCGCCCTCGCACTGAGCCGCTCAAGCTGCGCGTAGAATGCCCGTAGAACGCATTTGCCGCCAATCCTGAGCGTGGGAAGTAGGATGCCCTGCAAATCCCCCCCCCCCCGCGCACACTTGACCCACGATGCGCCGCAAAGCATCCGGCAAGGCTTCGGGGCAGGGTACTCAATGGTAATGCGCTTGTTTACTTTGAATGGACTGTAGCGGATATTGTAGCGGGTACTGGCTTAGATAGGCTGGTTTGGCGTTGCATCAAAACCGCGTAAATCCAAGTAATCACAACAGGCGCAAACCGGGCCAAACCGTATTAATCGGATTAAGAGTCAGTTGCTCTACCAATTGAGCTAACGGCCCGCAATTGAAACAAACTCGAATCCCTGCTCTGCCTGCTTCCCTAGCAGTATTCGACGCATGACGAAATGAGTGTACCACAGCATCAGCAGATGTTTAAGGTTACGTTTTCCGGGGGGCCTCGGCAGGGCGAGGAGAGCGGGGCACCGCCCGAATGCCTAAATGGCTGACGGCCAAGGAGTGTGAGTAGGCGCGATGTGGTTGGGCGTTATCAAAATTCAGTGTAGAATCGGAATCTGAAAACCAAAAGGCGATGGAGTTCGCCGGAACCGCCTCGTCTCGAAGAGGGGCTGATGACTCCTGGCCGCGCGCGTCCAGGAGTTTTTTATTGGGCAGCCAACGGCAAGAAAGGCGAGGTGTTTTGCGGATTCTCTTGTTATGCGTATTTGGCGTCGCGGGGACATTGGCCCGCTACGAGATGCAAGCCCTTGTGCAGGATCGGGCTGGCGCTAGTTTTCCCTACGGAACTTTGGCCGTAAACCTGGCCGGATGCTTCCTGCTGGGAATCGCCGGGCAGTACGCTTTGAACCACGTTGCCATTCCTCCCGATTGGCGCATTGGCATCACGACGGGTTTTTTCGGAGCTTACACCACGTTCTCTACCTTCGAGTGGGAAACAGGGCACATGCTCCGGGACGGGGAGTGGACGAAAGCAGCCGTCTATGTAGGCGTAAGCCTCATTGCAGGAGTCCTCCTCATTCTTGCAGGAATGTACATGGCCAATGCGCTCTCCTGAGCATTGGCGTATTTTCTCCCTACTTTGCGAATACGCATAGAACCGGAGTACCTATGGAGCATGAAAAATTGCAAGGTGAGCGGACGCTGATGCGCATTCACATCGGTGAAAGCGATAAATGGAAAGGCAAGCCACTCTATCTGGCCATTGTGGAACTTTTTCGCCGGGAGAATTTCTCCGGCGTCACGGTGCTTCGGGGCGTGGGTGGATATGGGTCCACCAGCCGTTACCACACGGAGAAGATTCTCCGATTATCCCAGGATCTTCCAATTGTAATCGAGGTGGTCGAGGAATCTGAACGGATTGAGCGCATCCTGGCTAAACTGGATGAGATGGTGGATGGCGGCTTGATTACGCTTGAGAAAGTTCGCGTCATCCTCTACCGTCCACAGAGAGAGAGAACAGAAGGCCAGAAATAATGCTGGGGAGTCCAGATTTAGCACTCCAGCCACAGCGATTGTCTGGTATACTATCTGCGATACGTTAAACTGAATGGGATTTGAGACTACGGTTTTCCCAGCGCTCAACTTGGTTGATTGAGCCCGCGAGGGGAAGCTTATCTTTTGAATTGAGGCTGCCGATTTAGAACGAAAGTTCACACTGCCCTCCGTTCTTTCAGAACTTAGCCTCCCATCCTAAACTCTATTTTCCCAGGGTGCATCATGCCTAGAGGTAACCAGACTTTCCAAAAACGTCAGCGGGAAATCAAGCTGCGAGAGAAGGCGCAGCTTAAGCGCGAACGCCGTCAGCAGCGGCAAAATGAAAAAAAGCAAAGAGACACGGATGATCTTTCCGCTGACCTTCAGAATTACGAGCCGGTCAGTGTTGACGTTGAATCGGGGGAGAACCGCGAACCCGACGTTTAATGAATGAAATCCGGCGCGCCCGAGCGGCCCGCCTTTATTTGGAGGAGTCATGGCTTCGAGGTTATTCGTAGGCAATCTACCTCGCACCGTAACCGACAGCTCATTGTCTGAGTTCGTTACGAGCGCGGGTTTCCAGGTAGCGTCGGCAGTAGTGATCCGTGACAAGATGAGCGGCGAGCCCAAGGGGTTCGGATTTGTAGAGCTTGCCGAGGGCGAAAGCGTTCAGCGAGCGATTCAGAGCCTGGATGGCCAGTCGATGGACGATCGCCGGCTGACGGTGAGCGAGGCCCGGCCGCCGCGCCAGAATTTCTCCGGACCTCGAGGCGGCGGGGGCGGCGGAGGCCGCGGACGCGGCGGCTTCAATCGCAAGCGCGATTACTAAGCTGGCCACAGTAAAACAGGGCATGGCTTCAGTGGTGCCGAAGCTTCGCTCACCGGTTTTTGCATGGCCAACCGAGACTCCTCGCGGTTTTCGCTCATCCTGGGGGTGAACTCCAGATGGTGCGCGTATGATTGAAGCTGCGATCGGCGCTCCTGAAGCCAAATCCGGGGCGGAACCGGAGCGCGAGCGGGCTCTTCTGGAGGTCGCGGAAGCTATTGGCCTCCACCGTGACTTGCCGGATCTTTTCCGCGCACTCGCCGGGCTTTTGAAGAAAGTCGTCTGCTTTGACGCGCTCTTCGTCGTCCTCTACGACGCCGAGCGCGATACGATGCGTCTTCACACTCTGGAAGACGGAACCGGAAGCGAAACTGCGCCCTCTTTAGAACTCCCCGTGGAAGAATCACTCGGGGGTCTTGCGTGGCGGACGCAGCAATCTTTCACCATCGGTCAAACAGAATTAGCGGCTCGCTTTCCACGGGTGAAGGATCTCGTGCGCGAGCACGGGATCGAATCCGTTTGCCTGCTTCCTCTTACCTCCGCGCAGAGGAGGTTAGGCGCGATGGGGCTCGGAAGCACCCGCCCGGATGCCTACGATAACGCCGGCGTGGACTTCCTGGAGCAGGTGGCGCGGCAGGTTGCCGTGGCCGTGGATAACGCGCTGAATTATGCTCGCGCGCAACGCTACCAGCGGCAACTCACCGTAGAGCGTGACCGCCTGCAAGCACTCCTTGAAATCACTCACGCGGTTGTTTCTACGCTTCACCTTCGCGAGCTGTTTCCAGCCATTTCAAAGTGTCTCCGGCAGCTCGTGCGACACGACTACGCCAGCCTGAGTCTGATTGAGCCCGACCAGCAGCATCTCCGGTTGTATGCACTCGATTTCCCTGGGGGGCGAGGGCTCATCCAGGAGGAGATGGTCGAGCAGATCGATCGCGCATTACCCGGAAAAGCGGTGATGGCGCGCCAGCCTTATGTTGCTACCGCAGAAGATGTGGGGCGCCTCAGGCCATCAAAACTCTCGCAACGTCACCTCAAAGAAGGCCTGAGGTCTGCCTTTTTCATTCCCCTGATCAGTCGTGGCCGCGTGCTCGGAACTCTGAACGTTGGCAGCTTTGCTCCGGGAGCTTTTTCCCAGGAAGATGTGGAACTGCTCAGCCACGCCGCTAACCCCATTGCTATCGCCGTGGAAAACGCGTTGGCCTATCGCCAGATTGCGGAGCTGAAAGACCAACTCGCGGAAGAGAAGCTCTACCTCGAAGACGAGATTCGTTCGGCGTACAACTTCGAAGAGATCATCGGCGAAAGTCCTGCGCTGAAGCGGGTGCTCCAGCAGGTTGAGACGGTGGCTCCGACGGATTCCACCGTTCTGATCCTGGGCGAAACGGGCACGGGCAAGGAGCTGATCGCGCGAGCCATTCACAACCTGAGCCAACGGCGCGAGCGCACATTTGTTAAAATCAACTGCGCAGCCATCCCCTCGGGGCTCCTCGAGAGCGAACTGTTTGGCCACGAGCGCGGCGCCTTCACCGGCGCCATCATGCAGAAGATCGGCCGGTTCGAACTGGCCCATCATGGCACTCTTTTCCTGGATGAGATCGGAGATATTTCCACCGAGCTGCAGCCCAAGCTTTTGCGCGTCTTACAGGAACACGAATTTGAGCGGCTTGGCAGCACAAAAACGACCCGCGTGGACGTCCGTGTAGTGGCGGCCAGCAACCAGGACCTCGCCCGGCTCGTCGAAGAACACTGTTTCCGCAGCGATCTTTTTTATCGCTTGAATGTGTTTCCCATCCACGTCCCGCCCCTGCGTGAGCGACCGGAGGACATCAGCCTCCTGGTACGCTACTTCGTGCAGAAGTATTCGCGGCAGATGGATAAAAAAATCGAGACTATTCCCGCGGAAACGTTAGAGGCGTTGCAGCAATACCGTTGGCCCGGCAATGTGCGCGAGCTTGAAAACCTGGTCGAGCGAGCCGTGATCCTGACCCGCGGCCCCGTTTTCTACGCTCCCCTCGCAGAACTGAAATCCGCGCCAGCCGCAGTCGCGGATGCTGCTGTGACACTTCAAGAGGCCGAGCGTGAGCATATCCTGAGCGCCCTCCGCGAAACTCATTGGCGGGTGGGCGGCCCCAGCGGGGCCGCCACGCGCCTCGGAATCAAGCGAACCACGCTGCAGTCAAAGATACGCAAGCTTCATATTTCCCGCCCAGATCGATAATCGTTTTGCCTTTCCTCACCCGTTGCGGAAAACAGCCGTCCAACTGTTCAACCACAAATCCCCAGGTCAAAAAAGACACCCATCACAGCCTCGCATAGCTGGTCCGCTTTGGACGGCCGCCTTTTAGCGCAGTGCGGCAGAGCCGCAACCATGGTTTCCGGACGCCGCCATGCGGCATGAGAGACTGCTCCCGAAAGGTTAGCTGGACGGGGCGGAAGAGCGCAGTTTCAGCAGTGGCGTCCTCGCCCGCGAACTTCGGCAGGCTTTTTCTTCCGCACGCGCGGGAGAAAGCACTGTGGGTAGGCAGCGGGCGGTCCCGATGGATCGGGGCTCTTCCGCTTCTAATTTTCTCGGTTTGCGGGTGTCGAACTCCTCAAACCTTTTCCAACTTCTCGATCACCACGAGGGCCACGGTAACAATCGTCGCTACGACCTGCAACGCGCGTTTAATGTTTTTCACGGTAAACATAGCGCTTAAACCTCAGATGGACAGGCTCTGGCACACTTCGATTATAATCCTCCAACAGGAGGATTTTCACTTCCAGTTCGTCCCGTGCGATTTCCATCACACCGCAACATCGCGGAAGAGCAAACCGCTTCTTCCCGGCGCTTCCCGGATTCACAAACAGGCGATTAGTCAGGCAAACAAGGCAAGGCTCGTGGCTGTGCCCGAAAAGCACAACGCGCGTCGAGGGCTGAAAGCACTCCAGAAAACGGTCGCGTTCAACGAGATCTGCCTTCTGGAGGAGCTTTGCACGAGACCATGATTCGAGTTGCGACGGGAGCGCAGGAAGAATGTGGCGAATTTCCACCTGCACGCCCTCAACCTGAAGCGTCAACGATAGCGGCAGATTCAGGTCGGGAGAATCCACATTTCCCTTCACTGCGGCCGTGGGAGCCACTAAACTCAGGTGGTCCAACACCCGCTGCGATCCCACATCACCCGCGTGGAGGATTTTCCCCACCCCGTCCAGCAATTCGCAAAGGCGCGGGTCGAGATAGCTGTGCGTGTCCGAGACCAGCCCTACTTTCACCGAATTCTACCCACAGCTTTCTGGCGCATCCGGGAACTGAATTTCGTGCCCAACGTCTGGTCCTCTCCGCTCCCCCCTCTGCGAGAGAGCGGCCGGAGGCTGAGGGAGCTCACCGCGGCCCGGGCATTCCAGTCTCAGCTTTCTTAACCCTCTTGCGCACGAGCTCCTTGCTGGTTTCGCAGTCCGGATTCGTGATACGACAGGCGATGACGCTTTCGGAGCACCCACAGGTGCAAGACTCCATGTTCGTGCGAAAAAGCACCCGACTTTTCACTGCGGTGGGAAGAGAGTTCATGGACGGGTCCGGAAGCTCTGTAACGCTGGTGGGAACAAACGCGCGGGCTGACTTCCTGCATCCCGGAGGGTGGGCGACAAGCGGCGCTGGCCTGAATCCAACGCGCGCCGGGAAAAACGACACCACGAGACCTGCCAGCACGGCCAGGACAGCAACGAGCAGTATGACCGCGAGACGGGAAGCCCCGGTCAGGTTACTTTGAGGGGGGGGTGGCGACGGCATCGGATTCGGCAGGCTTGAGTTGGACGCTGGATTTGACGACGCGAATTTTCAGCAGCAACGGTGCGCTGGCGGGTGGCAAGCAGGCGTGGTTATTGCAAGCCTGATACGTAAGCTTGCCGCTCAACGCGTATTCGCCAGGCTGAACTCCCGCCATAACCTTCAAAAACACGGGTATCTGGATTTCGCCCTCGTAAACGGAAAGTCCCGTATCTGCAAACACAAACCGTTCCATTCTCCCGTGCGGATAAACGACCCTCTCCACGTCCAGGGCTTTCTGCGGTTCAAGCCGGAGCTCAGTGGGAATCAGATATTTCAGGGTTGGGTGATGGTCGTTGATGTGAAAGCCGGGTGCAATCTGCGCGAAGGCTATGGCGCGCACCGTCGTTCCTGCGTGTACCGCGTCCGTCGTGAGCGCCATTCTCACGTTGACCACACCGCCGGTTCGCTGGGCAAAGCCGGCGCCGGCGGACAGAATGCACCCGATCACTAGCCCGACCGCAGGCCAAGCACGCCGCGGCTTGCAATTCAGGGTATGGGCGCGAATAACATGAGAAAGAGCTAGCGCAGACCTCCATTTTTGAGGTTTGTTTCTGTTCGAAAAGAACAACCTCGGGCCCGAAAAATTGAAGTCTATCCACATCCTCACGTGTCCCCGCGACGAACCATTCAGATCGGGTGATTCGATTTTTCAAGTTTTGCCAGCACTGCTTTGGCGCGGTCGCGGCTGATCTCGCAGCTCGGATCATTGATACGACACTGCAACAGGTTGTAATTACACCCACAATCGCAATTCTGCTTGCTAAGCCGGTCTTTGTACTGGGCAATCTGGGTTTTGCTCAGCTTGGTTAAATCGATTCCCGGCACTACCGAATTCGCTTCCGCAGGTGTTTCCAATTGAATGTCCCCAGAGGGGCCCTCTGGCTTAAAGCTCTTCGCTTCGGTATTGCTGGAAGCGGACAAAAGCGTCTGGATCTCCAGGTCGAACCGCTTGACGTCAACCGCGCCCGGTACTTTATCGTAGATGCGACCATCTCTGCCAATCAGAAACGTCGTCGGCAAACCAACAATACCACCATAAAGCTCACTGACCTTGTCGCTGCCCATCGCCACCGGATAGTCCATATTGAACTGCTTGTAGAACGCCAGCACGGGCTGCGGGCTGTCGTCCATCGAGAGGCCGATGGCTTGGAAGCCATCCGCCCCGTATCTCTTTTGTAACTGGACGAATCCCGGAATCTCCATGCGGCAGGGTCCGCACCATGTGGCCCAGAAATCCAGAAGCACTACTTTGCCACGATACTCGGAGAGGCTGAGCTTCTTGCCGAAAATGTCGGTTAGCGTAAAATCAGGAGCCATAGGGAAATCCCCCGGCTTTGCCTGGGCCTGCTCCTGCTGGGCGGCGACTGGCTTGATCCAGTTGCGGTTGATGAAGTAAAGGCCCACAACAATCGCGATTGCCACGACGATGACGATGATGGCAATATTCTTTTTCGCCATCTTCCGGCTGCTCTCGCTACCGGGCTCCGGCTGCTGGATCGGAGGTTCTGGCATGTTTTTACTCTCCTTACCGTGAAAAATGCTCCCCTTGGTCCATTGTACCCATGTCGCCTGGCGGAGGAAACCTTACGAAGGGACGCGCTTCGTCTCTGCCCACGTCTCCTCATGGGCAGCGGAAGGCCGTGCGCGGCGGTGCAAGAAATAGATCATTATTGCTCCGGTCACAATCGCCAGCGCCCCAATCAGTTGGGCCGTCGAAACGGCACCATGGAAGAAGAATCCCCGGTCCGGATCGCCGCGGTAAAACTCCATCACAATGCGCGCCGCACCATACATCATGATATACATTGCGAAAATCTGACCCTCCAGCTTCTTTCGCGCGAAAAACCACAGCAGGATGAGGAAAATGATCAGCGTAGCCCCTGACTCAAAGAGCTGGACAGGGTACAAAGGAATGCCAATTGGAACGCCCGTCATTTGATGGCTGTAATGGCTTGTGAAGACAACGGCCAGCGAGGAGTGGGCAGCAACTTTTCCGTAATCATCGCCGGCCGCAAAGCAGCCAATTCGCCCGATGCATTGTCCAAGCGCAATCGCGGGCGCAAAGACATCAAAAACTTTCAAGAGCGGAAGCTTTTGGTGGTTCACGTACCACAAAGCAAACAAGGTGGCCGCGATGAAGCCTCCATAAAAGCCACCGCCGGCCTCGAGCGTGTCCAGGCTGAAAATCTGGCCGGGATGCGCCGTGTAAAAACGCCAGCCCGTCAGAATCATGTAAATCTTGGCCCCGATCAGGCCCGTAATGATCAGCCAGGTGCTTAAGTCAATGATGTAGCCGGAGTTGATGCCTTCCCGCCGGCCCAGACGGATGGCAGTATAAAGTCCGGCCAGCAAGGCGAGCGCGAGCAGTAATCCGTAAGTTGGTAAATGAAAGGAACCTATTCGGAACAAAATTGGATGCATAAACCTATATCCTAGATATTAAACCGGCTCAAGAAGCTAAGATGCTGCGACAGAATTGTGAACCGGTTAAACGCGATCAAAACGCCGATCAGAATCAACAGCGCTCCGGAGCCCACCTCTACCGCATGAAAGTGCCGCTTGAATCGGCCGTAGAATTTAAGGAAACGCCCCAGCCCCAAGCTAGTAAGCAGAAATGGAATCGCCAGGCCCGCAGCATAGACGCCAAGCAGAAACATACCTTGGAAAACGGCGTTCCTTCTTGCGGCAAGAATCAGGATGCCGGTTAGAATCGGGCTGATGCAAGGTGTCCAGCCAAAGGAAAAGGCAAAGCCTAGAATAAACGCGCCCACAACGCCTCGGCGGGGCGCGCCGGAACTGAAGCGTACATCGCGGTACAGAAACGGAATTTTGATGACGCCCGCGAGATGCAACCCGAAGACAATAATGATGATGCCAGCGATCAGGTTGAAAAGGTGCAGGTGGAAACGGAGGAACGTTCCCACTGCGGTCGCCGAAGCTCCCAACGCTACAAATACCACCGAGAAGCCGATGACAAAGGCGATGGAATTCCGGAAGACCCGGGTCATCAACCCCGCATGCTCACCGGCCCGTAAGTCCTCCATGGAAACGCCTGAAAGCATGGAAATGTATCCAGGAACCAGAGGTAGGACGCACGGGGAAAGAAAAGAAGCGAGCCCGGCAAGCAGGGCAATGGGTAAACTCAATTCGTGTGTCACCTACGGTGTTCCTTCCAGGCTGCTAATTTTTTGATGCGTCACGCAGTGTGAGCGTTCCGGTCTGTGCCTCCGGCAGGCAAGGCGACAGCCCCTCGTGCAGCTTTCTGCGGCTCCGGGAAGCCAACTTGATTGCGGAAGATCAAAAGCTCGCGCGGGATGTCATTCCGAGGGGTTCCTGATGCCGCTTTGCGACGCCCGCAAAGCATGAAAAAGCCTTTTGACATCCCGCTAATAAAGTTGCTCCATTTTACTGCACAAGTTTATCATAGGCGCTGAGGCTGCCGCAGCTTGGGTATTCGGAGATAGTGGGTCAGTTTGAATTGCAACGGCGAGTTTACCTCGCCAGGTGGCGACATGAAGCCGCCTTTACCTCAAACTGACCCACCACCCATTCGGAAAAGGCATTTCACCACAGAGGAATCTGACCTTGTTACGAGCGCTTATTTTCGATTTTGACGGCGTCATTGTAGACAGTGAGCCGCTGATCCTGAAATTAACCCAGCAGATGGCGGCTTTCGAAGGCTGGAGGCTTACACCGGAGGAATATTACCGCGATTATCTGGCGCTCGACGACCGCGGGATCGTGGAGCATCTCTATCACAGTCACGGATTGCCGGTGAACCCTGCGCGCCGTGCTGAGCTGGTTGAGTGGAAAGCGCAGGCGTACGGGGAAGCCATCCGGGCGGGACTCCCTGCAATGCCCGGTGCCTTGGATTTTGTGCGGCACTGCGCCGGCCGGTATCCCTTGGCAATTGCCAGCGGTAGCCTGCGCGAGGAAGTGGAAACCCTCCTTGAAAAGCTCAGCCTGCTCGAAAGATTCAGCGTTCTCGCAACCGCGGAGGACTGCGAGCGTTCCAAGCCTGACCCCGCAGTCTATTTAATGGCGCTTAAGCGCCTGCGGACCTTGGACGGTTTCCAAACCAGCAGCCTGCAGGCTTCCGA
This sequence comes from Terriglobia bacterium, assembly GCA_050745365.1. Taxonomy (GTDB): domain Bacteria; phylum Acidobacteriota; class Terriglobia; order UBA7540; family UBA7540; genus RH2-MAG17b. The sequence goes on from JBOGJS010000239.1 coordinate 10,415, forward strand.
ATGTCTCGCCATCGAGGATGCTCCCTTGGGGGTTGATGCCGCACACGCTGCCGGAATGAAATGCCTCGCACTGACGCATAGCAGGCCCGCGGCGGAACTATGTCACGCGGAGTGGGTGTTTCAGAGTTTCGCCGAGATCAACCCGGAGAGAATCGAAGACAATTGTGAGAGATTGGTTTGAAAGGGCAACCGGGCTCAGCGGCCAGCGCCATGCGCGAGAGCCAGCGGAACTGCCCTCGTTGGGCGCTCCGTTCCGCGCACCACGCGCCGGTGATCCGCCAAAAGCGCCAGCATCGAATTCCGGTGGAGTTCCTGGCTTTGAATCGTGCAGAGCGAGAGGGCGCCCAGCGAACGAACGAAGTCATGGACGCGCCGCTGGTACTCCAGCACAGCAACCGGCTCCGTGCTGTTGCCATAAGCCCACGACCAGTCCGAGACCCAGCGCAGCAGCGGAGCATTCGGCCGCAAGGGACCACCTTGCAACGGGTCGTCGGGCTTCGTCAGCGCCGAGAGGCAGCCCGGGGCGGTGAGGAAAACCAGCCTGCCGTTCCGCAACAAGACTTCAGGACGCATCCCGCTTTCGCTTAAGCTGTGTGCCAGTTCACGTAGGAAACTCGCGCCCGCCATTGCCACAACCTGTTGGCCAATCTGCAAACCCTCGACGATGAATTCTGCAATCAGCACGGGCCTTTGGTCTTTCCGCACCATCACCCGGCAGGATAGTGAGGCCGTTGTTCCTTGGACCCCGGAGTTTTCAGTAGGCTGCATGTTTCTATTTTCCCTACAAAGAGGCGCTTTTGTCAACGGCTATGTCGCAGTAAGATACATCCCTGCCCGAGCTACGCCCCTACAGCCATTTTTCGGAAAGTGTGGATTGGAAGCGGGGAGCTGGGCCGACCAGGAGCGCAGAAACCATGAATCGTGGTGCCTGTCCCCAACTCTGGTAATGGGTCACTTTGAAATTGTAGCGGCGAATTTACCTCGCGAGGTGACAGCATGAAGCCGCCTCGACATCAAACCGACACTCTATCCGAACTTGGGTTAGCTTGTGGTCACCGCCTCGACGGCGAGCGCGACGGCGTTTCCGCCGCCGAGACAAAGCGCCGCAATACCGCGCCTGGCCTGCCGATGAAGCATTTCATACAGCAGCGTCACGAGTATGCGAGCACCCGAGGCGCCAATGGGGTGGCCCAGCGCGACGGCGCCTCCATTCACATTCGTCTTCGCCGGGTCGAGTCCGAGCTCCTGAATCACCGCTATCGCCTGTACGGCGAAGGCCTCGTTGAGCTCGATCAGGTCCACTTCGTCCAAGCTCCAGCCCACCTTAGTGAGAAGCGATTGCACAGCGCTTACCGGCGCCATCATCACCCAGCGCGGCTCGACGCCGCTTACCGCCTGACCTTGAATCCGAGCCAGGATTCTCGTTCCCATCTCGCGCGCCTTTTCAACCGAAGTCACTACCAGCGCCGCCGCACCATCACTGGTTCCAGGGGCGTTCCCCGCCGTAACCGTCCCTCCGGGCTTAAACGCGGGTTTTAGCCGCGCCAGCAGTTCGAGCGAGGTCTCCGGGCGCGGCGATTCGTCCGTTGAGAACACTGTCGGCTCACCCTTCCTCTGCGGGATTTCCACCGGAACAATCTGCTCCTTGAAACGGCAACTCCGCATGGCCTCCGCGGCGCGTCGGTGGCTTTGGAGCGCGTATTCGTCCTGCCGCTGGCGCGAAATGCCGTATTTTTCGGCCACCAGTTCGGCCGTCTGCCCCATGTGAAAATCTTCGTAAGCGTCCCAAAGCCCATCGTGGATCATGGAATCCACCAGCCGGGCATCGCCCATGCGCACTCCCTGGCGAAGCTGAGGCAAAAGATAGGGCGCATTGGTCATCGACTCCATGCCTCCGGCCACTACGATTTCCGTATTGCCGGTTTCAATGCCCTGGGCCGCGAGCGCAACCGCCTTAAGACCTGACCCGCAGACCTTGTTGATCGTCATCGCGGCAACACGACAGTCCAACCCTCCCTTAAGTCCAGCCTGCCGCGCTGGGTTCTGTCCCAAGCCGGCGGAGAGAACGTTGCCCATGATAATCTCATCCACTTGAGCAGGCGCAATGCCCGCCCGCCGAACCGCCTCGCGCACCACGCGAGCACCCAGCTCAACCGCCGAAAGAGGCGCCAGCGCCCCTTGAAATTTACCGATCGGCGTCCGCGCCGCGCTGATGATCACTGCTTCTCTCATCCCCCTAATTATAGCGCTCTTCAAGAGGCAGGGCGCGTAGAGGCGGCTTTATGCCGCCATTCGGGCTGGCGGGGTAAACCCGCCACTACGTCCACGCCCGAAACTGAGAAGCTGTGAAAAAATTAAATTTTGGATTTTCCCTACACTTGTTTTCAATAACTTGCGGACATAAAAACCGCGATCTTTTAATTAATTCACAGCTTGAGAGTGTTACTCGCATAATCGGCTTTATCTTTTCAGCTACGCGGCGGCTTGTTAGGATAAGGAATCAATGCAGGGACCGGTGAAGAAGCGAATCCTCGAGCTGGGATGTGGCCGGGTGAAAACCCCGGGCGCCATCGGAGTGGA
>JBOGJS010000240.1:0-13443 GCA_050745365.1 Terriglobia bacterium
GTAATCTGCCCCATGAATCCTCTCCTGGTAGACATCGTAGCCTCGTACTGGACTTCTACTGCAAACTACCGGAGGGCATGCCCTGACTGGCGCACAGCTTTACTTCCCCCGTGCACGGCAATGCTCCCGTTTCCTCTGACTTTCATCTCCGACCGGCAACCGCCGCTCAAATTCAATCAAACATAGAACATGAAGTCAAGGCGCGCTGGGACGTTATGTTACGGAGCGAACAGGACGGCAAGGCTTTGCGTTGCGATTTCTAGCCGGCGGTCGGAGCGGCAGGAAGAATATTGCGCAACAGCATAAAGACCTGCTTTGGCAGGGCAGGGAGCCGCACGAGGTCCCAAGAGAGCGTAAGCGGAAACGCTGATGCCCCTCCTTCTGGATACCGGTGCTCTTTATGCGCTCGCTGCCGCCGGTGATGCTTGGCAAATCCGCATGCGTGACTTCCTCGGCCAAGAACGGCAGACAGCGCGATTTCAGCCGTGTTCGACCCAGGCACGTACAGGCTTTCGCGCTTCTCCCTAACCCCCAGCCCCGAGCCCCTAACCCCTAACCGGGATTCTTCAACAACTGGCGCAACCGGCTGCAGGAGATACATTCACCTCCGAAGCGGAGGCCGTTGTAAACACTGGTGAACTCCGTCGCCCAAGCCCTTAATTCGGGGTCAGGGAGGGAGCGGGCGAACTCGCGCGGTGTCTCGGAAGGATGCCGATCAAATCCTTTGTTACGCACGCCTTTAAGCCACTGCTGATACGTCATCGTGGCTTCTCTCGGGCCGAGCGGCCGGCCCGACCGTCGGAATCTCAGGTTCCAGCGCAGGCGGAATTCAGCCAACGGGCTTCGGTGAAAAAAGAGGAGGGCTGAGCCGATCGCGATGAGCAGGAGAGCGAGAACCGGCAGCGGATGTACGCTGGCGGCGCGTGCAGCTTCACCCGCCCAGCCCACGCCGTGTTGGCGGAAAGTTGCGAACCAGGAGCGCGCATCGATACGAAGATGCCTGGAATCCCGGTCCGCTTTTTGAGCCAGCACAGCCTGGTGTGCGAAATCGTAGTTGATTACCCATTCGTTCCAAAAGAGGCTTGCAGCATCGAGGTAGTCGCTCAATCGTCCCCAGCCCGCTCCAGCGACTTCACCGGAGTCACCGGGAGTCGGATCAAAAGGTATCCACCCGTATCCAGGGAAGTAGACCTCAACCCAACTGTGCGCGTCCCGAGCACGCACGATGAAGTCCCCACCGAGGCGGTTGTAGGTGCCGGTATGGAACCCGTTAACGATTCTCGCGGGAATGTCGAGTGTGCGAAGCATCACCGCCATGGCAGCGGCAAAGTAAGCGCAGTATCCTTTTTTCGTGACAAACAGAAAGTTGGCCACCGGCTCGGCTGGCTCGATGGCTGGGTTTGAAAGGGTGTAGGTGAAATTGCGCTCGAGATATTGCTGGATGGCGAGCACACGATCGTAATTGTCCCGGGATTGCCGGGTAATGTTCTGGGCTAGTGCCGCAATCCGGGGATCGAGCTTTGGAAGCTCGAGATAGATGCGCTTAATCCTCTTGGGCTCATGGGAAGCGGCGTTGCGAAGGGCGTGGGGGGACGGTAATCCCGCATCCGAAACTACTGAGTATTCGATGGGCACGTACGCGTGTTGGGGGTTGTGTAGAGATCGCGTCTCATCAAGGCTGATCGCCGGGATCCGGGCTGCGATCTCTCGGGGCTGGGCGGCAACAAACAGAACGTCCGTGCTGACGCTCGAAAGCAATACTTCATACCGTAGAAGACGAACCGGCCGGCGGTGCCACGCCGGCGCCGGAGGAAGCAGAAAATGTCCGGGCCACAACGGGGCGATCATCCGGCCGGCGGTGTTTTCGTTATACCACGTGCGGCCGGTAAAGCTGGTCAAAGCAATCCCCCGCCAGTGGATGCCAGAAAACCGGCTGGGATTACCCTGCACCTTGACGCGCATTACCACAAGGTTCGAACGCGCGATCTTTCCCATCTCTCCGAGGCGCACGCTTTCGGAGAATCCCGTCACGTTCTGGGTCTGGAAAGCCAGGCTGCTGAAGTAGGCGGTATGGAAACGCGGAATCACGAAAAAGAGGACCGCGCCCAGGGCAGCCACGCCGCCGGCAGCACAGAGCGCCGTGAGCAGTAAGGAATGTTCAATGGCGACTCGGTTCCGGCCAAGGCTCGCGTAAGGCCCTCGCGGCGCTTCGTCGGATGCCTCAATGCCCCTCTTGATGTCGTAGCTGATGAACATGGCAATGGCACACAGAACGTAGAATGTCAGCCCGACGAGGTAGCTTGTACTCACGGTGAGCACGGCGCCGGCCAGCATCATCAGAAACGAAAGCGCGGCCAAATAGCCATAGTCCCGATAACGGCGCGCGGAGAAAATTTTAATGACCGTGATGAACAGGATGAGGTGCACGGTGACGGGAAGGATGCGATCGAGTGGTGCCGCACCGCCATTCAGAACGGCAAAGTCCAGGAGTAAGAAGATAAGACAACCAACGGCGAGGTGTGTGACGGTGGCCGGCTGAAGGAGAAAGCCGGATTCTCCGCGCGCGTAGCTCCAGAGCTTCACGCCCAGTGCCACCAGGAACAGGACAATAGAAACGGCATCTACTTTTCCGGTGGAGGCAAGAGTGAGAAAGCTCGAAGCAACCATCAACAGCAGCGAGATTTCAAAGTAGCGCTGCACGCTGATGTGGGTTTGCTTGTTCCTGTAACCTGCCGGGTTCGTTTCTGCCGCATTGGTCATTGTGACCTAAGAAGGTCCGCGCCAGCCCGCCCTGTTCATGCTGTTCGTGCGCGCGCCCTTAGCGTATGTTCCCATTAAGTCCCACCAGCGGATTCGAATGAGATCGCAGAGCATCCGGACGGAATCTCTCAGGAAACGCACTTTGGTGGCCGGATTGTTGTTCCATCGCACCGGGACTTCCGTGATGCGGCCACCCAGTCGATTGATCAAAAAAAGCACCTCAACGTCGAAACCGAAGCCGCGAATCCGCTGAAGCTGGAAAGCAGGCCGAGCCGTGTCACGCCGGAAAAGCTTAAGGCCGCACTGGGTGTCCCGGATCGCCAGTCCCGTGAAAATCCGGACCAGCCGGTTAAACATCCTTCCACCCAAATCGCGCCACAGGGGCTGGCGAACACCAATCAAATTCCGGTCAAGCGCGCGGGACCCGATGGCCACGTCAGCGGCTGTAGATTCCATCGCCGCGAAAAGCTTATCCGTCTCTTCCATAGGAGCTGAGAGGTCGGCATCTGTGAACAGGACATATGTCCCGCGCGCCTCGAGAAAGCCGCGGCGCACGCTCGCACCTTTGCCCTGGTTCGGCTCGTTACGGAAAACGCGCAGTGCGGGCCAGTCCCCCCCCAGATTCTCGATCAAAGCGGGCATTTCGTCCGTCGAACCGTCGTCCACAACAATAAGCTCCACCGGAAACATCTTGGCGCTCGAATATTTGCGGATGCTTTCCAGTGACGAACCGATCCGCAAAGCTTCGTTGTAGGCGGGAATCACCACGCTCAGATGAGGCTGGCCCATAAGCTTGAACGAGGTATCCCTCTCCTCATATCGGCAAGAATGAATGAAAGATGGCGTGATTTGATCTGTGGCATCATCGGAGTCCATTGAAGCTGATCGGCAAAGCTGCCCACCCTCCGACATGACGTTTAAGATAGAGAAAGATATCATGGGACTAACCAGGAGGGCATCATGAAGATTGCAATTACGGGTGCGGCGGGATTGTTTGGGCATGGGCTGATGGAGGTCTTCGCGAACGGCCATACGGTTTTTGCTCTTACCCGCGCCGAAATGGATATCACCCGGCAGGAACAGGTAGCAGCTACAATCTCGAAAATCGTGCCGGAAGTTGTGATCCACGCGGCGGCCATTCCCGATCCCGATACTTGCGAAGCCGAACCCGCGCAGGCCTATCTCGTAAACGTTCATGGTACCCGGTTTGTGGTGGAGGCCGCCCGACACATTGGTGCCCGAGTTGCTTACATTTCGAGCGATGCTGTCTTTGACGGAGAAAAGCGAACCCCCTATACAGAAAACGACGCCCCACGTCCGATCAGTGTTTATGGTCGGACGAAACTGAGGGCGGAGCGCGTCGTGCTGGAGGCTCCCAACGCCTGGGCGTTCCGGGTGTCTGTGCTTTTCGGACCGGGAAAGACGAACTTCGTCGAGAAGGCACTGCGTAAGATTGCTGTCGGAGAGACCTCGACCGTTGCGGCAGATCAGTATGCCAACGCCACCTACACGTTAGACGCGGCAAGTAAGATGCGCGAGGTAATAGAAGCCGGGCGTTACGGCCTTTACCATCTGACGAACACCGCGCCCTGTGGTCGGCTTGAACTAGCTCAGCGAGCCGCCGAGTTTGCGGGCCTGGACCCTGCCAAGATGCTGGTTAAGCCACTTGCTGAAATGGGTCGCCGCGCCCGGCGGCCGCAATATGCCGTGATGGAGATGGCAGCGCTCAAGCAGGCCGGGTTCTCTTTGCCACGGTCCTGGAGTGAAGCGCTCAAGGAATATGTCGCGAGCCTCGGCTCGCTACGGCCCGCATCTGCAGACCAGTACTGATTGCGTTAATTAGCGTACCTGTGCCCCAGCTCCTCATTTGCACTTGCGCGTCGGCACAGTTGCCTCGTATCGGGGCACGCTGATCAAAGCAACTGGGTACTACCAGGATCTCGGTCTTAGTTCCCCGGGGGCTTTCGGCCGGCTGCCGAACACATGCCGGTGCGGCATGTTCTGAATCACGTAGCCCGGAGGGACCTGAAACAGAGAAGGGGATGGCGCGCCGAGCTTAATGTGGGTCAATCGGTAGATTGTTTCACCAAAGCGCGGGTCATTCCGCTTGGTCAAGAGATAGACCTGGAGCTTCGGAGAGTACCAGCTTTCCGAGATAATCCTGATCGGCTTCTCGTTGCCAATTCCTCCGGTTGGGATCACCGTGGTTGTTCTCGTCCCTTCGGTTTTCAGTCCTTCAATGGTCCTGGGTGCAAGAGACTGAGTGCTCACCGTACCAAAAGCTTCCCTTCTGCGTCTCATCCTGCGGGGTGGCCGGAGAGGACGAACAAACCGCACCTTGTAGGCCCTCCGCCTCGCCGGGTTCAGAATGTAGGTAACCTTCGCCACGGGATCATGGATGATGGTGTTTTCCATCGGCTTGCCAGCCGACGCCCAAGGCCCGATCATCGAGAAGGTACGCTCGCGCCGTGTGCGTCCTCGGTCGTCGCGGTAGACGAATCCGGTTTCCTTGCGGTCAATACGATTACCGTCGCTCAATGCTCGCCTGGTTTCGGTAACGGTCTCTGCGGAGTAGGGAGCGCCCGTCACCATCTTGCCCCAGGCTCTCCTCGCGCCCATCGTTACAAAAAAGAAATTGTGCGCCATCCCCCCTCCGGGCGGCGGCGGCGGAGGAGGCCCTTGGGCTAGAGCGACAATAGCGGTTAAAACCACCGCGGCTAACGTGATCAGCATCTTTTTCATTCTTCTTCCTCCCGCGATCTTTTCTTTCGAACAAGGCCGCAAACCCGACTCCCCGCTTCTCACTGCACGATCCTTATAGCCCGCGCGATTCCGTCTTCACCGATGAGAATGTCGGCAGTGACGTACCGAGACGTGGGCTGTCCCGAAACTGGAAATCCGATTTCCTGGAGGGCAGAGGCTGGAAGAGTAATCCGGACAACCTGCTCTTCCGTTGCAGGAGGAGCGCCTTCCGCGTCAGGCAGGGGCAGAAAGTCAGAAGTTCCTGCCGGCTGGCGATTTTCCGCCTCCACCGGCGCAGACGGAGCCAACGGTGGCACGGCGCGGCTCGGTGATGGCTTCGCGGGCTCATGCGGCCCTTCCATGGCCGGTGAAGAGTACCGCCGCGCGGCCGACGGCCTTGCGAACCAGATGCTCAATCCGATAACAAGCAGGATGCCGGCGGCAATCGTGCCCATCGCCCATTGCCGCTTCCGCCGCTGCCACCGTGTCAGGTTTCTCCGTTGCCGGAAGCGGATGCGGAGCGACTTTTCCAATTCAGGCGGGGCTTCCTTTGGTTCCCATGTACCGGAAACCTGCTGGAGTGCGAGCGTGAGGGTTTGTGCCTCCGCCAGTCGCCGCGCGCATGCCGGGCACGTTTTGACGTGTTCCAGGCCGGCCGCTTCTTCGTCACAAAAGCCGCCTCGCGCGAGGTCATCCACAATGTTGTCGAACGTTTCGCAAGTCATCTCGCACCATCTTTCTGTCCCCTCATCCGTTCAGATTCGCCGGGGCACCATGAAGTACCTCGAGTTTGGCTAGCAAAAGCCCTCGCGCGCGATGAAGCCGGGAACGGATGGTTCCGACGGCGCAGGCCAGAATCTGGGCTGCCTCCGCGTAGCTTTTCTCTTCGAGGTCACACAATGCCACGACCTCACGGTACTTCGTCGGCAGGCTTTTCACGGCCTCTCGCACACGCTCGACCGATTCCTCGCGAACGAGATCATCCAGCAACTTGCCCGATTCAGAACCTCGCGCGTCCGCTGCCCACTCCTCACCCCTGCTCAACGGCATAAACTCGCGCTCCCTCTCAAGACAGTGCAAAGTGTGGTTTCGGCCGATGCCGAAAAGAAATGCCTGGAGCGAGCCCTTCTGAGAGTCGAATCGCTCAGGCCGGCCAATCAGCGTCATAAAGACTTCCTGCGTCACTTCTTCTGCCATTGCGGAGTTCCCGGTCATGTGAAGGGCAAAACGATAGATTCCACCCTGGTAGCGCCGATAAATGGCGACAAATGCTTCTTCATCTCCGTCCTGCATGCGGCGTAACAGATCGTCATCGCTGCCTGCCGGGTAAGCTCTCATGGTTCCATGTGCCGATCTTTTGTGCTTCGAGTTTTATAATTCAAGGCGTGAAGGCGGAAAGTTCCAAAATGTGACAGGCCAGTGTGCCGCCCCGGGTAATTCTTTGCACCTTGGGTGGCGCAGAGATCGCCCCTTTTGCGATGTGTGCGACGGTGGATTGCACACACGGCAGACGACGCTACGTACGCGCCTCCCGTTCCTATCGCAAAAGCTTAAAATGGGATGGCACGCTAGCGAGTGGAGGGGAGGCCCTGCGGCTGGCTGAAGACAACCCGGAGGCGATCCCACAGGTCGTTCATCAACTGGCCGCGCCGGACGTAAGGCAAGCAGTTGCTTTCAATCATGTTCATGGTCGTTGCGTCTGAGACCTCACTGGTAATGCACAAGATTCGGCCCACCAGGTTAGGACGCATCGCATGAATCCGCGAGACGACCTCTTCCGGGGAAGCATCCGAACAACGCAGGTCCAACAGAACAGCGTCAAACGCGCCGCGGCTCACCATCGCGAGAGCTTGCTGGTCGTTATAAGCGACTTCACCCTCGCACTTTAGCGCCCGGAGCAAGACATAGATCAAATTCCGGATGGATGGTTCGTCTTCCACAACGAGGACTTTTCGGCTCATGGGACGCCCTCCTCTTGCTCTGAAGTTACTCTTCGATGAACACGAAGTCAAGGGCATGTTATTTTATTGATAAAGGGCTCGTCATGGCCCGGAATAATCCATCCCGAAATGGATAGAAGCTGCTCTCGATCGCGGCGATATTGAGCGCGAGAAAAAGGAATCATCGTGAGTACGCGGTCATCATGCGTTCGCGTGAGAAGTGCGTCTCCGGCGACGAGGGTTCTGGTCGCACAGTTCCGAATCACCAGGGAGGCATGTCCCGGCACGTGTCCAGTGGTAAAGAGCGCCTCGATCCCGTCCGGAAGGGCGTGTTTTTCCAGCCAGCGGAACTGAGAAGGGCTTCCAATGCGTTTCACGTCCCACCACCGCAAAGCGATCTTGCGGAGCTTAGACATGGTGTCCTCGGCTTTCTCGAACTGGCAGATTTCGGGATAGTAATGAAGCAGCCGGGTTTTCCAGCGGGCGGAATCCGCAAGGTCGGCGTATAGCGCCTGGCACCAGTCGTGGGATTGCTGTGTGGCGTAGATCACACTCTGAGGGAACAAGCTGTTGTTGGAAACGTGATCGAAGTGGAAATGGGTGTTGATGATGAAGTGGATGTCTCGAGTCCTCAGCCGCCGCTCTTCAAGCGCTTTCACCAACTGATGGGCATCGTGGGGCATTCCCGTATCCACGAGCACCGGCGACCGGCCATTCGTCAGCAGAACTGACGAGGCCCCGCGCCAGTTCCCCTGGAGGAGAACGTCGACTTTCCACTTGGAGTCAGCCATATTCCCCGCGTGAAGTATATCTGAATTCAAGGAAGGATTGGAATAACCGAAGCTTTCAACGCTGGTCGATGAGGGGGTAGTGCAAATTATTTGGGCCGGTATATTGGGCCAGCGGGCGGATCAGCTTGTTGGCGGCGTACTGCTCGAGTACGTGGGCCGTCCAGCCGGCAATGCGGCTGGTGGCGAAAACCGGAGTGTAAAGCTCTACCGGAATTCGCAGGGCGTAATAAGCCGACGCCGAGTAGAAATCCACGTTCGCATTGATGTTCTTTTCGCGCATCATCAATTGCTCAATCGTTCGTGAGATTTCAAACCATTTTGTCTCATTCGCCCGCTTCCCGATTTCCTCTGACATTTTCCGAAGCTCTGTCGCGCGCGGGTCTTCCGTATGGTAGACGCGGTGGCCGAAGCCCATAATCTTTTGCTTTTTCGCGAGCAGATCTCGGACGTAAGGCTCGGCGCGGTCTGGCGCTTGAATTTCGAGGAGCATCCGCATCACGCGCTCATTGGCGCCGCCGTGCAGCGGCCCTTTCAGGGTACCGATTGCGGAAGTGATGGCGGAATGCAGGTCGGAAAGCGTGGAGGCGGTGACGCGCGCTGCAAACGTGGAAGCATTGAAGCTGTGATCAGCGTGCAGAATCAGCGCCACGTCGAAGCAGCGGGCGTCTTCGGGGTGCGGAGCCGAACCGGTGAGCATGTAAAGGAAATTCGCCGCGTGGTTCAGCGCCGGGTCCGGCGCGACCGGCTCCTTCCCCTTCCTGACCCGGCCAAAAGCCGCAACCAGGGTGCCCATCTGTGCCGTCAGCCGCATCGCCTTGTGGCGGTTCGCCTCTTCAGACATCTCCTCGGCTTCGGGGTCGTAGAGCGAAAGCGCCGAAATCAGTGTTCGCAGCGTCTCCATCGGATGTTGTGGCGGAGGGAGTTCCTTCAGCAAATCCAGGATTTGCGGTGCCACCGAGCGATGCGATGCCAGGTTTTCCTGCAACTCCTCGAGCTCTTTGCGCTTGGGCAGCCGGCCGTACCACAGGAGATAGACAACCTCTTCAAATGTCGAATGAGCGGCCAAATCATGAATGTCGTACCCGCGATACATCAACTTGCCTCGCTGCCCGTCAATCGAGCAGATCGATGACTCAGCGATTACGACACCCTGCAGCCCAGCCTGTACTTGCCCCATTAGGAAATCCCTCGCCGCGTAAAATTTTCATCCACACTCAATGATACATGATGCCCGACGAGTGTTCAATAAAGCACGCCTGCTACACTGCACGCCTGCTACACTGCACGCCTGGGTGATGGTACACTCAATGGTTAACGTAAGTAACTTAATACTGACGGGGAATCGCTTATGGCTCTGTACATAGTTACGGGTGGAAGCGGGTTTATTGGCTCGCATATTGTGGACGAGTTGCTGCGGCGTGGAGAAACGGTGCGAGTGCTGGATGATTTGTCTACCGGCCGGAGAGAAAACCTGGCACAGGCGCGCGACCGAATGGAATTTTACGAGATGGACATCCGCGACCTGCAGAAGATCCGATCCGTATTTGAAGGCGTGGATTACGTCATCCACCTGGCAGCGTTGCCGTCGGTCCCGCGTTCCATCGCTGATCCCATCACCTCGAACGCCGTTAACCTCGACGGCACGCTGAATGTCCTGGTGGCAGCCCGCGATGCCAAGGCGAAGCGCGTGGTCTTTGCGGCTTCCTCAGCCGCTTATGGTGATAACCCGGAATTCCCCCGTGTCGAGACGCAACCGCCCAGGCCCCTCTCTCCTTACGCGCTGGGCAAACTCGCTGGTGAGTACTACTGCCAGCTCTTCACGCGGCTTTATGGGCTGGAGACTGTGGCGCTCCGCTATTTCAACATTTTCGGTCCCCGCCAGAATCCCTACTCGCCCTATACGGGCGTGCTTTCCATTTTTGTCTCTGCATACATCCGCCACCAGTCACCTACCATTTTCGGGGACGGTGAGCAATCCCGCGACTTCACGTACGTTGCGAACTGCGTCGAGGCCACGCTGCTGGCCTTGAAGGCGCCGGAAGCCACCGGCAAAGTGATTAACGTGGGTGTGGGTGAGCAATTCACGCTGAATAAGACCATTGCCTTGCTGAACCGGATCTTCGGCCGCGAAGTGAAACCGGATTACGGACCACCGCGTGAGGGAGACGTCCACGATTCTCTCGCCGATATCCAACTGGCTCGCCGGGTTCTCGGCTACAGCCCCAAAATACGTTATGAAGAGGGCTTGCGCCGCACCGTCGAATGGTACCGCCAGGAGCTGGACGGTAAGGTGGAGTGACTTTGAGTGCGGGAGGCTTACTCTGAGCCTCACACGCATCTCGTTGCTGCCTCACGCCCCTATTCACGGCACAACTTCGTTTTCGCTATTTGCTCCGAAGAGGGCAAAATGTGAATAGCCGTGGGTGAAACCTGCGGGACGAGGACGGCAAAATCCCGGCCCCGAACGGGCGGACAAGGTGCCGAAGTTTTCGAAAGCGACGCGTCAACCCCGCCTGGTTTGACGTCCCTAAGCTAAACCGAATGCGATCCGCAGGTTACCTCCTGCGGCGATTTGCGCCCGGTCCCCTTCGGACCACTCCAATGCGGTGTCGTTTGGAGCAACCCCAAAAGGCGCGGCGCGATAAGAGTACCCTCCCTCATGAGCACTGGGATCGCGTTAGTCATTGTTCTGATCGTCGTCTGGGTTGTAGCCCTCCTGTACTACGGCTGCTCTGTGCCCAGCTCGCAGCTTCTCGGACCTTCGCTCGTGCGCGGCCCGCGCGGGAAACAGCGCGTCGCCCTCACCTTCGACGACGGCCCAACCCCCCCGTATACGGAACAAATCCTCGACGTTCTGAAGCATTACGGCGTCACGGCGACGTTTTTTGTCAATGGCAAGCAGGCGGAGCGCTTTCCGGAAACGCTGCGACGCATTGTTCAGGAAAAACACGGTCTGGGTAACCATACCTATTCGCATCCCTTTCTTTATCTCAAATCGCGCCGAAGGATCGCAGAAGAGATTGATCGGACGCAGGCGATCATCGAGCGCATCGTGGGCCAGCGGCCGTCAACTTTCCGCGGCCCCTATGGCGGGCGCTGGTTCGGTCTGTTTAGGATTCTGCGACGGCGGGGAATGCGGTCCATTCAGTGGTCGGACACGGGGTTTGATTGGGTGAAGAAGAATACCCCGGCCGATATCGCTTGGAAAACTCTCAAGCATCTGCACGATGGCTCCGTGATTCTCCTGCACGATGGCTGTGGGGCGCGCGAACCGGGCGAGGTCGATCACTCATTTACAGTAGCCGCATTGCCCGCAATTATCGAAGGCGCGCGAAAACGAGGCTTGAGGTTCGTCCCGGTCAGCGAGTTTCTGTAATGCCGAAGATCCTAATCCTTACCGTCTCCCATGGGGCCGCTCATCGTCGCGCGGGAGAGGCGTTAAGAGCGGCCTTCGAGGAGATTCAGCCCGCCAGCCAAATTGAGGTTATCGATGCGCTGAAGCTTTGTGCCCGCTGGTTTCACGCCTATTACGATTCCTACATCATTCCGCTCCGTTACTGGCCAGGTCTTTGGAGGTGGCTCGAAAGCTATCAGCATCGCCAGCCCTCAACGGGCCCGGGATGGCTTTACCGCGCGGGCAGCCAACCGCTCCGTCGATACCTTCAGGCTGAAAACCCGGACATCGTGATTGCGACTGAGGTGGGAACATGTGAGCTGGTGACATTCGCGAAGCGATCGACGAGCGCCCGCTTCTTTCTCACCGCGCTTGAACTGATGGACTTCAATCGCGCCTGGGTTCAGCCTGAAATCGATTTCTATCCCGTAGTTCACCCTGATCTTGGCGAGGAGCTCGCTCAATCCGGCGCGCCTAGAGAAAAAATCCTTGCTTGCGGCATGCCCATCCATCCCGCTTTTAGCCGCCTTCCGGAGCGCGATTCTACACGCCTCCGCCTGGGCCTTCGCGGCGATCTCCCGCTGCTTCTCGTGCTGTTCGGAGGGACAGGCTTTGGAAACCCAGGGCAGATTGTTCGAGAGCTCAAAAAAGTGCAGACCCCTCTTCAAATGGCCTTTGTCAGCGGCAGAAACAGTGCCCTGGAAAAGGAGCTTCGGCGGCTTCTGGCGGGCGTCCCGAACGCCTGTGTTCTGGGCTGGGTGGACAAGATGCACGAGTGGATGGTGGCGGCCGATCTGCTGCTGAGCAAGCCGGGCGGCGCTTCCGTCATGGAAGCTGCAGCTTGCCGGCTCCCGCTGCTTGCCTTTGATCCTCTGCCGGGTAACGAGGAACGGACTTGCCGATGGTTGGAAAAATGGCAGATTGGGGTTTGGCTGCGATCGTCAGCGGAAATCGCGCCCGTGGTCGAGAGGCTGCTTACAAACCGGGAAGAGCAAGACCTTCTTGCCCGCCGCGCCGGGGCATTGGCTCGCCCCCGCGCCGCCTTCGATGTGGCCGCGGAAATTCTAAAGCGTTGGAGCCTACTCTCCTGTCCCAGTGATTCGCGACGTAATTCAGATGCTAAGTTAACCAAATGACAGTACATTAAGAGATATGGTACCATCCATATATGGATGACGGTTTGCCCGGCAGCATCTCCCATCCTTCATCCCTCACCGTCGACGCGTTGCGCGAGCGCCTTAACGCGGCGGAAAAGGCGCGACGATTTGCAGAAAACCGCTATCGTTTGCTTTTTGAGCGCAGCCTGGCCGGCGTTTATCGAGCCACGCTCGACGGCCGAATTGTGGATCTGAACGAGAGCTGCGCCCGCATGTTTGGCTATCGGGAGCCTGACGAGGTACAGGGATACACACTCCAGGAGACCGTACTCGCTCCTCGCGATTTTGAGCGTCTTCTTACACTTCTTCAAACACATAAATCCGTGAGCAATATCGAGCTCGAATTGCGCCGGCAGGACGGCCAGCGGATTTGTGCCCTGGTGGGCGCGAGCCTGGTTGAAAACAGCCACGACTCTCTCATCGAAGGGACACTGATTGACATTACGGAGCGGAAGAAGGTGGAAGAAGCTCTGCGCCGAAGCGAAGAACGCTTCCGGACGCTGGTTGAAAAAAGCTCGGACGCAATCTCGCTAGTCGACGCTTCGGGCAAAATATTGTACTCCAGCCACGCCATCAGCCCCATTTTCGGTTACTCACTCGAAGAGCGGGTTGGAAGGAATATTTTCGAGCTCCTCCATCCGGAGGATACCAATCAGGTG
>JBOGJS010000241.1:0-1661 GCA_050745365.1 Terriglobia bacterium
GTCGCTCTCCCGAAGGTTGCGTCCGTCATTCCTAAATCGACATTCTCAAGATTCGGAGTGTTAAAAATATTGTAGAACTCAAACCTTAACTCTAAATTCGCGCGCTCGCCGATCTTGGTGTTTTTTATCAGGGCGAGGTCTGTCTCCGCAAAGCCCGGCTCACGGAATTGGCCGGGCTTTTCGTTGCCGTTTGTCGCCAGGGCTGGGGCGGCGAACTCGCCGGGGGAAAAGATGCCGCCCAGAAAAGCGCTACGGGACGTACTTTCAGCGTAACTGGTCACATCCGGATAAGAAAAGTTGTCCCCATCAGCGAGGTAGTCTCCACTGCCGGGAGCGAAACCAATGACTTGTCCACTGGCGTTCCGGAGGGGCGAGAATGGAGCGTAATTGGCAACGGTAAATGGGTATCCCGTCTGATAAATGGAGGTGCCGCTGAGCTCCCACCCCTCCGTAATATGCCCGGCCAAGCCACGCCCCTGATTCAGCCCCGGAAGCTGATAGGTCCCTGCCAAAGAAAACCGGTTAGGCGCGTCCCACGCGGATGGTGAGTCATATTGATAAGGGTCTGTGGGCGTGGGATACACGCCTTCATCGTCTTTCGAAGATGATCGCGTATAAGAAGCGTCGATAAACTTTTGGCCGAACCTCCCTCTGATTGCAAATACCAGCCCGTTGTAATTAGAGACCCGGTCATTCGTAGTGTAGAAAATCTCACCGAAACTTGGGTTAAGCCGGGTTGGCACGGTACAGTTGCACTCGATCAGGTTTCCTGGAAATTCGTTAATGTCGACCCCGTAACTGACCGCCGTCAACTGGCTTCCACCTGAAAGCAGGTCGTCGGCGTGAGCGCCGGAGTATCCGGCGCCTAACAGCGAAAGACGAGTACTGGTTGGATCTTATCGGCCGTCTAAAGCCCGGCGTCAGGCGCGCCCAAGCGCAAGCTGTTCTCGACGTTCAGCTTCGTCAGTTCCTTGCGGCGCAAATTGGAGCAAAGCCCTCAGCGGGTGACCGGCGAGCGATTTAGCACGCCTACGTGCAACTGGATCCCGGTCGCACCGGCATCTCGCGGGTTCGAGATCTGTATTCGGAGCCTCTGGGCATCCTGATGGGCATTGTGGCGCTCGTGTTGCTTGTGGCCTGCGCTAATGTGGCAAACCTGCTGCTCGCGCGGTCCGCGGCGCGGCAGAGAGAAATCGCCATGCGTCTGACGGTAGGAGCGAGCCGCGCCCGGCTTGTCCGCCAAATGCTGACGGAAAGTGTGCTGCTTGGCATTTTCGGCGGCTTCGCGGGCTTACTGCTGGCATACTGGGGCGTCCATCTCCTTTCAACCCTCGTAAGCCGCGACTTGGTAATGCGCGTCGCGACAAATCCCGCCGTGCTTGCGTTCACGCTCGCCGTCTCGGTAATCACGGGGCTCGGGTTTGGGCTTGTTCCCGCGCTTCGCGTAAGCCGCACAGAGTTGAGCGAGGCGATGAAGGGCGCTCCCGCGGGCGGACGGCCACAATCGGGGCTGACTAACGGACTTATTGTGCTGCAAGTGGCTGTCTCTCTGGTGCTGCTTGCCGGGGCAGGACTTCTGGTGCGCACGCTTGTGAACCTCGAAGGCCAGCACTTTGGCTTCAATCGCGACAACATTTTGCTGGCGCAGACCGACCCTCGCA
>JBOGJS010000242.1:0-9277 GCA_050745365.1 Terriglobia bacterium
GGCGCAGACCTTCCAAGGTCTGCGCCCGCCCACCAAACTCCGCTTTCGACGCCAGCCGGCACGAGCCGGGTAGTGGGTCAGTTTGAAATTGTAAAGGCGAGTTTACCTCGCCAAGTGGCGGCATGAAGCTGCCTCTACATCAAACCGACCCACTCCCCGAGCCGAGGATCGGATGCGGCGGCTGAGAGCGGATGTTATACTGGCCAGCAGGAGATCACTATCCATGTCAAGATCAGGGCGGGTTGTTCGCTGGACAATCGGGGCCGTGATGCTCGGCGTGCTGACCCTGTGGGCCGGGCAGACGTCCAAAGTGGGAACGGCGCCCCTCCCAAGCAAAGGTGCCCTTCATCACGGTCCGAGCCTCAATCCCAGTCTCAAACAATTCAGCGAAGCTTACGGACTGATCGAAGCCAATTACGCAGATCCGGTCAGTCCCGACGTTGCCATCTACGGGCCGTCAGGTGACAACTCCGTGGGAGCGATCCCGGGGATGCTCCGCCGCCTGGACCCGCACTCCAACTTTTTCGATCCCACGGAATTTGCAAAGCTGCGTCAGGAGATGAGCGGAAATTACTTTGGCGTCGGAATGAGGATTGCTCCGAGGCTCGGGAAATCCGGGAAGATGGTGACGGTAGTGGACGAGCCGATGCCAGGTTCTCCCGCCTTCCGTGCCGGCCTGCGGCCTGGAGACGTGATCGCTGCGGTGAACGCCAAATCCACGGCGGATATGGACACCACGACGGTGGCGAATCTGTTGCGGGGTCCACGCGGCACCCAGGTGCGGATTGCCGTGGTGCGCGAAGGCTCCCCGAAACCGCTGGAGTTCACACTCACGCGGGACAAGATCACCACGCCCAGCGTAGAGGTGGCTTTCATGATCCGGCCGGGTGTTGCCTACATTCACATCAATGCCTTCAACGAGACGACGAATCCGGAGCTTTCAGCGGCCCTCAACCGAATGGGGCAGCAGAACATTCGAGCGCTCATTCTCGACTTGCGGGGCAACCGTGGAGGGTTGCTGCAGCAGGCGGTGGCCGTATCCAGCCATTTTCTCAGAAAAAACCAGCTCATTGTTTACCACTACGGGCTGCATTCACCTGAGGAGCGTTACTACGCCATTGACGGAGAGCAGGGCCCTGAGTATCCCATTGTGGTGCTCATCAACAAAGATACGGCCAGCGCTGCCGAGATTGTAACCGGCGCTTTGCAGGACCATGACCGCGCGCTTGTGATGGGGCAGCGCAGCTTCGGCAAGGGGCTGGTGCAGACAGAATTCCCGCTGAGCAATGACACGATGCTGCTGCTCACCACGGCGCGTTACTACACACCCAGCGGCCGCCTCATCCAGCGCGACTATTCAAACATCTCACTCTACGACTACTATTATCAGTACGACCTCGCATCGCTGCCCCATACGCAGGTGCGCCTCACCGATGGCGGCCGCGAAATGTACGGCGGCGGCGGAATCACCCCGGACGTTGCAGTGCCGCTCCCGAAGCTCAATCCTACAGAACAGAAGCTGGTGGATGCCGGCGCGTTTTTCGATTTTGGGGACAGCTATCTCGCCAGCCATAAGACGGTGCCGCCCGATTTCAGGCCGGGAAGCAAGGCGATGGAGGCATTCCGCAAGTTCCTGGTTTCGGAAAACATTCCGATTTCGAACCAGGACTTCAAAAGCAGCGAGGCATTTATCCGCGAGCACATCCGGGCGCAACTGATCGGGACGATCTATGGCGAAAACGCGGCGAACCAAATCCGGGTAGACAATGACCCCCTCGTTCAGAGGGCAACTGACAGCTTCGCGCAAGCAAAAGAGCTCATGGTGCATGCCCGGCGATATATGGCGAGCCGGGGAATGCAGTAACAACTCAGAGCGTATCGTGCATACCGTATTCGCGGAATTCCCGCACCCGAAAAGTTGCTGAATAAGGCTGTCGAGTGAACGCTCCGCACGCCATCGGTCCTACGGCTTATGCTCTCCACCACGCATGCTATAATCGGTTTGGATTGAGGTCGGAATGAAACAGACCCGTCGCACGCTGTGGATTGTCATCTCAACAATTATTTTGTGCGCCGTTCTGGGTGGCATCTACGGCAGCCGCGTAGAAGCCACAGGGCAGGACACGGAAGATTCCGGCCTGCAAGCCTGCCTCAGACAGTTTACGCGCGTCTATAGCGTGGTTCAGCAGGACTATGCGGACCACGTCAATCCTGACGACGCTATCTATGGTCCGGCAGGCAGCATGACGGTGGGTGCGATCCCGGGCATGTTGCGGACCCTTGACCCTCATTCGAATTTTTTCAGCCCGAAAGCTTTTCAGGCACTCCGGGAAGACCAGGAAGGAGAGTATTTCGGCGTCGGGATGGTGATCCAGCAACAGTTAAGTTCGTTGAATCGCCTGGTGACGGTCGTCGTCTATCCCTTCCACGGCTCACCCGCGATGCGTGCGGGTATCCGGGCCGGAGATGTGATCGTCAAAGTAAATCAGAAGCCCACCCAGGGTTTGAGCGTGGATCAAGTGGCGACCTTGCTGAAAGGCCCCAAGGGAACGGTGGTGCACGTCACCGTGAGCCGGGTGGGCGGCTCAAAGCCTCTTGAGTTCACCATCACGCGCGCGCAAATTGCGCAGCACAGCGTGGATATGGCCTTCATGGTCCGTCCGGGAGTGGGTTATATCCGCCTCACCAAATTTGATGAAACCACGAATGATGAACTGACGGCTGCCCTGAAGCGCCTCGATGCGAAGCATCTGCGCGGCCTCATCCTTGACCTGCGCTCGAATCCCGGCGGTCTCCTTCAGCAGGCTGTGGAGGTGGCGAATCATTTCCTCGAGAAGAATCAGCTTATAGTCTACCATTATGGACGCAATTCCAGGGAGCGACGTTATTACGCGACGGGAGGAAGCCATGGGGAGCAATACCCGATGGTCGTGCTGATCAACAGCAACACAGCCAGCGCCGCGGAGATCGTGACCGGCGCCTTGCAGGACCACGATCGTGCCCTTGTGGTAGGCCAGACGAGCTTTGGCAAAGGGTTGGTTCAAACCGTCTATCCTCTGAGCGATAACACGGGGCTTGCGCTCACTACGGCGCACTACTACACGCCCAGCGGACGCCTGATTCAGCGCAGTTATTCCGATATGTCTCTCTGGGATTACTACAATCACGATGGCGGGGCGACACCCTCACACAGCCACGTGTATTACACCGACGGCGGACGCAAGGTCTATGGCGGCGGCGGCATCACTCCAGACGTGGAATTCAAAGAGCCAAAACTGATCCCCGTTGAGCAGAAACTCCGGGCGCATAGCGCCTTCTTCAATTTCGGCAAAGAGTATCTCTCGACCCATCCGAATGTGCCGAAGAATTTCGACCCAGACGAGGCGGTCGTCCAGGCTTTCCAGAACTATCTCAGAAAGGAAAAGATCCGGGTTTCCGATCAGGATGTCGCGAACAATCTGGACTACATCAAGCTTCACATCCAGGAAGATGTCTTGAGCACCGTTTACGGAATGCAAGTTGCGGATCGGTTGGCAGTGAAAAACGACCCCCTCGTTTTGAAGGGCATTGATGAGCTACCGGAGGCGGCACAACTGGTTGAACACGCGAAGCGCTATATGGCCAGTCGCCACAACGGAAGCCATGCACAACTTTGACAAACCTGCGTACCCGCCACTAAACTGACGGCTTTGGCTTTTGGGGCATGGACCGGCATTCCTCAGCAGGGGTGGCCCGCCTGAAACCCAGCTAAATTTCCGTCGAGGATAAATGACTCATGCGTGGAATTATCAAGGAAAGACTCTTCACTCCCGGCCCGACTCCTCTTCTTGTTGAAGCCCAGATTCGCGCCGCGACGCGCGACATCCATCACCGCACGGAGGATTTCCGCCAGGTGGTGCGCGAGACGTTGGAGTTGCTCCGCTACTACTTCAATACGAAAAATGACGTGATCTTATTTTCAAGCTCAGGTACCGGTGCCATGGAAGGCGCCGTGGCGAACCTCTGCTCACCCGGCGATCGCGTTCTCGTGGGCACCGCCGGCAAATTCGGCGAGCGCTGGCTTGCGCTGGCGCAGGCTTACGGTGTTGAAGCGGTGAAAGTGGAATCCCCGTACGGCCAGCCGGTGAACATTGAAGAGATGAAGCGGCAGTTAGAAAAGTTCGGCCCGTTCCGCGCCGCGTTCATTCAGGCCACCGAGACTTCCACCGGCGTCAGCAACGACGTGAAAGATCTGGGAACCGCGGTGGGGAAGCTTCCGGAGACGGTTTTGGTGGTGGATGCCATTACCGGCCTGGGAACCACGGACCTGCGCCCGGACGAGTGGGGACTGGACGTCGTGATCGGCGGCTCGCAAAAAGCCACCATGATGCCTCCGGGTCTTGCCTTTGCCAGCGTCAGCGAGAAGGCATGGAAAGCGATCGAAAATTCCAAGAGCCCGCGCTTCTACTTTGATTTAGCGAAAGAGCGCAAGAACCTGGCCAAAGGTGAAACCTCTTATACTCCGGCTACCTCACTGGTGGTCAGCCTGCACGGCGTGCTCGGCTACATCAAGCAAATTGGGCGAGAAAATCTCATCGCGAACGCGGCGATGCTGGCGGATGGAACCCGGCAAGCCTCCAAGGCGCTGGGGCTTAAGCTCTTTGCCACGGCCGCGCCCGCCAACGCCGTTACGGCGGTCTGCGCGCCGGAGGGCCTCGATTCCGGAGCGATCATCAAAGAATTGCGCTCGCGGTTTGGCGCCATTATGGCCAACGGTCAAGGCACCATGAAAGGCAAAATCTTCCGCCTCGCACATCTCGGCTATTTTGATGCGGTGGATTTGTTCGCTATTGTTGCAGCGCTCGAAATTACGCTGGCCAAGCTGGGGCACAAGTTGGAGCTAGGTTCCGGTGTGAGAGCTGCCCAGGAAACCTATCTCAAATACGCGGAAAGCACGGAACAGCGTGTGGGAGCGCGATGATGAAAATTCTTGTCTCAGATAACGTCTCGGAAAGCGCGCTCGGAATTTTGCGAGCAGAGTCTTCGTTTAATGTGGTTTATCTTGCCGGAAAGAAAGATGGCGTGAAGGAGGAGATCCGGGATGCGGAAGCGCTCGTGATCCGCAGCGCCACGAAAGTGACGGCGGACCTGCTCGCGACGGCGCCCAAACTTCGCGCCATTGGGCGCGCGGGGGTTGGCATCGACAACGTAGACCTTGACGCCGCCACCCAAAAAGGCATTGTCGTCATGAATACACCGGGCGGCAATGCCGCGAGCGTCGCTGAGCAGACGCTCGGTTTTATGCTGGCCCTGGCGCGCCACATCCCGCAGGCGAACGCGTCGATGAAAGCCGGCCAATGGGAAAAGAAGAAGTTCATGGGCTATGAGCTGCGTGGAAAACGGCTGGGGCTGATTGGTCTCGGCATGATTGGCATGGACGTGGCCCGGCTGGCGCAGGCCTTCCAGATGGAAGTTATTGCCCACGACCCGTTCGTTTCCTCCCTCGTCGCGAGCCAGCAGAACGTCAAGCTGGTTTCCCTGGAAAAGGTTTTGAGGAGCAGCGACTACATCAGCCTGCACTGCTCCGCAACCCCGGAAACCCTGGGCCTGCTGAACGGCCATACGCTGAGCATGACCAAAAAGGGCGTACGGATCGTCAACTGCGCGCGAGGCGAACTGATCTGCGAGGCCGACCTGCTTCAGGCGCTTGAGAGCGGCCAAGTGGCGGGAGCGGCGCTCGACGTCTTCCAGAAAGAACCCCCGGCGGACACCCGCCTGGTGAACCATCCGGAAGTCGTTGTGACCCCGCACATCGCCGGCTCTACCGAAGAAGCGCAGGAGATCGTCGGCATCCGCATCGCCGAGCAGGTCCGCGATTACCTACTCCAGGGAGTCGCGCGCAATGCTGTAAACCTGCCTTCGATTTCTGCGGAAGAGTATAAAAAGCTTGGCCCTTACCTTCAGTTGGGTGAAAAGCTGGGCTCCTTCATTGGTCAGATCGTGAAGGGAGGCCCTACGGAGGTGAGGATCAGCTATGATGGCGGGCTCGCTGATCTGAACACACACTTAGTCAAGAACTCTGTGCTGAAGGGACTGCTGAACCAGGTTCTTTCCGAAGAAACGCAGGCGAACCTGATTAATGCCGGAACTCTGGCCCAGTCGCGAGCGATTGAGGTGAACGAGCTGAGAAGCGCTCGCCGTGCCGCCTTTTCCAACTCGCTCGGCATCTCCTTGCGTGCGGGAGAAGGCTCGGCCTCAGTACTGGGCATGGTCGGACCTCAAGATTCTCTCCGCATTCTGGGCATCAACGACATTGATATTGAGGCGCCGCTCAAAGGCACGATCCTTTACATCCGCAATCAGGATGTGCCCGGTGTTATCGGAAGAGTCGGCACGGTGCTCGGCGAAGCGAAGGTGAACATCGCCAATTTCAACCTGGGCCGCAATCCTCAGCTCAAAGAGGCCATTGGCCTCGTCAGCGTGGATCAGAACGTGCCGGACGGGATTCTGAAGGAAATCCAGGCCATCTCCGCTGTGCGGCTTGCGCGAGTTATAAAGTTAGATTGATCCTCATTAGATCATCGGTTCATCGACTCGATGACCTAAGAAGCAATCACCGCGTGAATTTTTGGGTTTTCAAGATCAACACACGGCGCGGCTGGAAGTTTGACGAATACTTTTTTTCGCGCGCGCGTGGCCCATATGAAATGGGGAATGAGGGCTGGATCCGGAGCGCTTCGAGCCTCCGTTATCTGCGCGAAGAGGTTCAGCGCGGAGACCTGTTTCTCTGCTACGAGGCAGACCGCAAGCGCCTTGTCGGCCTGGCGCGCGCTGCTTCCTCCGGACGCGATGTTGGGGCAAAATCTCTCATCGATTTCTGCTCGCCCCGCGATGCCGTGCGCCTCGAAAGCCCTCTGAAGCGTCATCCCGACCTCGACCATATTCTCGCCTTCACCCCTCAGCGGGGCCGTGGCACCGTCCAGAAGATTGACGCGGACGAGTTCCGCGAGCTTCGCCGCCGCGTCCTCCGGAAGAATTCTCGCCAAAAGGCCTGTCTCGATCGTCTATGGGGATAAGTCCAAAATCTGGCTGCCGAAGCCATCGAGGTTGATGGCGAGACCGTTCTCGGCGAAATCCCGTCCATCCTGTTCGTAGCTCTTTCCGCTCAACTGATCGAAAAACACGCACCGGCCTCGACGCCTTGGGCGAGAACTCAGAAGCAATTGGCCCCGCGAAGGATCCTGGCTGAGGTTCGCCACCACCACCTTGAGAGCATCGGCCGTTTGCCATTGATAGGCGATAAGATTGTCAAAGCTGGTGTCGCCGGCGGGAGTCGCGTCCAGAAGCTTCCACTCCCCTTCATGAAAAACTTTTTCCTGGGTCATCGCCAGGAGTTTCGAGTAGAGGGCCTGAATCTCCGGATCCGGTGTTTCATTCGCCGCGCGGCGGAGCTGGATGGGCAGGTGCAACTTCTTGCCTTCAAGCTGTCCCTCATGGTAAAAGCGCATTCCTGGCAACGTGGCCGCGAGGGTGGCGGCAGCGCGGAGCTTTTCCCTTCCAAACGCCTGCACGGCGCGAGCTTCGTCGTGATTTTCAAGGAAACGGACCAGGCGGCTCTGATAGCCAGGCCCCGCCTTTAAATGGAGGCGCACCTCGGCTGGAGGACAGCTTCGCAACCGATCGTAAAGCCGCTTGTCGTAGGTGTACGTCATTCCGAGCTGCTGCATCCGCCATTCCAGGTCCCAATAGACTTCGCCGATCCAAACAAAGTTGGGCAGCAGCGCCACTGCGGCCGGCCAGAATTCTTCCTGCGGGGTCTTGAAGCCGGCCAGCAGCGAACCCCAGGTGCGGGCGAAGACGTCGTTCAGCGGAAGCATCGCCATGTCGCAGCGAATGCCGTCGGCGTGCAGGGCAATCGACCGCAGGATGCCGAGCATCGCTTCACGCAGGGCAGGATTGTAATAGTTCAATTGCGCGGTATCCGGCCACGCGGGGAAGTACGGGTCCTTTCCATGTGCGATGAAAGCAGCCGATTGACCTTGCTCGGCAAGGAAAAATTCGGAAGGATGTTTTCTGAAGTCTTCCAGCTTGCCTTGCACGTAAAACTCCGGATGCGCGCCCACCCAGGGATGATCGATGCCGGTATGGTTGGGCACAAAGTCCAGAATCAGCCGGATGCCGCGCCGGCGCAGCGCATCGCGCGCGCGATCGAGATCGTCCCAGCCCCCGAAATGCGGATCAGGAACGTAATCCCCGATGGCGTAAGGTGAACCGACCACGTCGGCGAGCGTCCAGCCGGGCAGCGCTGCGTCGAAGGCGGCGAATGCGCCGAGGTCGGTTCGAAAAATAGTTCTTCCGGCCACACTCCTCTTCCAAACGCCCATCAGCCAGATGGCGTCAAACCCCATCTGTTTGAATTTGTCCCATTCTTCTTCGGGCACCGAGCCCAGGCAGACAGGTCGGTCATAGCGGCGGGTGATCTCCTCAATCCATGCCCAGGTGTTGATTTCATAGAGGTGCGGATGCGTCCGAAAGAGTGACGTCGCCTGAAGGGCAGGAGTTTTCCCCATATCGCTTTATCACACCCCTTTGCGGCTGAAGTACCCGGACAGTTGCTTCACGCGTTCCGAGAGCGTTGGCGCTTCTTGAAAAATCCGAATGCCCGCAATGCCGGAGGCCCCGGCCTCGATGCAAGCCGGAATTCGTTCCGGCGTAATTCCTCCGAGAGCGAGCACGGGAACTTTGACTTCCTCGATAACTTTTTTCAGCTTCGCTTCTCCCAGGGGTGGGCCGAAAGCCAGCTTCGAGGGAGTTTCGAAGATAGGGCCCAGCAACAGATAATCGGCTCCCATTGATTCCGCAGCACGGGCCTGATCCAAAGAGTGGCAGGAAACCCCCACCAGAAAACCTTCAGGAGCAATGGAACGGGCTGCCGAGGCCGTCAGAGAGTGACTGCCTAAATGAACGCCCGAAGCTCCTGAAGCAAGGGCAATATCCAGCCGGTCATTGATCACGATCAGGCTAGCTCCCTTTCGCGCGCTTGCAACTGCGAGCTCTGCCAATTCGCAAAGAGCCCGCGTTTCCAGATCCTTTTCGCGAATTTGAATCATTCCAATGCCTGCCTCGACGGCTCGAACAAGAAAGCCGCTCAAGGGGTAACGATGCAAGCCTCGGCGATCCGTAATGTAACAGAGAGTGGAAAAATGCATTTTCCGATCGAGTTAGTGTAGTGTCCGCGAAATAGGTATACAGGTAATCTGGGTGGCGCAGACGTCGCGAAATGCGCGATGTCTGCGCC
>JBOGJS010000243.1:0-14038 GCA_050745365.1 Terriglobia bacterium
AAGCACGTGATGACTGCTCCGAAAATTTCAGCGCGAGACCCCTCACTCGGCTCGCGTCGCTCGCCACCCTCTCCCCACGGGAGAGGGTGCCCGACGAAGGAGGGCGGGTGTGGGGTAATTTTCGTGCTTCGGGGTGTCGCAAAGCGGCATGAGCAACTCCTCAGGATGACAGTTTTCCGACGCCTTTCAGCAACCTGTTAGACGTTTCGCTCACCTTCTCATCGAGGCACTGCCGGGTTTCGGGTGCCGGCTCTCTGCACCCGTATTATAGAGTGTATGAATCCTGGTCTTCTGAGGTTTCGTTGTTTCCATTCCCGTAGCCGTAACCATAGCCATAGCCTCCGCTCATGTAGCCGTAGCCGTCGCGATGCAGGTCAACGTCGTTGAGCGCGACGCCCAGGACGCGGGCGCTCGCGCCATAGAGCAGAGATCGCGCGCGGCGCACCACGTCGTAGGGTGTGGAATGGGCGCGAGTCACAAGCACGGTAGCGTCCGTCAGCGTGGCAAGAATCCGGCTATCCGCAACGCTGAGAATCGGAGGCGAATCGACGAGCACAAATTCAAATTCAGTCCGCAGCTCTCGGAGCAGGTCACCCGTCATGCGAGAAGAAAGAACCTCGGCAGGATTCGGAGGGATTGGTCCGCAAGGGATCACGCTCAGGTGGGGCACGCCCGGGACGGGAAGGATGGCCTCCTTGAGAGTCGCATGGCCCGTCAAGCACTGCACAAATCCCGGCTTGTTCTCGACGCCGGTCGAGCGGTGGCACGCGGGACGCCTCATGTCACAATCGACAATCACTACCTTCGTATTCAGGCTGGCGAGCGTAGCGCCTAGATTCACGGCTGTCGTCGTCTTGCCTTCGCTGGGCAGCGCGCTGGTGATCAAGAGAAGCTTTGGAACAGGACTGGCGGAAAGCAGGATTGAGGTACGCAGCGACCGGAAAGCTTCGGCAACCTCAGGTGTCGCCTGGATCGCCGGCGCCAAGTGACCGTTATTGCCGTTGGGATGGACTGGAACGAGACCTTCTTCCTCATCCACTTCATGATGGTTTCCGTTAAGAGCAAACTTGGGGAGAATACCCAAGGAAGGCAGGCGCAGCAGCCGCTCTACATCATCGGAGGTCTTAAGTGTCTTGTCCAGGTATTCCTGGAAGAAAGCCAACCCCACGCCTAACCCCAGACCCGCGATTAAACCGAGAGCCAAATTCAAAAAAACACGCGGTTTGACGGGAGCCTTCGGCACAATCGCCGTATCGACAATGCGGATGTTGCTGGCGGTAAGTCCGGCGGAAACCTGCGCTTCTTTCATCCGCTGGAGCAGGCCCTGATAAAGCTCCCGGTTCGAATCCACCTGGCGCTTCAGGATGTTGTATTGCACCAACTTCTGATTCAGCGCCGACATTCCCTTCTTTTGTTCATTGATGGCCGCCGCAAGATATTTTGCGCGGTGTTCTGAAGACTTGTAGTTCTGAACGATGTTTGCGATGATTGCGGCTTTCTGCCGATCGACTTCATTTTGCAGGGCTTTAATCTGCCGCTGAACCTGCCGCGCCTTCGGATAGTCCGGCTTCACCCAGGTTGTGATGGTCGCGTACTCCTCTTTCGCGTTCGCCATACTCTCCTCGAGGTTCTGGATTAGACCGTTATTCAGCACCCCGGGCAAGTCTTCTACTTTCCCCTTCTTCACCAGGCTATAGAGCCCCTTCTGCTCGAACATGGCAGACTGCGCTTGCCCGTACTCTTGCATGAGTTCTTCCATGCGGGCGCTGGCCAAGCTTTGCTGGCTGTTATCCTTGGTGTCGATGTAGAGAATTCCGCGCGACCGCGCGTAGGCTTGCAATTCATCCTCTGATTTTTCCAGCTTTGCTTGCATCTCGTACAAGCGGCCCGCGAGCCACTTGGATGCTTTCATCGTTTCGTTCCACTTCACCTCCAGGTTCTGGATAATGTAATCGTTTGCCAGCTTGTTGGCAACTTGCGCCGCGACTTCGGGATTGTAAGAGTCGAACGATACCTGAACCAGATTGCTGCGCCGCACCGGGCTGATGTCAATAGAGCCCTGAAGATGCGAGATGCTGTTGCGGTAATAGTCTGCATTCACGTCGGGATTCGGTTCGGAAGGCGAAGGAAGAATTTTCGGGGCCTGGTAGACTAATCCAAAAAAAAGCCGCGCCTTGTAAAACTCCGGGATGCGGTACAACTGCAAATCCCGCACAACCTGCTCCGCCAGACTCCGGCTTTTCAGTATCTTGTACTGGGTTTCGAGGTAGGCCTCGACATCAACAGGATCAACGCTGACCACTTCTTTAAAATTCACAACGTTCGGCGGCTGAGGATCAATTTCGATCAACACCTTGCCCTGATAAACCGGCTTTTCCTTCAATGTCCCGATCGCCACGGTCGCAAACACGACGACCAGGCATGCGAGCACCACCCATCGCCGCTTCCTGATGATGGCCCAGTAGTCGAGAAGGTGAGGCACTTCTTCGGAATAAACGTCGACGACCGGCTGCTGCACCTCGAGCGACTGCATCCTGTCTCTTGTCGCGAGGGTGTCTTCCGGAGGCAACATCCGCTGGCGTCTCTCAAGCTCGTCCATTGGGCTCCTAAGGGAAAATCAGGTTACAGCACGCCGCGCCAGATAATTAGACCCGTAAGAGTGCCAAGGCCCATGGACAAGCCCTGTTTGCCAATAAGCTTGCCGGTGCTGTCAGGCACCACGAGGATGTCATTGGCGGTCAGGAGGGGATCCTTTGCTTTGTCTTTCATGATCTTGCCGAGGTCAATCGTCTTTTCTGTCCGCGTCCCGTTCGACAGGGTATGAATGATTTTGCAGTGCTTCTTACTGGGATTTTCCGTAAATCCCTCTGCCAGCGCCAGAGCTTGCAGAGCTGTGAGGCTATCCCGATCTTCCAGGGTAAAACCTCCGGGCCTTTTCACAGCGCCAAGCACGTAGACAATCCCGGCTTTGCTCACCGTTACCGTATCAAAGGCTTCGATGGGAATATCCAGGGCGCTGTCGTGGGTATAAAGGAGACGTCCCAAGTCGACTTTAATTTGGTCGCGAGCCAGAACGTCCAAGCCTTTCATTGGCTTGAGGCCTGGGAAGCCGTCTTTCCGCGTGATGTAAACCCACCGTCCGGCAGGTGCAGCCCCGACGGCATTCCCCGTTCCCGTACCCGGCATGTTGACGCCACCAGCCATCGCAATCACCTGAACCAGCGTGCGCTCGCCGGGCAATTGGTAAAGGCCGGGTTTCGCGACCGCTCCGACCACAGAAACCGGACGCGCATGGAACTGCTTGATAAAAATGGTGACGTGCGGATCTTCAAGGTAGTTTTCCCCCCATTCCTTCTGCAACTCGTCGCGCAGTTGGGTCGCAGTAAGCCCCGCAGCGCGGATCCGGCCCAGCAGTTTTATGGTGACCGTGCCATCGTTTTCCACACGGACTGTTTGCGTCATCTCCGGGAGATTAAAAACGGTGATGGTGAGCACGTCTTCCGGGCCGAGCACATAGTCCGGACCGATGATGCCGCCGCCCGCTACATCTTGCGTGCTCGGTCCTTGAGCATTTGGCTCGGTGGTTTGAACACCGGCTCCGGCGTCCACATCCTGAGGAGTCACAGGATTCTGCTCCAAAATGTCGTCGGGATCAGAAACTTGGGCCGAGGAGGACTTTGGAAGCAGGAAAAAGCACACCATCAACCCCATCAGCAGGCAAATTAGTTTCGCTGGGAATCTCATGGGCGCCTCCCGGGAAGAAAATTGGGGAACCTTCAGGAACGTTAGCGGACCGAGAAGATGCGACAGTCCGCCTCAGACGGGTTACCAGACCTGTTATTGAGAGCTTGCTCCAGTACAACCGCTTCGCTATGCCGGAGTGAAGCATTGGCGTCGCCGGGCTTTCGAGCATCTGATCGACGCAGACAAACCTCCAGGAATATTGAGGTTAATCAAGATCACGGGTATTGTCAATAAGGTTGTTATAACCAACCGTCACGTTGATCCTCGGTCGCAAACGCGGATGAACTCAGCCGCCAGAACGCCAAGAGCCTGCCCAGGCTCAGGAGCGGAATCACGCGGGCCGTCAGGCGGCGCCGCCGTCGCCGTCCGAAGACAAACCGCAGCGCACTCCCACGCGCGTTGCCTCTAATCTGAATTGGGGATAGGGAGTTAATTTCCGAGCTGCTTGAGCCTCCAGGACTTCCTGGGTTCGTTCTTCCTCCCCCAGCCACCTTCCAGCCATAGCACCAAACCTCGCGCGCCAGCCGCTCCGTCTTATGCTGTTCCCGATTCCAATCCACCCGGAAATGCAGGCTGATCCTCTTCACGATGCTCCAGTAAAGCTCCAGTTGCTCCCGCTCGCCCGTTCGTTCGAGCGCTTGGGTGAGGCGGCGGGCATAGCGCCCGTGCTTGAGAGCGTTCATTGACGAGCGCGCTTTGCCTTGCGCGGTGCGGGGACCGGTGGATTTGCGGGCATTGGCCCGGAAGGCAGCGAGGCGCGCCGGGGTAAGCTTCGGAGACCGGCATAAACGAGAGTGTTGCGGTTGACAGCGAAGATAGGTGTCCATTGCAGATTAAGAATAGGAGGACGGAACGCTCGGCGGGAGACGGCTGAGACGCCTGAGACGCTTTGTGCGCTTCGTCCGCCGTCATGTAGCTACCCGCTTGATCGCAGACATCCCAGGACGATGTCTGCGCCACCCGCGAAGGCCGAAAACTGGGGCTTGCTACCAAGCGGGTAGCCGCAGAATCGTAGAAGGCTCGTACAAGGCTTGACTATGCTCAGACGCCTATAATATATATAGCGGGTTCGTTGATCAAACGTGCGGAGGCTAGTAATGAAAGGGACGCGTTCGAGACCACGGATCATCCTGCTCCTTCTAATTTTCGGCTTTTTGACTTCGGCGGCTGGTCTTCACGCCCAGGTAGCCGGAGCCATGAGCGGCTTTGTGAGAGACACGAGCGGTGCCGTGGTCCCACAGGCCAAGGTGACGGCGACGCTGGTTGAGCGCGGTGCCATCTTCACTGCCAAAACGAATGCAGAAGGCTTTTATAATTTTCCGGCGCTCGAACCTGGAGCTTACACGCTGGCGGTTGAGAAGCCAGGGTTCAGGCGCTCCATCCAGACGGGGCTTGTGCTCACGGTTAGGCAGAATCTTCGCGTCGACGTGGTCTTGCAGGTGGGAGCCGTGACTCAGCAGATGACCGTCAGCAGTAAAGCGCCTCTTGTGGACACAACCTCGCCGACGGTTTCCGGGCTGGTGGGCGCCCACCGCATCGTCGAACTGCCGCTGAATGGCCGCGACGTTATGTCGCTGGCCGAGATCCTGCCCGGAGTGCTCAACGTGAATGCGCCTGAGGCACTCACCGGTTCCCGCAGTGGGCCTACCATGAACGTGAACGGAGGGCGTGCGAACGTGAACCTCTACACGTTCGATGGAGCGTACTTTCAGAATCCCTCCCGCAACACGGGCATGAACTATCCGCCCCCTGATGCCATACAGGAATTTCGAATGCAGACAGCCAATTTCGATGCGCAGTACGGACGCAATTCGGGGTCGCAGGTTGCCGTGGTTTCGAAATCGGGAACCAATGCGTTTCACGGTGACTTGTGGGAGTTTCTGCGCAATGATTTCCTCGACAGTCGTAACTTTTTCGCTCCCAGCGTGCCCGCGGACAAGGAGAATCAATTCGGCGGAACAGCAGGCGGTCCCATCAAGAAGAATAAGCTGTTTTACTTTGGGGCCTTTCAGTCGTTGATCAAACGACCTGAAGGCGTGAGCAACGAAGCAGTTGTTCCTTCGGCGGCGGAGCGAAATGGTGATTTTTCGTCGCTTCTGCCGGGCACCGTGTTAGTTGATCCGACGAGTCCGGTGACCGGCGCTCCACTGACCACGCCAACCGGCGCGCCCTGCGTCACCGACAATATTATTGCCGCCCCTTGTATCAGCCCCCCTGCCAAAGCTCTTCTGCAATACATACCCGAAACGCCTTCGGGAACGGTGGTAACGCTTGCCCCACAACCGCTGAACGACTACATGTATTTCGGTCGCATTGATGCCAATCTCAGCCCGAATAACGTACTGTTCGGGCACGCCTACGTCGACCACAACTCTTCGAACGACTCGACGGGCGGTGGGAATGTGACGACCTTTACGCACTTCAGCATCGCGGAAGAGACCGATATGGTTACACTGAACGACACCTATACGTTCAGCCCGACGCTCGTTAACCAAGCGCTGGCATCTTACCTGCGTACAACCGACTTGTACGTGGCAGTGCCCTACATCACCAATGCCACACTGGGGATCGACATGCCTCAATATACGGGTGCGGGAAGCATCGGCATCAATATCGGCGGCGGGCCAGTACTCGGCGGCGGCGTTTCCATCTCGAAGTTTGTCAATAACAACTATCAGTTCCGGGATTCGCTTACCTGGATTAAAGGGCGACACGAGTTCATGTTTGGGGGAGAGGTGTTACCGCTGCACTTTCTGCAGCGTTTTCAGCCTATACCTAGTTTCGGTTTCACGGGTTCGCGTTCCGGCAACTCGTTTTCTGATTTCCTGCTGGGCGCTTATACCACGATGAATCTTGAGTTCGGCGAGCCGGACAATGATGATCAGTCCATGTCGCCGGACGCCTTTGTTCAGGACGAATTCAAAGCTACGAGGCGGCTCACTCTCACCTACGGGCTCCGCTGGGCGCCCGACCTCTTTTGGTATGACAAGCACAATCGCATCGATACCGTGAAGTTCGGTGAGCAATCCAGAGTGGTTCCTGACGCCCCGCCGGGGATTATGTTCCCAGGAGATCCGGGAATCCCCCGGACCATCGTTCCGGGAGACTGGACAAACTTCGCTCCGCGCCTGGGATTCGCCTGGGACGTCTTCGGCAATGGGAAGACGAGCGTTCGAGGTGGCTACGGTGTTTTCTTCGACCAACTCAATGCCGACACCCTCGCACAGCAAAATCCGCCGTTTACCGGCTCGGTCAGCGAATTCAACGGATTGATCAGCGATCCGTTTGGGTCAGTTGGGCAAACTCCTCCGCCCGTGGTGCCCACCGGAAGGTTTGGCTGTACCAAGGTCGCGGTGTCACCAGGGGTTAGCTGCTCGCTGTTTCCCCTACCGTTTTTCGGTGCCTTTATCGATGGCAGCATGGACACTCCGTATTGGCAAGGCTGGAACTTGACCATTGAGCACCAGTTCACTCCGAACACAATGCTGGAGACAAGTTACATCGGGAAGATCGGCACAAAGCTGAACGGTTTCAGGAATTTCAATCCTGCCAAATCCATTCTGGGGACAAGCTATAACGCCGCCACGGGAGTGGAGACACCCAACTCGACCCTGGAAAACACGGCGAGCCGCGTGCTCTTCGAGCCAGGCATTATCACGGCGAATAGCTGGGTAATCGGGAACGACTACCGGAGCTGGTTTCACAGCTTCCAGGCGCAGATGATTCGCCGGCTCAGCCATGGCCTCTCGATTACCGCCGCTTACACGTTGTCGAAGTCTATTGACATGTGTTCGACGCTCTGCGAGGGGTGTGGATGCGTTTCGGATCCTTTCAATCTTCGCAGCATGCGAGGGCGGTCGGCTTGGGACCGGCGCAACGCATTTGTCGCTTCGTATCTTTGGTCGCCCCCGGTCCGGTTCAGCAGCCATTGGGAAAATGAGCTGTTGGGCGGCTGGACTCTGAGTGGTATCACTTCGATCCAGAGCGGGGCGCCGATGACCTTCTTCAACGGAATTGACGTAGCGGTGAATGGCACAACTGCGCCGGAACACGCCTTCCTTACCGGAAAACCAATCAGCTTGAGCCACTCAAGCCGCGACGCGATGGTGAATGAGTTCTTCAATACGGCAGCCTTCGTAAGTCCCATCTGCTCATTTACGTCTCAGCCCTTCAACCCGCAAGTGATCCAGCAGGAAAACTGCACGCCGGATGGCATCCCCTATCCCTTGCTCGGTACATACGGGCAATCGGGGCGGAACATCCTGAGCGGACCCGCCTACTCGGACACCGATTTCGGTATTCTGAAGGATTTTCCATTTAAGGAGCGCTACCGATTGCAGTTTCGCGCCGAGTTTTTTAATATCTTCAACCAAGTCAACTTTAACAATCCGGACAGTACGATAACGGATTCAACATTTGGTGAAATCCTCGGTGCGAATGCAGGACGAGTGATTCAGTTCGGCCTGAAGTTCTTCTGGTGATCCTGCGTTGACTCACCCGAACCTCATCAACAGCCGCGTGGCGGAGGACCGCTGCATTCGGCATGGCTGGCGATAAGGGAACAACAGGGCGCGAATTTTCAGGTACGGGATTCACCTCGTCGGTAAGCATCAGGGAATTTTTAACCAGGCAAGAAGAGCGAAAGCCGGCGATTTTCGAGGGCTTAGAGCTAAGTCACAGAGAGATCGGGGATCAGCCGGAAGTGGCGGGGATTGATGGTCAGGATCGAGTAGCCTAACCGCAGGGCTGTAGCGCCGATTAACAAGTCAGCGAAAGGGATAGTGACACCTCGCGTTTGCTGCTCGCCATCAAGCCTGCCGGCGAGCAACGCCGTCTCTCTGGTGTACGGGTAAATCGCCAGGTCTGCCAGAAGTTCATTCAGGAACGCTTCTCGGCGAGAACGGATTTCCGGTGTAGAGGCGCGATAGACGCCATGAACGATTTCGGTTAGCCCCACCGCAGAAAGCGCCGCCTCCTGGTCTCCGGTTACACGGATGACTCGTTCGATCAGGCGTTCGACGGTTTCGCCGCGCCGTTCCGCATCGATGATCACGCTTGAGGCGAGGATCAGTCCCATGCCGGCGAGTCGAGCGGTTCGCGATGACTCTCGATAGCGGCCTCTACGTCTCTGGCGAAGTCAGCATCGAGCGTAGTCGTCGAGCCGTGTTCTCGGGCCAAGCGAAGCGATTCCGATAGCAACCGCACGGGAGATTCGGCGGGATGCACCACGGCCACCGGCTGGGAGTCGTGCTCGATGACGATCTCCGCGCCGGCACGCACGCGCACCAGCAGAGTGGCGAAGTCCTTCGCGGCCTCTTCTTCCGAGATGTGAATGACGGGTCCGGCCATGTTCAGGGGGAAACTACTTTGTTGCAGGAGAGGTTTCAGTAGGTTTCTTCGCGGTGCTGCCCTTTTCATCACCGGACGACTTGGTATCGGATTTCTTGGCCGGCTCTCCGTCCTTCTTAGCGCCTTCGGGAGCGGGTTTGCGCGCATAATCGGTGACATACCACCCGGCACCTTTGAACTGAATAGCCGGTGAGGAGAGAAGGCGTTCGACTTTGCCTCCGCATTTCTCGCACCGAGTCAGCGGGGCGTCCGAAAACTTCTGTATCTTCTCAAAATGGGCCTTACAGTGCTTGCACTGATACTCGTAGAGTGGCAAGAAAACCTCCTTCAATAACCGGCATTTGTATTGTAACAATCGAATTCTATACCGTCAAAGAGAGCTGCGCTTGCTGCCGGATCGACCACAAATTTGTTCTGCGTGGCTGGACCGCACACATCCTAAGGCGATGTCTGCGCCACCCGCGCAAGTTGCCGCCTGACGTGCTAAACTCTGTTCTATTACGAGCCACCAATCTCAGCGGCAATTCTCTAACCGATTCCGGCATCGTGAACCATGACCCCTCACCGCATTGCTATTCTCGGCCGGCCCAACGTTGGCAAATCCACCCTTTTCAACCGCATTTGCGGGCGGCGGCGGGCTCTGGTAGGCAACGAGCCTGGAATGACCCGCGATCGCATTTACGCTCCTGGGGAGTGGTGTGGCAAAACGTTTGAGGTGATTGATACGGGGGGCATTCTTCCTGATGAGAAGAACATGATGGCAAGCGAAATTTACAATCAGGCCCGGGTAGCGATGGAGGAGTCCTCGCAGTTGGTTCTAGTTGTCGATGGGAGGAAAGGAGCAATGCCCCTGGATGAGGAACTGGCCGGCCTGTTACGGCGCGAGGGCAAGCCGCTTTCTCTTGCTGTGAACAAGATCGACGAAAATTCGACCGCGCCTCTGGCCGCAGACTTTTATCGTCTAGGCATCCCGCATCTTTTCGCCATCTCTGCCGAGCACGGCTCAGGCGTGGACGATCTCCTCGATCATGTCACGCGCAATTTCCCTCGCGACCAAGAAGGCGTCGAAGTTCGGGATGAGGTGATCCAGATTGCGATCATCGGCCACCCCAATGTGGGTAAGTCCACTCTCCTCAACCGCCTTACCGGGAGGGAGCGTTCCATCGTGACTCCGGTCGCAGGCACCACGCGCGACGCGGTGGATGCTGAAATCGAGCGCGACGGGCATCGCTTCCGCCTGGTGGATACGGCAGGCATCAGACGTAAAGGTAAAACGCGGCTGATGGCAGAAAAGCTCAGCGTGATTCAGGCGCGAAAGCACCTGGAACGATCGGACGTAGCTCTCCTGCTGCTCGATGCGGCCGAAGGCGTAACGGCGCTCGACACGCACATCGGAGGTTACGCGCACGAAAGCGGGCGCTCGGTGATTCTGGTGGTGAACAAATGGGATGCTGTAAAGAAAGATACTCGGTCGACGCTCGAATTCACACGCACTGTTCGCGAGCAGATGAAATATCTGAATTACGCGCCCGTCGTTTTTATCTCCGCGCTCACCGGCCAGCGGACGTCAAAGCTGTTCGCCAGCGTGGCTGAAGTTGCCGCCGCTCGCCGGCAGCGGATCTCCACAGCAGAGTTGAATCGCTTCGTTGAAACGCTCGATCTCGAGCGAGCGGCAAGCCCGGCCGGCAAGCCGTTACGGCTCTACTACCTCACCCAGGCGGGCACCTCGCCCCCTATCTTTGTGGCATTTACGAATCGGCCGCTCTATTTCTCCGTCGGGCGTTACATCGAAAATCGACTCCGCGAAAAGTTTGGGTTTAACGGCACGCCCGTCATCATCAAATCGCGGCTCAAGAAATGAGATGGCGACGCATAATTCTTTGGATGGAAAGCGCCTTGCCGCTCGAGGGATCGGCGTCAATGACGACGCCACAGAGCCGGACGTCTCCTTTTGCCACTTCGAAGCGCGCCGGGATCTGATCCAAGTACTTTTTGATCACAGCGGCTTTATCCACACCGATCACTGAATCATACGGCCCGCTCATCCCAAGGTCCGTAACGTAAGCTGACCCTTGGGGCAGCACCCGCTCATCGGCAGTAGGAATATGCGTGTGCGTTCCGAGTACCGCTGTAACCCGACCGTCGAGGTACCAGCCGAGGGCTACCTTTTCCGAAGTCGCTTCCGCGTGGATGTCGACGATGCGGATTTTGACTTCAGCGGAAATGTTCGCCAGTAGTGCGTCCGCCGAGCGAAACGGGCAGTCAAGCGAAGGAAGAAAAACCCGGCCTTGCAGGTTCAGCACGGCATAGGGCACGTTCGACGCCGTCCTGCCCACATACAGACCGTGGCCGGGCGTCGAGGCCGGAAAGTTAGCGGGGCGGAGAAGCCTGCCATCCGGGTGGTCGGCGAGATAGGGTACGATCTCCTTCTTGTCCCACACGTGATTTCCTGAAGTCAGAACTGCAATTCCCACGCCAAGAAGCTCTTCAACGAGGGGCGGTGTGATGCCGAAACCCGCGGCAGCGTTTTCGCCATTGGCGATGACAAGGTCGGGCGAGAATTCCTTTACCAGCTCAGGCAGTCGCTCTGCGACGACTCTCCGGCCCGGGTGACCGAAGATGTCGCCGATGAACAGGAGTCGAAATGGACTTTTCAATGAGAACCAAGCCTATTGGACGGGGATCGCAGCATCCTGCTCTACCTGCAGCACTCGCGGCGGCGCTTCGGTCAAGGGACCATCATAGCTTACACAGCCTTGGTCAAGGGCCACAAGGCGGCGCGCGATCGATGCCCCCTCCGCATGATGATGGGTGGAGAAGATCACGGCCTTGCCTTCCTCCGGGAGCTGCCTGAGAAGCATCTTGAGCGTTGTGGCAGAGTCGATATCGAGGCCGGTGAAGGGCTCATCGAGGAGGAGGAAGTCCGGATCGTGGAGCAGAGCGCGGGCCAGCGTTACTCGCTGCTGAAGACCGCGCGAAAGACTTCCCACCTTTTGCCTGGCGCGGTCCGACAGGACGAAAACTCCAAGCATCGTCTCGATACGGCTTTTAAGGTTTCGCAGACCGAAAAGCTTCCCAGCAAGCCTCAGATTTTCCTCCACGGTAAGATCGTTATACAGAAATGTGGCGTGAGAGACAAACCCCAGCCTCAGCTTCACGTCCATAGCACTGGAGCTGAGCGTTCGGCTATCTAGTAAAATTTCACCCTCTGCCGGTTGCGCGAGCAGCGCAAACGTCCTCAGCAGGGTGGTTTTCCCGGCGCCGTTCGGGCCGCAAAGCAGGAGGCACTCCCCAGTGTCAACCCTGACGCTCACCCCTCTCAGCGCCGCGAAATCGCCAAAGTATTTCCAGATGTTGCGGACTTCGAGCCGATGCTCAGCGTGGATTATGTCGGGCGGCATAAGCTTCCAGAAGCGACGGCGGGCTCTTTTTTAAAAGGACCACGAGCCGGGCTTTAAGCTCCAGACGTTCTCGCCAATACCTTTTTTCGGGCATTTTCCCGGCTGTAAAAAGCTCGTCGAGATTTGCCACAGAGTCCAGGAGGTTCTCGAGTTTGCCCTCCAACTCCTTTTGCGCCGGGCTGCCTGGCAGAATTCCACCCTTTCTGGACCATTCCTTGGAAACCCGCACCCCCATCGCCCAAAGCAGCACGAGCAGGAAGCAGCCCAGCAACGGGAGACCCAGCCGAGTCATCGGATTCGCCAACTCCTTCACCGGCTGGTTCTGATTGTTTTCGGATTGCGGCGCGGCAAGCAAGGGTCCTTCGAAGCTCGCCTGAATAACTGTTCCCGGCTTCAAGTTCTGCGCCAGCAATTTCTCGCCGCCCGTGTCCGAGTCGGTCCCCGCAGACTTAAAGAGCGGGGACTTAACAACGAGCGAGGCGGGCACGACGTCGATCTCGATCTGGTCGATAGGGTAAGGAACACTATCGGCCAGCTCGAAGCCGTGGGAAGAGTAATCCGCTGCGTAAGCCACCATCACCACGGTAAGGCCGGGCTTAAGCGGATATTGGATGAGATACTCTCCCGCGATCTTGCCAGGCCTGGCTTCTTGCGGCAGGGGCAAATTCATTTCTCCGGCCACGGCAACGGAAGGCGGACTCACGCCTTGCGCAAGATTAAAAAAGAATGTTCCCTTGGGGTTTACATACGTAACCGGCGGATTCGTGTTGTTGCGGAGCGCAAACAACTCCTCCACGCGGACCTTGTCCCCCCGGCCGCGCACCAGGAATCGCGCGGAGGTAATTCGCAGCGGCGGAGCCTCGGTGATGGAGTCGTATACTTTGAGGTTGACCTGCGCCGTCGCAGACGCTCTCAGATTTACCGGAGCGTGGTAATCCACACCGCCGTGAGAAACCTGGAGTAAAAAGAAAGTTTTCGGCTTGATCTCCGGGTTCGTGAAGGAAAATCGACCGCTGGCATCCGTCCTCGTTACCGCAACTTGCTCCACCTTGCGGCTCGCGGGCATGAGGAGTTTAACCGGTAGATTCGCGGCAGGCCGGTGCGTGGTGCCGTTTGAAACGCTCCCTGTGATCCCGCCCGCCGCAAGCACGGTAAGCGGAAAGAGGAGCACAAGGGCCATCGCACCCATCCTCGAAACACGCTTTCCATTCCGCTGCTCCACACCCAATCCCTGAAAACCTGCGAATAAATTCGAACTGGTTGCACAAAAGTCGTCGCCTGTCATTCTGAGTATCCACAGCCTTTGGGCTGCCAATCTGGGGCATGACAAAGCGTAGCGCGAAGACGCAGTAACTTTCGATCAAGACCCCTCATCCGGGTCGCTACGCTCCCCACCTTCTCCCCCGGGGAGAAGGTGCCCGACGTAGGAGGGCGGATGAGGGGTCGTTTTTCTCACGCTGAGCAGGCCGCCTGTCATGCAGCGGAGCCGGAGGCGACGAAGGGCCTCTGTATTTAAATTGTGCCATGGTTACCGATCCTTCTTA
>JBOGJS010000244.1:0-53439 GCA_050745365.1 Terriglobia bacterium
GAGCAGCTAAAGATACAGTTGCAGGGGCTGGATGCCGAGAGAACATCGGATGCCGAGTCCAGGGAGAAAACTTTCTCTTGACATCCCCTTTCATAGAACGGCTGAAGCCGTGCCCTGATACAAAGCCGTCCACAATCCGCTGCGGAACGACGGCTTTGAGTCTACCCCCAGTCTCCAGCCGAGGAGATGGGTAAAGATCAGTTCACATCGGGTCAATGCTCAGCGAAGTGGCTGCGGCTTCCTGAGTTTTACCGCGATCGTTTGATTTTCCTGGGTGATCTGGAACCGCCTTCCCAAACTTTGATGGTCCTGCGCCGTCACGACAAGGAAAACCTCCCCCATCGGGATAAATGAAAATTTGTACTTGCCGCGGATATCGGTTTTTGCGCTGTATGAAATCAGCTTGCCGGTGCGGCTGTCTGGGTTGGGAAACTGGAGAGTGAGGTGCGCCTGAAAGATCGGCTGGCTGGTCTTTGCGTC
Organism: Terriglobia bacterium; assembly: GCA_050745365.1. Taxonomy (GTDB): domain Bacteria; phylum Acidobacteriota; class Terriglobia; order UBA7540; family UBA7540; genus RH2-MAG17b. Next base: position 481 of record JBOGJS010000244.1, read on the forward strand.
AGTGACCAGAACGTAGAGGGTAGTGAGCGGAGGATGTCGTCGTGGCATGGCTATTGCCTGGACGGCAACCAGACTCAAGGCGAACATCAGCAGGGTGAGCGTGCATTTTCGCCTCAGTGTTTGACTGTTCATTCGAACCTCCCGAAAGCGCGTAACGCGACCGACACAACGGGGCTGCTACCCATTGCTCGAATGTGAAGGAGCCGGACGGCGATAAATTTCTTCGATCAACTCATGGTAGCGCTTCTCAATAACGAAACGGCGCACTTTTTGCGTCGGTGAGAGTTCGCCCGAATCCACGCTGAATTCATTGGGGAGCAAGCCAATTTGACGGATACGCTCGAAGGGAGCGAGATTTTTGCACGCTTCATCCACCTGGCCTTGCATGAAGACGTGGACTTCCGGACGCCTCACCAATTCTTCATGGGCTTCGAAGGGCACCCCGCGCTCGCGCGCCCAAGCCTCAAGGCGATCAAAGTTCGGGACAATCAGCGCGGCAACAAAATGTCGCGAATCTCCGAGTACAACCATCTGCTGGATGCAAGGATTACCCTGGAACAAGCCTTCGAGCTTCTCGGGCGAGATATATTTTCCGCCGGAGGTCTTCATGAGGTTTTTCTTCCGTCCCGTAAGTGTAAGAAAACCGTCCGAATCCAGTGATCCCAGATCTCCGGTATGAAACCAGCCTTCGGAAAAGCTTTGGCGGTTCTCCTCTTCGCGGTGGTAATAACCCGGCGAGACATTGCGACCACGCACCAGAATTTCATGGCCCGCATTGTTCTCGGCAGCATCTTCTCCAAGGCGCACTTCAACTTCGGGGATCACTCTCCCTACCGTGCCCAGCTTGACCGCCCCCGGATAGTTCACGGAGATTACTGGTGAGGTTTCCGTGAGACCGTATCCCTCGTAGACCGGCAGGCCCATGGCATAAAAAAATTCGGCCAGCTCACGGGAGAGTGGAGCGGCTCCGGAAATCAGGTATCGAATCTGGCCACCCAGCCGGGCTCGGATCTTTGAACTGACCAAGGCATCCAGCACGGCATGTTTCATCCGGAGGGAGAGCGAGGGCGATTGACGCGAAAGGACTTGCGACGCGTGGTGCCATCCCACGCGAACCGCCCAACGAAAGAGCCTCTGCCGCGATTTCGGACTCCGCTCCACCGCCTCCACAATTTTTCCGTGGACCTTCTCAAGGACCCGCGGAACCACGGCCATGATCGTGGGCCTCACATCGAGGATGTTCTGCGGTAAAGACTCCAGGCTTTCAGCATAGGCAATTGTTGAGCCGCTCCAGAAAAGGAAATATTCGATCATTCGTTCCAGGATGTGCGATAGGGGAAGAAAAGAAAGGGCCCGATCGCGGGTGCCAAAGTGGAACAGCGGCATGCACGCCCGGATGTTCGAGACGATGTTGGCGTGGGTCAACACCACGCCTTTCGGCGCGCCCATAGTGCCGGAGGTGTAGATCAGGGTTGCCGTGTCGCCCGGCTTTGCCTGCAGGGCCTTGCTGCGGAAGGCTTCCTCAGGTTCAGGTGTTTCAGAAAGTTGCCTTTGCACTGTCTTCTGCCAGGAGTACGCGCCACGTTCACTTGATTCCGTGGAATCCATCACCAGGACGAACTCTAATCCCGGGGCGACGCATTTCTGGACCTTCCTGAGCTGTTCTAGGGTTGAAACGACAATGCCCTTAGCCCCCGAATCCTTCAGAATGAATCGAACGTCAGCAGCGGGCAGGGTAGGATAGATGGGCACGTCAATAGCACCCAGGCCGAGGGCGGCGTAATCCGTAAGCGTCCATTCCACACGATTTTCGGAAAGGAGAGCAATACGATCTCCGCGCCGAATGCCGAAGGTTTCGAAAGCGAGCGCAAGAGCGGCAGCGTGCCGTAGCGCCTCTCGGGATGAGAGTGGTTGGTAATGGCCGGCGCGCTTGACGAGGAATGCATCCGGCCTCGCGTGTTTCTCTGCGGCGGTTAGAAAGAGTTCGCCTAGTGTCTGAAAATCGTTTTCCATGCCTGAGATGGACACTGCTGAAGGCTACTCGTTCACACGAAAGTACTTTCGCAGCTCCTCACGTGCAACGACCTGGTTGTCCGCCTGCTCGGGACCGTAAATGGGATCGGGGCAAAGCTTCAGCATTCTTTCCAGTAACCCTCGCGCCTCTTCGCGGCGGCCGACGGCGCGGTAGCTATCCGCCAAATAGAGCAACGTGAGCGAGTTATTCGGATAGCGCTTCAAGCAACTTTTCAGCAAACGAATGGAAAGCTGCTTGTTGCCACCGGCAAAGAACGGAAGCCGGAAATAGAGGCGGCCCAGAATCCGCTCCGCGCCGTATTGCTGGTAGCCGGGAGCCAGTTTCATTACCGTTTGCATTTCATTGCGGATGGACGCTACCATCCGCAGCGCGGCGAGTAAATTGCTGTCTTCCGCCACCAACCCCTCATTAGCGCCTGTCCAGAAATGACCTTCCGGGCGCCTCGGCTCCAGCGCCTCTGCCTTTTTTCCCGCCGCCACCCCGTCTTCAAATATGGACTTTCCACGGCGGTCCGCCAAGTGCCGCGCGAGGTAACAATCGTATTCCGAGATTCGCCACCAGGCCTCGTAATCGCTCGGGTGACGAACGACGTCTTCCTGGAGAATACCCAGCGCCTTTCGAACGTTTTCCAGATTTCGTCGGCCCTGGTAGTAATCGTCAGCCCGGTAAATCGGGCTTGAAAAGATGTTGGAGCCGGCTAATCCCGACCCGGCGACCAATAGCGCTGTCCCGACCAGAATAGCCGTCGTACAGCATTGCCATAGCATGTTCGACGGTCTTTTCATCCGATGCGCCTCGGGATGCCCTTCGAAAGGCCGCCTGATCATACGTGATGGGATTTCATGTGTCAAATTCAGCTTGAGCTAGGTGTGGCTTTCGTGGCTAACGAAGGCTAAAAAATTCCATTCCGGCCCTGGCTGCGTGGCCAGAATTATTGCATTAAGGCATCAACCCATTGATCCATTTGATCAACGGCCCGATGAAGCAATTCTCGCCGCTCAGCACTCATCACTGTCGCTGGCCTTGAATATCTCTTGCCGCGACATGCCAAGTTATGGCATGAAATTGAGGAGGGTAAAATGCCGTACGGAACCTTTGCCGTAATCATTATCGGAGCCTTGTTCTATTTTGGGGACCCTTACGGCAACCCGCGTTACCGGGGTCCGATATCTGATCATTTCGATGGCGAGCGGTTCTTTAATCCGGGTGTCACCAGTGAGCGCGGCTTTCGAGACTTTCTGCGGTGGCAGCTCCATTCCAGGCGTGGCGTTTGGTCTGAGTTCAGGAAAGCCCCTTGTGGCCCGCCTCCGCCGCGCGTAGTCGAAGGCGATAATCTTCGCGTAACCTTCATTAATCACTCGACCACTCTGATTCAAACAGCCGGCTTGAACATCCTTACGGATCCGGTCTGGTCAAAGCGAGTTGGACCGGTTTTCTGGCTCGGTCCGCGCCGCCATCGCTCGCCTGGCCTTCGCCTGGAAGACTTGCCGAAGATCGACGTCGTGCTGCTAAGCCACAACCACTACGATCACCTCGATATTCCTACGCTCAGGAGAATCCAAGAGATTCACGCGCCGCAATTCGTTGTGCCGCTCGGCGTGTGCGCGTTGCTCGATCGAAAGAAGCTCCGCCCTTCAATCGAGCTCGACTGGTGGAATGAGGCCGACCTGCCTCATGGAATACACGTAACCTGTGTTCCTGCGCAGCACTTTTCCGTACGGGGGTTCCGGGATCACAATCGGGCGCTCTGGTGTGGCTATGTTCTCGAAGGTCCGGGAGGTCGAATCTATTTTGCTGGCGATACCGGCTATGGGCCGCATTTAAAAAAGATTGCGCAAAAGTTTGCGCCCGTGCGCCTCGCCCTTCTTCCGATTGGCGCCTATAAGCCGAACTGGTTCATGTCGCCGGTTCATATCTCTCCCCGTGAATCGTTGAAGCTCCACCACGTCATCGGGGCCGAGACGAGCATCGCGATCCACTTTGGAACATTCGCTCTCGCTGACGACGGCGAAAAAGAGGCGGCACAGGACCTCGCCGATGCCGTGACATCGGCGGGAGAGCCTGCGCCCCGGTTTTGGGTGCTGGATTTTGGCGACGGGCGTGATCTTCCTCCCGAGCGCCCCCTTCAATCTCCGGCTGGCGCCGTGGAGCACTTTCAGAAATCAACCTAGCTTCCCTTTTTCTGAGCAATCTGTGGGTGGCGACGCATTTTGAATTCTGTTCTCCTGGACACTTGCATGGACCTTCGGACAGCGTGGGCCGTATAAAAGCGAGTGCAATCCCAATGAGACTGATCGCAATTGCTACGGTGGTCGGCGCAATCATTTGCACCTCGACCTGGCAGCTTTCGAAGCAAAGGATTGTGGGGCGTTTTGTTCAGCTCATTGGGGCTTGGTTTCTCGGCATGGTCGTGCTCACGCATGTTGCTGAGAGGTTTAGCCTCTTTCCGAAGATGGGATGGGGCCGGCCAAACACTGTAGGTCACTACCTCGACCTTACCAGCGCCGCCATTGGATTGACATTGCTGCCCATTGGCTACATTTGCTCTGCCTTGGCTGGAAGGAAGAATTGAAAATGAGCCACTATCAATCTGTGGAATCGGTGGACCAAAAGGCTGTGCTGCGATACACTGCATCATCGCTGCTCGGGCTCATCGGAGGAACAGATGAAGAAAAACCTATTGTGGCTGCCCATTCTGGTCGCCTTGGCGTTCGTCGGTTGTGCTACACGGCAATCCCAGCGGTACTCCGTAACCGTTGAACATAACGTGCCGGTCAAGATGCGCGACGGCGTGATTCTGCACGCGGATGTTTACCGCCCCGAGGCGCAGGGCAAATTCCCGGTGCTTCTCCAGCGCACGCCGTACAACAAAGACGGCGGAGTGGGCATCGGCCATCGAGCCGCTGCTCGCGGCTATGTGGTGATCATCCAGGATTGCCGTGGCCGATACACATCGCAAGGTGAGTGGTATCCCTTCAAGCACGAGTCTCAGGACGGCTACGACACGGTGGAATGGGCCGCCGCGCTGCCGTATTCGAATGGGAAGGTTGGCATGTTTGGCGGCTCTTACGTCGGCGCCACGCAGATGCTTGCGGCCATCGCTCACCCTCCGCACCTCGCCGGCATTTTCCCCGTCGTGACCGCCTCAAATTACCACGACAACTGGACCTATCAAGGCGGGGCTTTCACCCAGTGGTTCGATGAGTCCTGGACCTCCGGCCTCGCTCAAAATACGCTCGATCGCAAAGTGGCGGCGGCCACCGACGCGATGAATGGCGTGAGGACTCTGCCGCTGGGCAACTATACCCTGTTTCAATCTCCCGCCACGGCCGGCTCCGGCGGCATCGAGGCGCTGGCTCCATACTTTGTGGATTGGCTCCATCATCCCACTTATGACAGCTACTGGAAACAGTGGTCGATTGAAGCCGATTATTCGCGCATCAAGGTGCCCGCGTTCAACGTGGGTGGCTGGTATGACCTATTTGAGGGCGGCACGCTTAGAAACTTCATGGGCATCAAAGGCCACGGCGGAACGGAAGCGGCGCGGAGCGGACAGAGATTGCTGATTATTGTCGGCGGCCATGCCGGGATGGGCCGGAAAGTTGGCGACGTTGATTTCGGTGCGCAATCGGTCCTGGACCTGGACGGGATCATGCTCAATTGGTACGACGGGCTGCTGAAGGGCAAACACAACACCGTCAGCGATGCGAAACCAGTGAAATATTTTCTGATGGGACCGAACGAATGGCGCGAAGCGGACACGTGGCCTCCCGCTGGCTCTCATCCGACTCTTTACTACCTTCATTCTGACGGCAAGGCAAACACAGCGGAGGGCAACGGCGCGCTCAGTACAAAGCCACCCGCGCAAGAAGCTTCTGACCGGTTTGTGTACGATCCTTCGAATCCCGTCCCAACCATTGGCGGCAGGCTCTGTTGCGATGCGGTTCACCTCGAAGCTGGAGCACGGGATCAGCGGCCGAACGAGGCACGACGTGACGTGCTGGTCTATTCAACGCCCGCCTTGACTCACGATCTCGAACTAGTGGGGCCGGTGAAGCTGACGCTCTATGCCAGCTCTTCAGCGGTGGATACGGACTTCACGGCGATGCTGGTCGATGTGTCACCGGACGGTTTCGCCCGTAACCTGACCGCCGGGGTCATTCGAGCGCGCTTCCGGAATTCAGAAGAAACGCCGGAATTCATGACGCCAGGTAAAGTCTACAAATTTACAATCGACCTGTGGGCAACGGGCAATGTCTTCCTCGCGGGTCACCGGCTGCGCGTCGACATCTCCAGTAGTGATTTCCCGCGCTTTGATCGAAATCTGAACACGAAAGAAAGCCCAGAGCTGGGAACGCATTGGGTGAAAGCCACGAACGCGATTTACCACGATCTTGGGCATCCTTCGGCGTTAGTGTTGCCGATCATGTCACCGTAAAAGGTGGAATGAGTTTCCCTCACAAGATAGAATGGGAAATGCGCTTATGCCCACTTTTCACCTCCTCAATTTTGGATGCAGAGCAAACCAGGCAGACGGAGCAGCTCTGAAGCTCGAACTGCTGAATGCCGGCTTTGCTGAAGCCGAAGACCCCGCGCAGAGTGACATTGCGGTTCTCAACACCTGCACGGTTACAGCCGCTGCAGATGCGGAGGTGCGGCAGGTGATTCGCCGCGTTCATCGCGTGAATTCCCGCTGTCGAGTCCTTGTGACGGGATGTTACGCGCAGCGCGCGCCGGAAGACCTATGCCAGTTAGACGGAGTTGCCTGGGTGGTGGGTAATTCTCATAAGCATCAATTGGCAGAAATACTCAAGACGCATTTCTCGTCCCCGGAAGACCGCTTTCCCACCCCAAGCCTCCGCGAGAAGGCTGAAACGGACCCTCACGAACGCGAGCTTCGAACAGAGGCCTGGGTGGAGGCGGTAGGCCCGGAGTTCCATTTCCTTCCCGTTTTCCCAGACGATCGAACGCGTCCCACGCTGAAGGTACAGGACGGCTGCAACGCCCGCTGTTCGTTTTGCATTATCCCTGCTGTGCGCGGGCGCAGCCGTAGCCTTTCTCCCGAACGGGTGATCCCTGCAGTCCGGCAATTGGAGGGAAATGGGTATAAGGAAATCGTGCTTTCCGGCATCAACCTTGGAAGTTATGGTCGCGATCTGGCCCCCAGATCGAGCTTCCTGGAACTGGTGGAAAGGATTCTCGCCGAAACGCGCATCCCGAGATTACGCATCAGTTCCATTGAACCCATGGATGTTAGCCCGGAACTGATTCGGCTGGCCACTTCAACCCCCCGCGTAGCGGAGCACTGGCACGTTCCGCTCCAAAGCGGCAGCAATCGAATTCTGCGCCAGATGAACCGACGCTATTGGACGGCTCAATATGCCGAGCGTATTCTGGCGATTCATGAGGCCCTGCCCAACGCCGGCATCGGGGCCGACGTGATGACGGGATTTCCAGGCGAAACGAATGAAGATCACGGCGCGAGCGTTCGCTTCATTGAGTCCTTGCCGTTCACTTACCTCCACGTTTTCCCGTTCTCTCCGCGGCCCTCAACAGCCGCGGCGGCCCGCGCGGATCAGTTGAACGGCCGCATTGCACACGAGCGCGGAGCGGCGTTACGGGCGATCGTTGCCGAGAAGCGTCGAAGCTTCCTTGCCGCGCAGGTAGGCCGCCTTGTGACGGCGTTAACTCTCAACGAGCCTCGTGCGGGAGAATCCGTAGCGATGACGAGCAACTACCTTAACGTTGTACTTCCCGGCGCGCCCATGGGCTCAAACCAGCTCATTCCGATCCGGGTGAGATGCGTTGATAAAGATCAGTTGTACGGCGAAATTCCGAAAGAGCATGAAACGTAGTGCTGTCCTTTAGGACGGCATTCTCCGAAGCATGAAAATTACCCCTCACCGGTCCCGACACGTCGGGACACCCTCTCCCCAAGGAGAGGGCTACGAATCCGAAGAGGCGGGAGAGCCGGGTGAGAGGTCCTGATTGAGCCTTTCAAGGCAGGAGGAGAACGGATCATGAGTGGGCCTCAACTACCCACGCGGGAAATGATCCCGGTTCACGATTATGTCCGGGAGCCGGTGAAGCTTCTTTCCCATCTTCCCCACGACTGGGAAATGCATGCGGCCGTGCTCCTGACGCCGGCCGAGGAGCGAACCATGGTGCGGGAGCCCATCCATGCCGTTCCCGCGTCGGTGGCGGAGCGGCTGGGAAAAGTACGCATCCACGTCGTTCCCTATGTGGGCTGCTTTGAATCCGGGGATGCTGTCTGCTTCTCAAAACCGGAGGGCGAAACGCATTCCGCGGTATGGGTAGAGGTGGAAAACCGGACGCACTTGTTCCTGGCGTGCCGCGAGCTGGATGCCCATGACACAGGCTTTGAGCTGCTGGCCAGCATCGCGCAGCTTCTCCAGCCGAAACTGACTGGGGCCGAGGATGAGCGCTACGAGCAGCTTCTCGGAGGGGAACTCGCCGCCGAGGTAGGCGGCGAAATTGACAAGGAAGCTCTATCGGCCAAGGAAGCTTTTCTTAAGCATCCCAGCCATTTTGCTGACAGGAAAGAACATTTCACCGCCTATCGGGACGCTTCGTTTGCGAGCACCATGGCGGAGTACATGCACGGCCTCTGGCATGACGTGCAGATCCGCACTGGGCCTGAACACCTGCCCGTGCCTCAATTGCGCTCCCGGATGGCATTGCTGGCGCAGATGTTTCCTCCGAATCCAGGGTACCGGGTGTTCGCCCGCGAAGTGGAAGAAAGCGACAGCGGCTAAGCCGTACTGACCGGCGAGGTCCCTGGGGGTGTCATGCAGCGGTGCTTAAGTTTTTCAGCAATCAGGCTAAGTAGTCTAGGCTTGAACAAAAAATAAGGAGGACACACGAAATGAATGCTCCCATTCGAGTCGGGATTGTAGGGGCGCGGTTTGCAGCGCAATTTCACTGGAAAAGCTATCAGAAGGTTTACGGAGCCGCCGTCGAGGTGACAGGCGTCATTTCCAACACCCCGGAGTCGCGTAAGGCTTTTGCGCGCGAACACGGCGTGCGCGCTTTCGATTCCTTCGAAGAATTGTGCGATGCGTCGGACGTGATCGACGTTTGCGCGCCCGGTTCGGTCCACGAGAAATTTGCTGTCGCGGCCCTTGAGCACGGGCGCCATGTGATCATTGAAAAGCCATTCACCGGTTATTACGGCCCCGGCGGGGACGATTTTCGCGGCAACGAGTTTCCCAAAGAAACCATGCTGCGGGAGGCGATGGCGAGTTGTGACCGCATTCTCTCCGCCGCGCGCAAGTCGAAAAAGCTGATCGGTTATGCTGAAGACTGGGTGTATGCACCAGCCATTCAGAAAGAGCGCGAGATTGTGGTGAAAAGTGGTGCCCAGATTTTGCGGATGCTCGGCGACGAGTCCCACAGCGGCTCGCACTCCCCATATTACGGCATGTGGAAGTTCTCGGGCGGAGGATCGCTGGTGGGCAAAGCGTCGCACCCAATCGGCGCCGTACTCAGCCTGAAGCGTTCGGAAGGGGAAGCCCACGGCGGCAAACCCATCCGGCCTGCCACCGTCACCGCTCGGACGCACGAGATTACGCGGCTGAAGACGTATCGCGACGAGGGCTTCTTGCGCACTGACTACGACGACGTGGAGGATTACAGCCAGTTGCACATCACGTTTGAAGATGGTACGGTGGCCGATCTCTTTGCGTCGGATCTCGTCCTCGGCGGCGTCACCAACTGGCTCGAAGTCTATGCGAACAATCACCGCACGCGATCGAACCTGAACCCTCTCAATGCTGTCGAAACCTTCAACCCGCGCGAGGACATTCTAAAAGACGTCTATGTGGTGGAGAAGACCAGCACCAAGCAAGGCTGGAGCCGTCCCGCTCCGGACGAAGATTGGCAGCACGGCTTCCCGCAGGAATTTCAGGATTTCATTGAATGCTTCCGTGACGGGCGGGAGCCGCTGTCCAACGGCGAACTAGGCAGCGATACCACCGCCGTCATGTACAGCGCCTACCTCTCGGCTGAGCGCCACGGCGCGGAAGTAGAGATTCCAGGATGAGAGCTCCTCGAACATTCGACGCCAAGCCGGGTCGCGCAGACCTCCGCTTTTGAGGTCTGCGGCCTTTGCCCGAAGATCGCGAAAAGCCGCGGACCTGAACGGCGCAGGTCCGCGCCACACCTGTCATGCCCCAGATTGGCAGCTGACGGCTGTGGGCGCCGGGGATGACATTAGGTTGGCTCTGGGAATCCCGCAGGCGCTACCACGATGCTTCAATCTCCTCGAGCGTCTTGTCCTTGGTTTCAGGCACGAGCTTTGCGGAAAAAATGAAAGCAGCCACACAAGCGGCGGCATAGAGCCAGAAAGCGAAGCGCGCGCCGATTGCACCCACCAGGCTGAGGAAGGTGACCGAGACGAGTAAATCCGCAACCCAGATGACAACCGAGGCCAGGGACATGGCTTGGCCGCGGATCGTGGTGGGATAAATCTCTGAAATCAGAAGCCAGAAAATAGGACCCAAGCTGATGGCAAACGCGGCAAGATAGCCCAGAACGTCCAGCAGCACGGCCTCTCGGGAGACATGGTTGACGCCCATCGAATAGCCCATGTGGAGAAGGCCCAGAAACATACCGGCAATACCAATGAGCAGCAGCGGCCGACGTCCTACTCGGTCGAGCAGGAAGAGGGAGATGACGGTGGCCACGAGGTTCACGCCGCCCACTAACACGGTGGCCAGAATAGCACTCGAAGCGCTTTTAAAACCTGCCATCTGCAAAATAGTGGGCGTGTAATAAATAATGGTGTTCACGCCGGTAATTTGCTGAAAGAGGGCAAGCCCGGCGCCAATCAGGAGCGGCTTGCGGAAACGCGGCGCAAATAGGTCCCAGAACGTCACACGGTGTGCCGTCGTGACTTCGCGCAACTCGTTCATGTCCCGTTCAGCCTGGGTTCGGCTTTCAAGACGCGAAAGAATCGCAAAGGCCTTGTCAAACTGGTTCTTCGTGGCGAGCCATCGTGGACTTTCTGGCAGAAAAATCAAGGCGATGAGCAACAGGATGGAAGGAATTACAGCGCTGATGAACATGGCGCGCCAGTTCGACGAGCCCGCGAAGAGGTAATCAACGTAATAGGCCACGACGATTCCGATGACGATAGCAAGCTGGTTCAGTGTTACCAGCGCTCCACGGATCCGGGCGGGGGCGAGTTCCGCAATGTAAAGCGGCGTGACCATGGAGGTAACGCCCACTGCAACCCCCACGAGGAAACGCGCGGTAAGGAAGAGCGGAAGACCGTTGGATAACCCCGTCACTACAGCAAAAATGCCGAAAAGAAGAGCGTTGGCAACGAGCACGGGCCGCCGCCCAAGGCGATCCGTAAAGGTGCCGGCGATGGCGGCTCCGAGTGCTGCACCCGCGAGAACGATGCTGACCGCAACTTCGGTCTCGAAGGCGCTGAGCTCAAACTGGTGCCTCACGAACAGGATGGCCCCAGAGATGACGCTGGTATCATATCCGAAGAGCAATCCCCCAATCGCCGCGATGATAGCAATTAGGATCGCCTGGGCCGGGACGGGGGTTTTGGCTTCGGTTTGAGAATCGGAGGGGTTACTCATAAAGGCGGCATTTCCACGAGTATAACTGACTCTCAGGCGGGGCCCGCTCCCTTCATTTTTTTTGAGCACCATTCGGCATGAACACCTTCCTGGTCCTTGCCATCCTTCTTCTGATTCAAAGCGCCTGGTCTCTCCGGGGTGGTTTCAAATTTCTCGATCTTGTGCGGCGTGGGATGAGGCGCTCGCCTGGAGAGTATCATCCTGCGGCTGCGGTCATCATTCCTTGTAAAGGATCCGATGACGATCTTAAAGCGAACGCGAGGCGGTTCCTGTCGCAGAACTACCCTGATTATCAGGTGATCTTTGTCGTAGCTTCCCGCGATGACCCTGCCCATTCACTTCTTTGCGCAAGTCTCGACCACGGCAGTCCGGAAATTCCCAAGCTCTTGAGGGCCTCGATCATTGTCGCTGGCTTTTCCGACCACAACGGCGAGAAAGTGAACAACCTTTTGGCGGGTCTCGAGGCGGTTGGGCCTGAAGCCGAAGTCCTGGTGTTTGCCGACATTGACGGCCGCCCGCATAAAGATTGGCTGCGCTCATTGATCGCGCCACTCGAGGACCCTGGCCTGACGATGAGCACCGGCTTCCGCTGGTATCTGCCAGCTTCCCGGTTTGCGTCGCGTCTGCAATCGGCCTGGGATGCCTCAATCGCCACGATGATGGGCGAGCACAACCAGAATTTTGCGTGGGGCGGCTCGATGGCGATCCGCCGGAAAGACTTTAAGCGTTTGCGAGTGGCCGAGCGCTACTGGCAGAATACGGTGAGCGACGATTACGCCATCACTCGCGCCGTCCGTGAAGCCCGTGGCGCGATTCATTTCGAGCCAAGGTGCCTGGTGACTTCGGTGGGCAATACCAGCCTCGGCAGCTTTCTGCGCTGGGCCAACCGTCAGATCATCATTACCCGCGTTTACGCCACGCGGTTCTGGCGGCTCGGGCTTGCTTCCTACAGTCTTTACGCTATTACCTTCATCTGGGGATTGGCGCTCATTTTTTTGCCGGGAATTCGCATTGCACATCGGCTGACCGCTGTGGCCTTTCTCGCCGCCGTTCTTGCCTTGGGGGCGGCCAAGGGACCGCTTCGGGCCGCGGCCGCGCGCGAGATGTTCCCCGAGGAAAGAGAAGCCTTGGATCGATACGCATCGTGCTATTGGAAGCTGGCCTGGGTGGTGCCGTGGATCATGTTCCTCAACTTCGTGAGCGCCGGCTTCCTGCGCCGGATCGAGTGGCGTGGGACGGTTTACGAATTACGCTCAAGGCAGGACCTCCGCGTTATCCGGCGGGCTTGAAACACTCCGGCTGCTCCCGATCGCTCTCGCTTCAAGCCTCTCGTTGAGCACGGGTGATCCGTCGAAAATTGATTCAATGAACCCATGGCTCAATCTTTTCACGCCTCGGCGATAACTGATCAGCGCCCGTCGCCGCCCGAACTGGCCATCACTTAACAAGCGATATCTCAAACCCGGGCGGTGTTTCCTGAATCCAGGAGCTCGTGAAACCGCTCTCCACAATGAGCTCTCGCAATCGGTCCTGGGTGTAAGCGCGTTTTACCAGAATGAGTCTGAAGAGCAGCTTGTGAATCAGCGAGTTCGCCGCGCCCAGACGCATTCTCTTGATATAGGCATCGAGTGCCTCTTTCGCAGCGTCTCTCCGAAGGTCGAGAATAACGGCTTTGCCGCCTGACCTGAGGGCCCGGCGCATCTCGGCAAGCGCCCTCACGGGCTCCCTGAAATTATTGAACGCTGCGCAACAAAAGATAAAATCGAACGTCTCGGCCGTGAAAGGCAGTGTTGCAACGTTTCCGATGCAGAAGTCCACCCGCACGCCTTCCTTCGCCGCGTTTTCCCGGGCCATCTTGAGCAGCGTTTTGCTGATATCCAGCCCTGTGACCTGGAATTTTCCGAGCTTTGAGATCTCGATGGCAAAGAAGCCGGGCCCGGAGGCCACTTCGAGCACACTCGCTCCCAAGGCGAGCCCGTCTGCCATTCGCCGGGCCAGCGCCTGATATTCTTCGAGTCCCTTGCGGGCGTTGGCCGCATACCAACGCGCTACCCACCCCTCCATTCCCATTCCCCGATAAGCCTTGGTGGACACTTCCATCGCCTCAAGGTTAGTCCGACAATTCCGCTGCTTTAAGCAAGTTAATCAAGGGCAGTAAAGAACCGGAGCAGTCTTCACCAAGTTCATCCATTGGTGATACAATTGAGAGTATATGAAGCGAGCAACCATTACCATTCCCGATGATCTTGCTGAAGCTGTTGATCGCTATGTCCAGGCACAGGAGGCGCCGCCAGCGCTGACTGCGGTCGTCCAAGCTGCGCTTCGCACGTATCTCGCCGAGCGTGGCTATCTGCGCGCGAAAAAGCGTCCGCGTATTACGCCGGCGCCACGCGGCAGTGGCCGTAGTGACGTGAGCGAAGCGCACGACCGGTACTTGGCGGCCCGATGATCGCCGTGCTTGCAGACACAGGCCCGCTCTACGCCGCCGTTGATCCTGAGGACGCGCACCAGCGGTCTCAGCGAGAGCTGCCACGGCTCGTCCGCGAGCGCCGCGATGTTGTCGTGCCGTATCCGACGCTGCTGGAGTGCTATACGCTCGTACTCTCCGTTTGGGCATCGAACTTGCTTCGAAGTGGCTGAAAGAAATTCTTTCGGGCTTCTCATCGATCAATCCGACAGGTGAGGACTATCGCCAAGCGGGAAACACAACCATGAAATTCACCGACCAATCCATCACATTGGTCGATGCGACGATAGCGGTCCTGGCCTCTCGTCTCGGCATCGAGGTTTGGACATATGACCATCATTTCGATGTCATGCGTACAACCATGTGGCGTTAGCAGCTCGGCCATGGCTCACCACAATTTTGGAATGAGCCGGTGGTGTACACGGACCTGGTACTCCGGGTAGCCGGCCAATTGTACCGCCAAAAACGTGTCTTCCTTCGCCGTCCGCCAAAGAATCAGCGCTGATCGTGTGAATCACGTCTTCCGGGTGGGCGCCCTCAGACAGCGCGACTTTCACATAGGCCCGAGTCACGGTTCGCCGGGCGTAGTATTCGGGAAATAAGCACCGGTAATGCACGCGCTTACCAGTGGCTCAACACGAGGCTTTAGGGTATGCCGAGCAGAATAGCGGGCAGCCACGGTCAGTGTTTTCCTGACCGGGGCTTTTGAATCACCGAAACAAACCCACGGTCAATCAAAATGCGATTGACCGTGGCTACCACCCGCGGGTGGCGGATCCATGCCGCGCTCGCATGCGCGCGACCAGTGGACTCCAGCACCTACCACCCGACCTTCGGTTACGACGCTCCCACGCGCTCTGAGGCCTCAGCCACAAACTGGATTTTCGCTTGACTCGCCAGAGCACGGCGATCACAATAGGGGAATAATTATACGCAGTGTGTATAATTATGCTTCAGAAAGGAATCACTGAGATTGCCAACGGCCGTTGACGAAAAAGTTTTGGAAACTGTGGTCAAAGCGTCGCGCCCGGAGGTTTCCGTGCGCGTGGCGGTTCTGGGCGCGACGGGTTACGCCGGGCGGGAGCTGATCGCTCTTTTGGCGCGGCATCCTGCCGTGAAGTTGACGCACCTGATGTCTTCCGGGCACGGGGGAAGCGGGCCACAGCCTGTGGAGGGCGCGCATCCGGTGCTGCGCGGTATCTCGCCGCTTTCCGTTCGCCCCCTGGCCACGGAGGATCTTACGCCATCGACCGTCGATGTGGTGTTTCTGGCCACGCCGCACGAGGTCTCGCACGACCTGGTTCCGGCGCTCGTCGGCCGCGGCTTGCGCGTGGTGGACTTGAGCGGCGCGTTCCGGCTGAAGAATCTCGCTGCCTATCCAGCTTGGTACGGGTTTGAGCATCGCGCGAAAGAGGTGCTTGCGGAAGCCGTTTACGGGCTGCCGGAACTCAGCCGCGGGGCCATCCGCAGGGCCCGGCTGGTGGCGAATCCGGGCTGTTATCCCACGGCCACGATCCTTGCACTTGCTCCTCTCGTGAGTGCCGGTGTCGTCGACATAGCGGCAGGGATCATCTGCGACGCCAAGTCGGGTACGACGGGCGCGGGGCGCTCGCCACGCGACGAGCTGCTCTTTTCGAACGTCACGGAAAACTGCCGCGCGTACGGCGTCTTCAAGCACCGTCACGTGCCGGAAATGCTCCAGGAACTGAACCTCGGCGAAGACTCTTTTATCTTCACGCCACACCTTCTGCCTCTTGCGCGCGGTATCCTGAGCACCCATTACGTGCATCTCCTCCGGGCCTGTTATCCGGAAGAATTGATGCAGATCTTCCGGAAGTTCTACGCGGAAGCTCCTTTGGTCCGCATCTATGAGGATGGCAGGTTGCCGGAGATTCAGGCCGTTGCCCACACGCAGTATGCTGATATTGGGTTCGTGCTGGATGCGGCGATGCGTCGGCTCTTGGTGGTTTCCGCCCTCGACAACCTGGGAAAAGGCGCCGCCGGACAAGCCGTTCAGAATATGAACCTGATGATGGGTTTTCGGGAGGAAACGGCGCTCGGATGAAACTCGTTATCAAAATTGGCGGGCACGCGATGGAAGACTCCAGGGCTCGCCGCAATGTCGCTCATCAGGTTGCCGGGCTTCGGCGCGCCGGCCATGATGTAGTTGTGGTCCACGGGGGAGGCAAGTTGCTGACCGAAACGCTTGCCCGGCTGGGCATCCGGACGGAGTTTTCGAAGGGCCTACGAGTAACCGATGCTGCCACACGCGATGCGGCCTTGATGGTGCTTGCGGGAATTACCAACAAGCAATGGGTGGCGGAGATCCAGGCTCATGGCGTCGAGGCGCTCGGGATTTGCGGTGGTGATCGAAGGCTGGTGGAAGCGCGCAAGCTGGCGTCGGGCGGAGGCGCAGGCAGGAAGGACCTGGGCTTTGTGGGACGCCCGAGCAAGGTGAATACGGCTGTGCTGGAAATGGCGTTCGAGCACGGCGCAGTGCCCGTGGTGGCAAGCGTCGCCTTGGGCGCCCGCAATGAATATCTGAATGTAAATGCCGATGACTTTGCCGCTGCAATTGCTGGCGCGCTGCCGGCGGACCGCCTTATTTATCTTACTGAATCCGGAGGCGTCCGGGACGCTGACGCGAACGTGCTTCCCGAAGTCCGGGCCAAGGAGATCCACGGCCTGATTCGCAAAGGCATCGTCCGCGATGGAATGATTCCCAAGCTCCTTTCCTGCGCTCGCGTGCTTGCGCGGGGGGTGAATGAGATTGACATGATTTCTCCGGCAACCCCGGGCGGCCTGCTTCAGCTTTTGAGACGGCGCGAGCATCCGGGAACACGTGTTGTGAAATGAAATGGTATGAACTACGACCAGATCAAAGATCTTGAATCTCGCGTCCTGATCCCAACGTACGAGCGCATGCCCGTGCTGGCCATCCGGGGCGAAGGCTGCTACCTGTACGACGAGCGAGGAAAGAGGTACACGGATTTCCTGGCGGGGCTGGCGGTGAATGCGCTCGGCTACAACCATCCGGAAATCATGCGTGTGTTGCGGGATTCGTCCGAGTCGCTGCTGCACGTTTCAAACCTGCTCTATCATGCTTATCAAGCGCCGCTCGCGGCAAAACTAGCGTGCCTGGCCGGGCTGGACCGGGTGTTTTTTGGCAATTCGGGGACCGAAGTCACCGAAGGTGCCATCAAGCTGGCCCGGGCACACGCGCACAAACGCAACTCCGCGCGCAGCGAAGTGCTGGCCGTCGAAAATTCTTTCCATGGTCGCACTCTCGGGGCGCTTTCCGCAACCTGGCCGGAAAAATATCGCAAGCCTTTCGAGCCGCTGGTGCCGGGCATCCGCTTTGTCCGCTTAAACGACGTTGAGAGCCTGAAAGAGAATTTTACGCCGCGCGTAGCCGGGCTGATGGTGGAAACCATCCAGGGCGAAGGCGGCGTGGTTGAGCTTACCGAAGAATTTCTCAAGACGGCTGAGGAGTTGTGCCGCGCCCATGATGCGCTCTTGATCTGTGATGAAATCCAGTGTGGGCTGGGACGCACGGGACGCATGTTTACTTACACGAAGTTCGGGCTTAAGCCCGACGTGGTGCTGGTAGCAAAACCGCTCGCGGCCGGGCTGCCTCTTGCCGCTATCATCGCGCGAGAAGAAGTCGCCCAGGCTTTCTCGCCCGGCCTGCACGGCACGACCTTTGGCGGCGGTCCACTCCAGTGTCGCTTGGCGCTGAGAGTCCTCGAAATCATCGAGAAGCCGGAATTCCTCGGGCACGTCCGGGACCTGGGCGAATACTTTCTCCAGGAGCTCCGGGAATTGAAGAAAGAGCTGCCCGTTATTCGCGAAGTGCGGGGAGATGGCCTGATGATTGCCGCGGAGCTGACCGTACCCGGCAAGACGGTTGTGCGGGAAATGCTTGAAGCAGGTTTCCTTATCAATTGCACGCAGGAAAAGGTTTTGCGGTTTCTACCCCCTCTGATCATCGAACGGCAACACGTCCGCGAGCTGATCTCGGTCCTGAAGCCGATTCTCGCGGAACTTTCGACTGGAGCACGACAGGAGGTGCACGCATGACACCGGTTATGACTCAGATGGAAACGCAGGAAAAGCTGAGCGTGCGGGATCTCATCGCTGAGAGCGACCTCACGCGAGCGGATGTGGAGCTGATTTTCAATCTCGCGGAGCGCGTGAAACGCTCACCCGGCGCTTACACCCACGCCCTTGAAGGGAAGCAGCTTGCGATGATCTTTGAAAAGCCGTCGTTGCGCACGCGCGTCACTTTTGAAGTGGGCATGACGAGCATGGGAGGGTTCGCCGTTTATCTGGATCACGCGAAGCCCCGTCTGGGCGAGCGGGAGAGCATCAAGGACATCGCGCGGAATCTCGACCGCTGGGTGGACGGCATCGTGGCGCGAACGTTTTCCCATCAATCCGTGCTGGAGCTGGCGGAGAATTGCTCCATTCCGGTCATTAATGGCCTTACCGACCTGCTGCATCCGTGCCAGGCGATGGCGGACATGTTTACTCTCGAGGAAAAATTCGGACGGCTAAAAGGCTTGCGACTCGCCTTCGTTGGCGATGGAAACAACGTTTGCAATTCACTGATGATGCTTGCGGCGAAGCTTGGGCTTACCATGAACGTGGCGAACCCATCCGGGTTTGAGCCCAAGGCGTGGATCGTGGAGCAAGCCCAACGATGCGCGAGGACTACGGGAGCCTGTTTGCGGTTCTTCCATGATCCGGCAGAAGCGGTGGCCGACGCTCAGGCCGTTTATACCGACGTCTGGGCGAGCATGGGCCAGGAATACGCCGCACACTTGCGCGCGCAACTGTTTGCACCCTTCCGCGTGACCGAAGAGCTGATGTCGTTGGCCGTCTCGGATGCCGTTTTCATGCATTGCCTTCCGGCCCATCGCAGCCAGGAAGTTGCCGACTCTGTGATCGACTCTCCCCGCTCAATTGTTTACGATCAGGCTGAAAACCGATTGCACGTCCAAAAGGCGATCCTGATTCTGCTGTTGCAGAAGGACCACTCATAGCGCAATAAAAGAGAATATCAATGATTCGGAAAGCGGAATTACGGGACGTGCCCGTGGTTTTTGAAATGATCAATCACTATGCGGCCGAGAAGATCATGCTGCCGCGGCCACTGACCGACCTCTATGAATCTGTTCGTGAATTTCTCATAGCTGAAGATTAAGAGGCACAGGTCACCGGGTGTGGGGCATTGAAATTCTACAACGCCGAGTTGGCTGAGATCCGGTCGCTGTGCGTGGCTCCCGGGACTCAACATCATGGCGTTGGCCGCTCGCTTACCGAGCGCCTGCTGGCCGAAGCCGAGAGCTTCGGCCTCAAAACCGTATTTGCTCTGACCACGACTCCGGAATTCTTCCTGAAGTGTGGCTTCCGCGAGACGGCCCGCGAACGCTTCCCGATGAAAGTGTGGCGCGATTGCCTCCGCTGTGAGCGGTATTTCCACTGCAACGAGAAGACCGTGTGCCTGGACCTCCCTCGATCCACCCATCCTGCCAAGACCCGATTGGAACCCGCCGAAGTTTCAGCCGTATAAAGCGCTGTGCCGAACGGAACGCCTTCGTAGCACCGGGCTTTCTACATTTTTCAGGCCCGGGCAGAAGAAAACCACATTGCGAGGGAGTAGAAATTAGAATTCCAGCCCTCTCCGCGGGGAGAGGGTGGCGAGCGGAGCGAGCCGGGTGAGGGGTCAGTCCCGGACCCGGCGATGCCTTCACGCTGATTTTCCGCGCTCTTATACATCCCGCAGCGCATCTCTACCCAACGAGTCCGCGAGCTGCGGCATGAGCCGACCCAAGCTGAAAAAGCAGCGTGGTACTTGCTCCGCAACCGCCGGCTCGGCGCGAAATTTCCCCGTCAATATCGCATTGGAAGGTGGATTGTTGATTTCTACTGCTTCGACCAGCGTCTGGCCATCGAGTTGGATGGAAGCGTTCACTCGCAGCTCGGTCAAATGCAGAAAGACGCAGCCAAAGAGGATTACCTGAGAATGACCGGCATCCGTTTGTTACGGATTCCGAATGGAATGGTGCTGGAGGATCCGGAGGGATTTGAGCGGAAAATCCGGGAGCAGATGGAGAACGTGAGGGAAGATGTGGGCAGCAAGTGAATCACCTACCCCTCACCCGTCCCGCTACGCGGGACACCCTCCTCCCCTGGGAGAGGGCTGGAAACGTAGAAACTCCAGCGGCGTGCCGCCCTAAAGGGCGGCGCTCCACCTGTAAACCTGTTTGAGAGATACTACGCTAGAAATACAATTTCGCGCCCAATTGAATCAACCGCGGGTCAAAGGCTGCCGCCTCTGTTCCAAACGCCGGTGAGTTGAAGTCAGTAGTGATGCCGGCGGGATCAAATTGGGTGTGGTTAAAGAGGTTGAAGAATTCGAAGCGCAGTTCAATCCGTGTGCGCTCCGTAATCCGCGTGTCTTTCTCCAACGCAAAATCGAAGTTATTGATGCCCGGACCGCGCAGAATGTTGCGGCCCGCATTGCCTTCAGTCCCCGGGGTGGGCGCCCCAAAGGTACTGGAGCTAAACCAGAGATTGGTGGGATTTGAGCGAGGGTTCAGGTACTTGGGAGCGGCTATGGCATTGGGCACATCCCACGCCGCGCCGCCGGCGTAAGTATAGTAGGTATAGTAGCTCGACGTCAGGGACGGAAAAGCGCTGTCCACAACGTCCAGCGAAGAGCCGCTCTGGAAGGTGGTAATCCCGCTGATCTGCCAGCCGTCCGTCAGGCGTCTGGGCATTCGCGCGAAAGCGTGGAAGCGACGCACGCTCGGCATTTGGTAGACGTAGCTGATGACGAGCCGATGGGTAGCATCGTAAATGGATGGTCCGTAATCCGCCGCTTCACGGTTGAAGGGGTTAATGCTTCTGAGTTGTCCAAATCCTCCAGAACCACTCCCTCCGAAACCTGAATTCTCATACCCGGAAGCGTCGTCCATCGCATGCGACCAGGTATAGGCTGCGAGGAATTCGAAGCCGTGAGAGAAATGCTTGTTGAGGCTGGCCTGGAAGGAATTGTAGTTCGAGTTGCCCACGGTCTCCACGTCGCCAATCGAGGCAAAAATGTTGGCGGGGTATTTATAGTTTCCGGGAAATAACAACGGTTGATATCCAGGGTTATCGACGCATTCTGGGGTTGCTGCGCAGCCTGCAGGATTGATTCCCGGGTTCAGCTCGCTGGCCAGCAACAAGCGATGCCCTGACGCTCCAACGTAGCCGAGTGAAAAGATGGTGCTCGCATCAAGCTGGCGGTCGAGCGTGAGGTTGAAGTTCTCCGCGTAGGGAATTGAAATGTTGGGGTCGTAAACGCTAATCTCGATCGGGTAGTAAAGTGAAAAGTTCGGGGTCCTGCTGGGCACGTAGGGGAATTTGTTCGGAAGCGAATAATGGCCGGCAACATCCACGAAGGGATTAGCAAAGCTTGGGCTGAGAGCCGGCAGAGCCGGATTCGTGGCGTTGGCGTCGGTTACGCCCGAAGAATTGAGCGCAAAGGGCGGCAAGCCCATCGTCTGGTTCGTCGTCTCGCCGTTAGATCGATTGAAATAAATGCCAAATCCGGCACGAATACTGGTGTTGTTTCCGCCGCCGGTTAGCCATCCCCAATTGGGGGTGTAAGCAAACCCGAAGCGCGGCCCGAAATCCTTCCATGCGGTCCGCCCGAAAGCCTCCACGCCGGGATCTCCTTGAAAAAGGTAGCCGGCGGGGGCGGTTGGAAAAACGATGGATTGTTGTCCTGGCCGGAAGGCGACCCCGGCATGGTCATCATGATAGTTATCTACGTTGGGGGTATCAATCGACCATCCCACGCCATAGGTGAGGGTTAAATCGGGCCGGACTTTCCATTGGTCCTGGGCATAAGAGTAATATTCCTGCGTTCTCTCGTTTTGTATATCACCACTTCCCTGGCTATAGTTATCCGGGATGCCAAGCAGGAAATCGGCTGCGGGGTCTCCCGTCGAGTACATCCCCCCGCCGTTGAAATTAAAAACTCCGTCATTATTGTGGGAAGCTGGATTATAGACCTCGAACCGCCGCACGTCGAAACCGAATTTGAGGGTGTGCCTGCCTACCATCTTGGAAAAATTATCCGTCGCCTGGTAGGTTTGGTCGATCCGTGGCTGAGGGCCGTTGGTCGAGAATCCCAAATCAAAGTAGCCAAGCACGTTAACCACCGGCAAGCCCTCGCCGGACGTCAGTTGGGGATTGATCCCGGTAAAGCCCGCAGACGAGGGCGACATAGGCGCTTGAGGAAACACGGACGCGAAATTTAGACGCGTGTATCCGATGCGCGCCTCGTTGAGCGTGGTGCCATTGAACGTATGGTTCCATGCGGCCGTGTACTGTTGCCAATGCGTCTTGTCGACCTGGCCGAAGCCGGGCAGCGTGGCTCCAGTAAAGGGAACGGCCTGAGAGTCCGGATTACGCTCCCACAAGAAGTAGCCCCAGACGGCGTCTTTGCTACTGAACGTTTGGTCAATCCGCGTGAGATATTGATCGTCGATGGCCGCAAGGGAGGGGTTGAACTCATACCGCGTACCCACAGTGGGAGGTGGAACGTACTTACTCAAGAGTCCTGAGGAAATCTTGTTGAAATCGGCCTGCGGAATGATGCCTTGGGAAAAGATGCTTGCATAGGGCGTGCCAGCCGGGTACGTCTGGCCGTTATCGCCGACCAACGGAAAAGGCGAGCTTTTAGTAGAGGTTGCGAGATCGGGAAAGGCTCCGCTGCGCTGGGCCTGACTAAAAACGGGCACGGCGCCGGGAGTGGGGCACCCGCAGTCCCCGGAAGCCTCGGGCTGAGTCTCGCGCGTGCCTTGATAGGAGAAGAAGAAAAACGTGTGATCTTTCCAGATGGGGCCTCCGATCGTGCCTCCAAATTGATTGCGATGAAACACGGCAGGCGCAGGCTGGAAGAAATTTCTGGCGTTCAGGCTGGTGTCCCGGTAGAACTCAAACCCATCGCCATGAAATTGATTGGTGCCCGACTTAATAATCGCGTTCAGGATGGCGCCGGAATTCCTTCCATATTCAGGATTAATTGTGCTGGTCACCATTTTGAATTCGGCAATGGCATCAGGGCTGGGAATAACCTGTACGGTGTTCAACGGAAGGTCGTTATCGTCTGTTCCATTGATGAGGTAACTGTTCTGCTCGGGTTGGCTGCCATTGGTGGCATAATTGTTGCTCTTGTCGTCTGAGGCTGCTACAACACCGGGCTCAAGTTGCTGGAGTTGAACCCAGTTACGCCCGTTCAGAGGCAAGTCCACAATCAACCGGCCATTAATTAGGGTTCCACGCTCCATGCTGGTCGATTCCACCTGCGCGGGATTCGCACGGACGGTAACTTGCTGGGTAGGTGCGCCCACTCTAAGGACCGCATCCACTACGTAGACCTGATTGATGTTGAGCACGATGTTCCGGCTGATATGCGTCTGAAAACCGCTCTTCTCGATGCGGATGTTGTAGGTGGCTGGGACGAGCAGGTTCAGAAACTCAAAGCTCCCATCCGCGCTCGTCGTAAGCTGCCGGTGAATTCCGGTGTTCACATCCGTGGCTATCACGGTTGCGCCAGGGATTACTGCGCCGGAGGGGTCCGTAATTACGCCCCGGATCGAGCCGTAAAGCTGGTCCGCTCGGGCACGCTTCGAAACCAAGAAGCCGGAGCAAGCAAACACCAGAACCAACCCGATGGAAAGTCTCTTCACAGCCCCTCCTCGCCCCGACCGTAAGCCAGCATCCTCAGACTTGGATCGAGATCCCTAGGCGACCCTTTTTATAATTACCCCTCTTCTAAAAGCCAGCCTTTAGCAGATTATAACTCGTAATTTAGATAATAATAGTCACATCTTAAAAATCGGTAATGCCTCACAGTTTTGGGCGCGGGTTTACCCGCCAGCCCGAAATGGCGGCATAAAGCCGTCGCTACGCACCCGAAACTAAGGCGATTCAAAATCGTCGCTCCACCGTTGGGCGCCGCGGAATTGGATTCGGATGCTGTTTTTCACTCCGCCTGGGAAAATCGGAGGGTTTATTCGGGGATGGTGCAGACAGTGCTTTTTGATTTCTCCAATCAAGAACGCGCCGGATTCAGGAAGCCCGGCACTGGTCGTTTGTGCGTGTTGGTCGGTTGGATCGCAGGCTCGAAAAACCTGAGTTCCGAAAGGAGTTGCG
This sequence comes from Terriglobia bacterium, assembly GCA_050745365.1. Taxonomy (GTDB): domain Bacteria; phylum Acidobacteriota; class Terriglobia; order UBA7540; family UBA7540; genus RH2-MAG17b. Next base: position 24,812 of record JBOGJS010000244.1, read on the forward strand.
CTGAAATTAAAGAGCTTAGCTTCACCTTCAGCCTTGTCCGCTGTACCCGATTTTTCATGAACTTTCGCGGGCCGAAGGCCCTAGATGACAGACATGGCGAGCTGCGCCATGTCTGCGACCCGCGAAGCGTCTCAGTTGCGTTTTGTTATAATCGGGTCCATATTTTTGCGGTCCGAAGTTCGACGGAAGGCCGCCAGTCAAGTACCCGGCGACGAACTCCGCAAGTGAGGGTGTTGTGTGAGACTACGCCGTGTTTTTTCCACCGTTTCTCCGAAGCAAGCCAAGGTTCTCGTATGCATCCTAGCAGCCCTAGTTGCGGCTGTGGATTTCGCACTTCCAGCCAACATCAACATTGCTAGTCTTTATTTCATTTGCATCGTTCTGCTTATCGGGGCGCGTTCAGTTAAATGGCTGTGGACCTGCACCGCTATTTTCATATTGCTGACGTTTGGAGGTGTCGCATGGGGTCGTCCCCCCATTGTGTATTCCTTGATTTGGGTTGATTGGCTGAATCGTAGCATGATCGCCCTGGCGCTTGGAGTCGCGGCGATTCCGGTTCACCTCCGCTTGCGTGCCATGGCGGAGCGCGACCAAGCACAACGAGCTTTGGAAGAGGGCCGTACCCAACTTGAAGCGCGGGTTCAAGAGCGCACGCGCGACCTACGGGCATCTGAGCATTCTCTGCGTCAACGACCGCTCCAGCTCATGCGTTCGCAAGATGAAGAAAGGCGACGTCTGGCTCGTGAATTGCACGACGGCGTCTGCCAATACTTGTGCTATGCGAAGTTCGTGCTGCAATCCTGGATACGAGAGAGCCAAGCCAGCGGGAGAGAGCTCGAAGTCATTTCCCAGGCCACGGACAGCTTGGATGAATGTCTTGACGAGACACGTAGCCTATCGCACCTGCTCCATCCGCCTTTGCTTGATGAACTTGATTTAGTCTCCGCAACGCGGCGCTACGTGGATGGGTTTTGCCGCAGAAGCCCCATCCGAGTGAACTTTACTTGCCCGAACGAGATGGGCCGCCTGTCTTCGCCAGTCGAGTTAGTATTGTTCCGTATTATCCAGGAAAGCCTGACCAATGTGCTGCGCCACGCGCGGAGTCCGAACGTGGACATCGAGCTGCAGGACCAGGGCAATCAGATATCGTTAACGGTCCGAGATTTTGGAAAAGGCATGGAGACAGGATTCATCGAGAGGTTCAATTCATTTGGCGAGGGAGCGGGCGTTGGATTGAGCGGTATGCGCGAACGGCTGGCTGAACTCCACGGCAAGCTGACAGTCGAGCCGTGCGAGCCGGGGACTCTGATTCGGGCAACGCTCCCACTGGAGATCACTGATAGTGCCGACTGACTTCGCGGCTGGTGCATACATGACGGTTTGTCCCATGGGTGCGACTCTTCGTCGCTTCTACCGTCACCGAGATGGGCGGCTGCTGGCCAGGGATCAGTCGCCCTGATCCCTGTACCGTCACTGTCCGCACACATCGCAAAAGGCGCGATGTCTGCGCCCACCGAACCAGAATGCCCACGGCACACACAAACCGTGCCATGGCTACCCCTACTTGCGCATTCATCTATTGCGGAAGTCTCGCCCGTCTGGTATATCTGTGTCGCCAAATTAAACGAATGTGAGAGCGACATGAATCGCAGGCAAGTGTTGGCGCTGTGCAGCACTCCATTGCTCATGGGTGCCAGCCGGATCGCATTGGCTGATCGCGCCGCTGCCGCGACTCTGCCGGCGGCCACAGCAATATCCCAACCCTCATTCGAGCTTGCAAAGCCGATCTGGCCCAAAGGCCGGGAAACGGAGATGAATCTCTTCGTGGGCTTCCGGGCGGTGTTTGGCTCAGCTCCGGCCCGGCCCGTGATCGTGCGGATAGCGGGAGCGTCGATTTACCGGCTGTTTGTGAACGGCGAATTCCGTGGCTACGGCCCGGCCCGCGGCCCGCTCGGCTTTTTTCGAGTGGACGAATGGGAGATCACTCCCCACCTCTCCGCAACGGACAACGTCGTGGCCATTGAAGTGGCCGGCTACAACATCAACAGCTATTACATCATGAACCAGCCATCTTTCCTCATGGCAGAAATCACGGCAGGGAAGCAGGTGCTGGCCGCAACCGGCGATCGCTCGAAACCCTTTGAAGCCCAAATCCTCACCCAGCGGGTTCAGAAGGTGGAGCGGTATTCATTCCAACGCACGTTCACAGAGGTTTACCGCCTTCATTCCGGCGTGGATGAATGGCGCAGCAATCCAGATCACTCGTTCAGCGCGGGGCCCTGCAGCGTCCTGGCCGAAAGGCAGCTCATTCCCCGGCATGTTGCTTACCCGCAGTTTGAGCTTCGCCAACCTGAGCGGCATATCATGCAGGGCGAACTCCGCACTGATGTGCACGTGAAGAAACTCTGGAAGCCGCGCTTCATGGCGAACATCGGCCCCGAGCTGCTGGGCTTCACCGAAAAGCAGCTCACGGCGATTCCATCTTTTGAAATGCAGCACGTTGCTAACACAAACATTACGCATCTCCAGGAACCCTATTTGTGGCAAACGCCCTTGCCGCTCTCTCGAAAGCGCTTTCACATGTTAGATTTTGGAACCGATTTGAGTGGCTTCATTGGTGCCTACATCATCGCGCACGCGAGCACCCGGTTGTACGTGACCTTCGACGAGACGCTGATCCACGACGATGTTGATTTTAAGCGGGACAGCACGGTGAACATTATTGCGTACGAACTGGAGCCTGGCACGTACGATGTGGAATCGATTGAGCCTTACACTTTCCGGTTTCTCAAGTTTCTAGCCTTGGAAGGCGATTGCGAAATCTCCGGAATCTATCTTCGCGAGTATGTGAATCCGAATGTCTGGGCCGCTCACTTTAGTTGCAGTGATCCTGAGGTTAATCTGCTGTTTGAAGCCGGCCGGCAAACCTTCCGCCAGAACGCCGTCGATCTGTTCACGGATTGCCCCTCCCGCGAGCACGCCGGCTGGCTCTGTGACAGTTATTTCACGCCGCGCGCCGAGCACCATCTGAGCGGCAATTCGGCTGTTGAAGACGCGTTCGTCGAAAATTTTCTTCTGCCCAACACGTTTGCGCACATTCCGGAAGGAATGTTGCCCATGTGCTATCCGGCCGATCAGTATGATGGGCAATTCATCCCCAACTGGGCGTTATGGTTTGTTCTGCAGTTGCACGATTACCTTGGGCGCAGCAGGAATCAGAAAATGGTTGCGACACTGCAGCCGAGAATCACAAAGCTGTTCAATTATTTCCGGCCGTTCCAGAACGACGATGGGCTGCTCGAAAACCTGAAAGGCTGGGTCTTCGTTGAGTGGTCGGCGGCAAACAACTACACCGAGGACGTGAACTACCCAACCAATATGCTCTATGCGGCGGCACTCGAAGCGGCCGGCAGAATCTACGAAATGCCAGCGTGGATAAAAGAGGCAGAATCTATCCGGGAAGTCATCCGCCGCCAGTCCTACGACGGCCACTTCTTCGTGGACAACGCGGTCCGAAAGGACGGGAAGCTGGTTCCAACACACAACCGGACCGAGGTGTGCCAGTATTACGCGTTCTATTTCGGCACGGCCACGCCGGAAGGTTTTGGCACACTCTGGAATCTTCTGCTCAAGGACTTTGGCCCCTCTCGCAGCAACACCAAGCTGTTTCCAGAAATACCCACTACGAGTCCGTTCATCGGCAACATGCTGCGCCTTGAGCTACTTTCGCGCTATGGCTCGAGCCAGCAATTGATCGAAGAATCCAAAGCGTATCTGCTCCACATGGCGGAGCGCACCGGCACATTGTGGGAAACCACGACCCGAATGGGAGGCAGCCTCGATCACGGTTTTGAATCGAACATTGTCAACCTGCTTTACCGTGATGTCCTCGGGCTGTACCGGGTTGATTGGGTGAACAAGCAGATTGACGTGCGATTCAACGACGCGCCGCTCGAATGGTGCAACGGGCGTGTTCCGGTTCCAGAGGGAGCGGTCTACTTACGTTGGAGAAAGCGGAGCGGGAAGCTCTTTTACCAGGTTGATGCTCCAGCCGGATACGGGATCACGATCGAGAACAAAAGCTCGCTGCCATTGGAAATCATGAGAAGCCGCTACGACAGCTAGAAGCCTCTCTGTCGCATACATAAAAACCGACGTATGTGCCACCCCGTGCAGGCCCACGGCACACACAAACCGTGCCGTGGCTACCCCTGAACGAGCCTTCGACGCATACATAAAGACCAATGTATGCGCCACCCGCGCGCCAGGTATTCATCAAGGGTAGTATGGCCAATACGCGATCTGCGGCCGTTCTTCACCCGCCTGGACCATGCGCTCGATGAGGCGCTCGCGGAGATGGGCTGTAACCTCCGGCATCGATCGTTCGCCGATGTAGTGCAACAGCATCTTGGTGGGCCATCTTGTATCGAGGCGGCCCGCCAAATTGAGCAATTGCAAGGGATCGGCCCGGTTATTGTAGAGCTGGTAGTCGCGGTACCGCAGGCTGCTGGAATCGCGGTCCGGGTTCGCTTCAGGCGCCAGCGCCACGTAGGTCCATTCCGGGGTTCGCAGAGCCCGCGCTGTTTCAGACTCACTGATCTGAATAAAAACTTCATCAGACCATTCCTCCCGGGCTTTCTCGTCCTGCAATAGAGGGAGGAAGCTTCGTCCCTGCATTGATGATGGAATCGGCAAGCCCAGAAGATCCAGGATCGAAGGGGTGACATCAATCATGCTCACCGGTTCGGGGATAACCTGCCTGTTGCTGAATCCGGGCCCCTGGATCATCAGAGGAACATGGACTGAACTCTCATGTGGGCTGCGTTTGTACTCCTGATTTCGCGTCCGAAAGTGGCAGCCGTGGTCGCTGGTAAAAATGACAATGGTGTTGTCTTCGAGGTTCTGTTCCTTGAGCGTCTTGAAGATTCGCCCAAGTGATTCGTCAACGGCTTTGACGTCGCCATAATATTTCTCCAACTCGTACGGCCAGTCTCCCGGGAAGAAACGCAGATCAGCCGGCACGTAAGGACTGCGGAATTTTTTGGCATAACCCCGCGGGGGAGCGAAACCGTAAACATCATCATCGTAGGGGCCATTCTGCTGATGCGGCTCCAATTGCGAGAGGACCAGCAAAAACGGCTTTTCATGCTTCTGGCGCAGAAACGATTCCGCCACCCCGGTCAGAAAATCGACCCGATAAACGTCGCTTCCGTAATGCACTGACTTTCCGTCATTATCCCAGAACTGGCTGTCATAAGGCTTTGTGCTGATTTCCGGCGCATTCGCTGCAAGCCAAAAACCCGTGAAGCCGCCCCGATACTCCGGTAGAACGGCGGCGTCTCCCCTTGGGGCCAAATGCCATTTGCCAATGTAGTTGGCGCTATACCCTGCCTTCGTAAGCTGGGTAGCTACGGTAAGGGCATCGGTACGCAGCCCGAAGCCATTTTTCCACACTCCGGTGGTCGTTGCGTACTGTCCCGTCATCAGGCAGGAACGGGAAGGGGCACACAAAGGTTGATTGGTGATGAAGTTCTGGAAGACGGTGCCGCGCCGATACATGGCATCCAGATTGGGCGTGAAGTCCATGGGATTCCCGCCCGCAGCGCAGACGAAATCCCAACGGAACTGATCGGAATGGAAGAGGATGATGTTCGGCCGCTTAATGGGCTTACCAGGAGGCTGCTCCGAATCCGCTCCCTTCGACTGCGATGCCGCGAAGGCCGCTGCAACTGCCGCCAAGGCCGGCTGCTTCAGAAATGTTCTTCGCGTCAGGTCTTTCTCAGGAACTTTCTTCCTGGTCGATGAAGATGACCTCATATCGGCTTGCTTCGAATTCCCCATAGACACAAAACCCTTGAGTCAGACAAGGCAAGAGGGTGCGCGAAATAGCAGGATGCTGAAAAGCTCCTTGAGTCTGTCGTGCTGGGCCCGTTCGCTCTTCCGCTGCGAACGGTCCTGAGCGCAGCGAAGGAGCTCAGAGTAAACTCCGGCGAACATCCCGGTGTTTGTAAAATCAAGCAAATACAGAGATCCTTCCTTCGCGCCGCTCAGGACCGCCAGTGGCTCCTCTGCATGACAGGCCGCCTGCTCAGCGTGAGAAAAACGACCCCTCATCCGCCCTCCTACTTCGGGCACCTCTCCCCTGGGGAGAAGGTGGGGAGCGTAGCGCCGTGGCCAGCTCAGGCGGAGAGTAACTTGTCGGGGGTGATAGGTAAATCGCGGATACGAAGCCCGGTGGCATGATGAATCGCATTCGCTATAGCACCGGCGACGCCCGTAATGGTAATCTCGCCGATGCCCCGCGCTCCAACGCCTTGATCGTCGATATAAGGATCGGGTTTATTGACAAACAGGACGTCCATTTTCGGAACATCGGCGTTCACGGGCAGCGCGTAATCGGCCAGATTGCTGGTGATAATGCTGCCGTCGCGCTGGTCATAAACCGTGTGCTCCATCAGGGCCATCCCAATGCCCATCGTGATGCCGCTCAGCGCCTGGCTCCGAGCGGTTTTAGGATTCACTACCCGACCCACGTCGAACGCACTCGCCACGCGAGTCACACGCGCGCACGCAATCTCACGGTCAACCTTCACTTCCACGAAATGCGCTCCAAAGGACTGGAACGAGTATTTCTCTCGCTCTGCGCCCGGCTGCAAAAATGCTTCTCCATCCAGGGCCGCCAGTCCCTTGCTGGAAAGAACTTCGCCGTAGGTTTCGCCAGATGAGGGATTCGATCCTTTCAGGAACACCCGTCCGTTTTGGGCAGCTAACTCGTCGGATTGTTTGCCATAAAAGGGAGATTTCTCATCACCTATGGCCGTTCCGATGAGTTTCACAATGGCTTGCTGGCAAGCTTTCTTAACTGCCGGCAGCACGCTCGAGGTGGTCATCGACCCTCCCGAGACGGGAGCGGGAGGCAGGAGGCTATCTCCGAGGGCCGAGCGAATGCGACCCACCGGAATGCCCAGCGCCTCCGACGCCATTTGAACCATGGTAGTGTAGGTGCCTCCGCCCATGTCCTGGGTGGCGCTCACGACGCTCGCAGAGCCATCCTGCGAGATGCGTACCCTCGCCGCACCGGGATTGCGCATACCCGGGTAGGTGGCCGTCGCCATGCCCCATCCCACCAGCAGTTGGCCGTCGCGCATTGAGCGAGGCTCGGGATTTCGCTTCTCCCAGCCGAATTTCTCTCCCGCCAAGCGGTAGCACTCCTTGAGATACTTGCTCGACCATGGCTGTCGCGTGTGCTCGTTCGTATCTGCATGGTTCCGAAGACGAAGCTCGACGGGATCGATCTTGAGCTTGCCGGCAAGCTCATCGAGCGCCGACTCCAGCGCAAACGTCCCTGGAGTTTCGCCGGGAGCGCGCATTGCAGTCGGCGTTGCAATATTCACCCTCACCGCGTGATGCGCGACGCCAACGTTCGGGCAGCTATAAAGGAAGCGCGAAATCCCGCCGCAAGCTTCGATAAACTCATCAACGGTTGAGGTCTGGATGAGCGTCTCGTGCAGGATTGCGGTGAGCTTACCCTCAGCGGTCGAACCCAGCCGGATCTTCTGGCGCGTTTCGGAGCGATGACCGCAGGCGCTGAACATCTGCTTGCGCGTGAGATTCAGTTTCACCGGCCTTCCCACCTGCTTGGCTGCAATGGCGCTGAGCACCGAGTGAGGCCAGATGAAACCTTTGCAGCCAAAGCCTCCACCGATGAAGGGTGAGACAATGTGGATTTTCTTCTCAGGAACGCCCAGCGTTTCTGCTACGGTATTCCGCGCGCCCGCCACCCATTGCGTGGTTTCATAAAGCGTCAGCTCGTCGCCCTCCCATTGAGCGATGGAAGCCGATGGCTCCATAGGATTGTGATGTTCGGTGGGCGTGGTGTAAACGGCCTCCTGCTTGACGGCCGCATTGCGGTAAGCGCCCTCCGGGTCGCCGCGTTGAGCCCTCAGCTTTTCGCCGAAGAACTCGGGAGGATCATAGAGGGTTCCCATCGCCTCCTCGCCGCCGATCGTGGGAGGCGCGGCTTCATACTCGATTTTGACCAGAGAGGCTGCGTAGTTTGCCTGCTCAAGCGTTTCTGCAACCACAAGCGCAACGTATTGCCCAACGTAATGAACTCTATCGTCTTCAAAAACAACGCGAATCTCTCCCGGCTTGGTTGCCGACCTGAAATCGTTCGACGGGCGATGAAGCTTTGGCGCGTTTCCATGATGAAGGATGGCAAGAAAGCCCGGGGCTTTCTCGGCGGCAGATGCGTCGATGCTTTTAACCCGGCCTTTGGCGACAGTGCTTTGGATCGCCACGCCATGGACCACTCCCTCGATGGGATGATCGGCTGCATAGCGGGCACCTCCGGTCACCTTCAGCCGCCCATCGCTCCGGCTGGTCGGACTGCCGAAAGCCCCCCGACTTCGAGCTTCGGGAGATGTTGCTGCTTCGTGCCCCGTCGCGCTCGCCCCAGAAGCGCTGAGGGTATGTTGCTGCGAATTCGGTTCTTCTCCTGTTAAGTGTTGCACGGCGTTTTCTCCTTAGAAGCAGTGACGAGTGACGGGTGACGAGAATTGAGATTTTTTCCTCAATTGTCAATTCTCACGTATGCCCCAGTTTCGGGCGCGGACCGAGCGGCGGGTTTACCCCGCCAGCCCAAAATGGCGGCATAAAGCCACCTCTACGCACCCGAAACTGGGGAATTACATTCTCACTCCTTTTGGGCCGCCTGGCGGAGCGCGCGAATCAGCGCCATTTTTGCCAGATCAATTTTGAGTCTATTGTATTGAAGCGGCTTCGCTGGGCCTAGCGCCGCTTCTGCCGCGGCGCGAAAGGTCTGTTCGTCGGCCGAAGCCGCGGTGAGCACCTGTTCTGCTTCCGGCGAGCGCCAGGGCTTTGTCGCCACCCCTCCGAGCGCCACCCGCGCTTCGCGGATGATGCCGCCATCGATGTCGAGAGCCACTGCCGCCGAGGCCAGCGCGAACTCGTAGCTCGCCCGGTCGCGCAGCTTGACGTAGGCCGAGTGGGCGGCAAACGGCGAGTTCGGAAGCGTGACGTGGGTGACCAGTTCTCCGGGCTCAACGACCGTCTCAAGGTGAGGCGTACTTCCCGGAAGTTTATGAAAGTCCTGAATGCGTACTGTGCGCTCCCCGCGCGAGCTGCGAATGTGAACGAGCGCGTCGAGCGCCACCAGTGCCACCGCCATATCCGAAGGATGGGTGGCAACGCAATGCTCGCTTCCGCCCAGCACCGCGTGGATGCGGTTGAAGCCGTCCAGCGCGGCACATCCCGAGCCGGGCTTTCGCTTATTGCACGCCGCGTAGGATGGGTCGCGGAAGTAGTAGCAGCGCGTCTTCTGCATGAGGTTCCCGCCGGTTGTCGCCACGTTGCGAAGCTGCGCGGAGGCCCCGGCGAGAAGCGCCTGTGAAAGGACAGGAAAGTTCTTCATCACGACGGGATCGTAGGCAAGATCGCTGTTTCGTACCATCGCGCCAACACGGAGCCCGCCGCCCGGCAACGCCTCAATCTTGCTGAGAGGGAGCGCGTTGATATCCACCAGATGCTTCGGAGCTTCAACGTCAAGCTTCATCAGGTCCACCAACGTCGTTCCTCCAGCGATCGCTCGGGCGTGATTCTGGCCAAGGAGTGAGATGGCTTCTTCTTCACTGCGAGCTTGAGAGAAAGAGAAAGGCTGCATCCTGACCTCCCGGTTCGATGAATTCTGAGTTCATATCGCTCCGCGACACCCCGAAGTATGAAAAATGCCCCCTCATCCGCCCTCCTTCGTCGGGCACCTTCTCCCCGGGGGAGAAGGTGGGGAGCGGAGCGACCCGGATGAGGGGTTCTGTCAGTCGTTTTTCGGAGCAGACCTCAGTTGTTGAGGTCTGCGGTTCTTGCCCGAGGACCGCGAAAAGCCGCGGACCTAAACAGCGCAGGTCCGCGCTACTCTTTGTCATCGGACCGACTTGATCGCATCCAGAATGTTGGGATACGCGCCACAGCGGCAAATGTTGCCGCTCATCGCCTCCCGAACGTCGGCGTCGCTCGCTCCGACGGGTTCAGATAACAAAGCCACCGCGGACATGATCTGCCCCGGCGTGCAGTAGCCGCACTGAAAAGCGTCATGTTCGATGAATGCCGCCTGCACGGGATGCAGATTGCCGTCCTCAGCCAATCCTTCGATGGTCGTAATCTCATTACCTTCGTGCATGACGGCGAATGTGAGGCACGAATTGATGCGGCGGCCATTCACATGAACGGTGCAGGCACCGCATTGGCCGTGGTCACAGCCCTTCTTTGTTCCCGGCAATCCGAGTTGCTCACGGAGCGTGTCGAGCAGGGTTGCGCGTGGGTCCACATTAAACTGGTGGATGGTTCCATTCACTTTCAGACGAAGCGGCTGTGTCATTGGCTGTGCCTCCCGTTGTTTCTTGACCCAGTATACCCCCACTTCGCCGCCCATCGACCTCGGCCGACTCTCTATGATAGTTTGGTAATGCAGAAGCTGATTCAAAGCCTCCGATCGTTCATGTGGCGCAGCCGTGGGTTTATCGTGCGTCGCAAACTGTCGGCGTAAAGCCGCCTCTACCGCGTGCGTCCGATGGCAGGTTTTGAAACAGCTTGCAGCCTTTAGAGAGGGGACACGTTCATGGCAGAGATCCGACCGTTCCGAGCCTTACATTACAACCCCGAAAAAGTTCCCGACCTTTCCACGGTCATCACGCAGCCCTACGATAAGATTTCTCCCGAAATGCAATCCCGTTACTACGCCCTGAGTCCCTATAACCTCGTACGGGTGATTCGAAGTTGCCCATCTTCCACGGACAATGTGTATGCTCGGGCCGCGCAAGATTTCCGCGGCTGGATTGACAGCAAGATTCTGATCTCGAGCCGCGAACCTGCGCTCTACCCATACTATCAAGTGTATGAGGTTCCGGGGCAGCCGGGCATCAAGAACGAGCGGCGGGGATTTATCGCGCTTTTACGGCTGGAGGACTACTCAGCCAGGGTGGTCCACCGGCATGAGGAGACGCTTTCCGGTCCCAAGGCGGACCGCATGGAACTGCTGAAGAAAGCCAAGGGCCACTTTGGGCAGGTTTTCTTTCTTTATAGCGATCCGGCGGGAAGCATCGAGGCCGCGGTCTCCGCTCACACGCAGAGCGATCCGTGGCAGCAGGTTACAGACGAATATGCTACCCGCCACTCGGTTTGGCGCATCACCGAGGGTCGGACGATTGAGCGGATCGTCCAACTAATGCGTGACAAAAAGCTCGTCATCGCTGATGGGCACCATCGCTACGAAACGGCCCTGGCCTACCGGGAACTCCGTCACTCGGAAGGAGACGAAAGGATCAACTATGTTATGGCGACCTTTATCCGTATCGAGACCCGCGGACTTTCTATCCTGCCGACGCACCGCGTGGTGCATAGCTTACCGGGCTTCAACTGGACAAAATTTACCACTGACGCAAAGACCATTTTTGATTGGAAGGAGATGGAAGCGTCCGCTGCCCTTAAAAACGGCGGGAAAGCTCTTCAGGAAGCTTTGGCTGATGCGGGCCGCGAGCGGACGGCGCTGGCAGCTTACGCGGGCAGCGGCAAGCTTGCTCTCCTGAGCCTGAGGCCGGAGTTTGACGTCTCCGCAGCCCTCCCCGAGCTTTCTGCTCACGAGCGTCGTCTGGACGTGGTCATTCTGCACCGGTTGCTCCTGGAACGCGCGCTTGGCATTCGTCCGAAGGCCGTACGGGAAGAAAAGAACTTGCGATACGTGCGAGGGATCGGAGAGGCGGTAAAGGAGGTCGATTCCGGCGACGCGGCGGTTGCGTTTCTGATGAATCCGACGCCGGTTGAAGCGGTGCGAGACATCGCTTTGGACGGCCAGGCGATGCCGCAGAAATCCACCGACTTCTATCCCAAACTGCTCTCCGGCTTCACCATCTACTGGCTGGAAAATCCGCTTGGGATGTGATGGGAGCACGTTGAATTGGTTGTGCGCGAGCAGACGCAAACAGTGCCGATTCGCATCCTCTGTCGCGTTGTTTGTATAATAGCAGCATCTGCGCATTCGGGGATTACTTCTATGCCCATAGAGATCAAGAAGAAGCTTGAAGACGAGATCCAGGCTCTCGATCACGAGCTCAATTACGAGTTGCCGAAAGAGCTCCGGAGGGCGCGGGCGCTCGGCGATTTGAGCGAGAACGCTGAATACAGCATGGCCAAGCAGCGGCAGGATTACGTTGCGGCGCGGCTCGTACAGCTCAAAAGAAGGCTGGCAGACCTTTCGTTGATCAACCTGAACAATATTCCAAGAGATCGCATCGCTTTCGGCACTCGCGTCGTGCTCTACGATGTGGACCGCGATGCGGAAGTGCAATACAAGCTGGTGACCACAGAAGAATCCGACGTGAGCAAAGGGCTTATTTCCACCACGTCACCCATAGGACGCGGTCTGATGGGGAGGAAAATCGGGGATACGGTCACCGTGAACACCCCGAAAGGAGCCAGGGAGTTCGAAGTACGTTCCATGGTGACCATCTACGACGAGATTTGAAATTTCATACGAAGCAGTCGCTCATTCCGAGGTCTTGGGACGGGGAAACTACTAAACAACCTGGTTTTCCCCGCAGAACCTGTGAAGACTTCATTCAAGCCGCAGATGAACGCGGATCAACACAAATTAGGGGCTTTGTTTTCGTCTGCGCTAATTCGCGTAGATCTGCGGCTCTAAATTTTTTCAAAGCCTCTCAGCATTCGCCGCAAAGGTAGCGATCTTCGCTACAGAGCTACCCTCGCGCGCCGCGAAAAAAGGCGTATTACGTTGCGCCCCCTGCTTAGATACAGCGCAGTTTAAAATCCCGTCATCCAAGAAATATACAGAACGATGTGCAGAGTTCCTGAATCCCTGAAACGGTGGAGATTGCCAGCGCTTATCCTTGTTTTCCTCCTGGCCGTAGGCTCATTCCCGGTGGGCGCGGCTGGGCAGAAGCAGCAAGCGGCGGCGGCAGAGGAAGGGCCTGCTCCGAATTATGCCTGGGCGCCAACGCTGCTTTATGGAATCATCAACTCGCCCAACGCCGCCGCGCAGGACGCGCTTTACGATGCTGCCTTCGCGGCCGGTCCGGCGATTGCTCCAGACCTGGTAAAGGCCCTCAAGGACGACCGCACTGCGGAATTCGCAGCCCAAGCGTTGGCGTTCATTGGAAGCGAACAGGCGATGAGCGCGATTGCCAAGCTCGTCAGCGACCCGCGCGATCTCGATTTGCGAAGGTTCTTTTACGGAGCGCTTGGCGAATTTGATACGCCACAGGCTAACCAGGTGCTGCTGAACGTGATCCGCAATGCAAATAACGAGCCAGACCGGAGCGTCACGGAAGCCGCCATTATCGCGCTCACCGTGCGCTCGGATGTTAACCTGCTGCCTCCGCTTCGTCAGGCAGAAGCCACGCTCACTGACCCCGTCATTCAAGACGACCTCGAAAACACGCTTTCCATCATTCAGACGCGCGCGCAGGAGCTCGTCGCTGCCAAGGGCAACGAGGGTTCCGTGCCGGATGCCGTCCGAGCCTATTTTTTACCGGGTTTGAGGCCTTCTCCCGGTGCGGAGGAGCCCGCGTCTTCCCGCCGGCGTCGAGCCATGCCGGTGCGCCCCTCCGCTTCGACTCCGGCTGGAGAGGTGCATATCGAGCACGTCGAGTTCAGTCCCGATAAAAGTCGCGCTTTGGCCTACGTCATTTTTGCGGACCCGGAAGCCGTGGCGCATTACGCGATTGTTCTTCAGAAGCAGTACGGCGACTGGAATGTGGCCAGCGTATGGCTGGGTCCGGAAGAGGCGCGGCCGCGAGGCATCAAGCTACCGTGAAACATATCATTGTCGGCACAGCCGGGCACATCGACCACGGAAAATCTGCACTGGTGATGGCACTCACCGGCATGGATCCCGACCGGCTTGAAGAAGAAAAGCGGCGTGGTATCACGATCGACCTCGGCTTTGCCCATCTCAGCCTCGGGGACGGCCTTCGGATAGCGTTTGTGGACGTCCCCGGCCACGAGCGCTTCGTGAAGAACATGTTGGCGGGCGCTACCGGCGTCGATGTGTTACTTCTGGTGGTGGCCGCGGATGAATCCATCAAGCCGCAGACGCGCGAACACTTCGAGATCTGCCGCCTGCTGGGCGTCCGCCAGGGAATTGTGGCCATTAACAAATCCGATCTCGTCGACGCCGACATTCTGAACCTGGTGATGCTCGAAGTTCAGGAACTTGTTGCCGGATCGTTCCTGGAAGGAGCACCGGTGATCGCCGTGAGTTCCCGCACGGGCGACGGGCTTCAAATGCTGAAAGATGCCCTGTACAACCTGAGCATGAATATCGCCGCCAAACCTGCTACGCTCCCATTTCGCCTGCCGGTTGACCGCGCGTTTGTGATGAAGGGTTTTGGCTCCGTGGTGACGGGGACGCTCATCGCCGGAAAGATCGAAAAGGAAGAAGAAGTGGAAATCTTCCCCCTCGGCCGCTCGGTTCGGGTGCGTGGGATCGAAGTGCATAACCAACCGACACCCGTTGCAATTGCCGGGCAGCGAGCGGCGCTCAACCTGACCGGAGTGGAAGTAAAAGAACTCCGGCGCGGGATGATGCTCGCTCGCCCTGGCGAATTCCAGACCACAAACCAAATGGATTGCTCACTCCGGCTTCTCCGTTCCGCGCGGCCGCTCCGAAACCGGGCGAGGGTTCACTTCCATTGCTGGGCGGCTGAGACGGTGGCAGAGGTGGTGCTGCTCGAAGGAAAGGAACTCGGGCCGGGGGGCACGGGTTACGCTCAACTACGCCTGGCCGAGCCAGGCTTGTTTCTTCCCGGTGACCGGTTCATCATCCGGCAATTTTCGCCGCTCGTCACGATGGGCGGTGGGGAAGTGCTCGACAGTTTCCCTCCTCGCCACCGGGCACACGATACTGCGCCTGGGCAGTTCCTGGAGGCGCTCGAAAAGAGCGATGCGGAATCGCGGCTGGAGCTGTTGCTGCGCGTGGTGGGTGAATCGAGTGTCGAGGCGCTTGCGGCAAGAACAGGATGGGCGGCGGCAGAAGTCGTGCGCCTGGGCCAAGTGCTGGCCCAAAAGAAACGGCTTCTGGTTCTGGGTCAGCCGCCCGGCCTGTTGCTCCACGCCGACGCGCTCGAGGCAATTTCGAAGAGCATTCTTCAAAATCTTGCTCGGTTCCATACGGGCCATGCTTTGATTAAGGGCATGGGCCGCGATGATTTGCGCGGGCAGGTGCGGGTCCCAGTACGAGGTGTCCCGGCACAGCCGGGCCTCGTCTCGTTCAATGCAGCTCTTCAATCCCTGGCTGCGGCTCGTGAGATTCGGCTGGAAAATGAGTGGGTGGCGTTAGCAGGCCGGGAAATCCGACTGAGCCGCGAAGAGCAGGTAGCCAAGGAAGCGTTGAATCGCATCTTTGAAGAAGCAGGGCTTCGCGTGCCCACTCCAAGCGAAGCTCTGGCCTCACTTCGCATTGACGATGCCAGGGGTGAGAAGATTCTGCAAATCTTGCTCAGAGAGAAAGTGCTGCACAAAATCGGCGAGAGCATGATTTTTCATGATTCGGCTCTCAAAGGGCTACACAAGCTTCTTGCTATGCGGAAGGAACAAGATGCGCGCCTGAGTGTCGCGAAGTTCAAAGAGCTTACCGGCGTGAGCCGGAAATATGCCATTCCGCTGCTCGAATACCTGGACCGTGAGCGTGTCACTCGCCGCTCCGGCGACAATCGGATTATTCTGTAAGGGATCGCCAACCTGGTTCGGCTGGCGTGGACGTGAGAAGGTCTGCGCCAGCCCTGATCATCCTGTAGGCTGAAACGTATGAACGGACCTGCTGGCGCAATTTCGCTGAGCGTTGTGATTCCTGTTTTCAACGAGAAGGAAAACATCCGTCCCCTGGTCGAGCGCTTGAAGAGCGCTCTCGCAGGCTTCTCAGGTGGTGTGGAAATCATCTTTGTGGACGACGGAAGCACCGATGGCACGCTCCAGGAGCTACGGCGCGCGCAGGAAGTGCATCCCTCGATCCGAATCCTCCGCTTCCCCCATAATTTGGGCCAGACCGCGGCGCTGACGGCGGGTTTTCATCATGCGCGTGGCCAGGCTGTGGTCACGCTGGACGGGGATCTTCAGAACGATCCGGAGGATATTCCGGGGCTGGTTCGAAAGCTCAAGGACTTTGACGTGGTCTGCGGAGTTCGCATCCGCCGCAGGGACTCGTTGTGGAAGCATCTTTCCTCGCGCATCGCCAATAGTTTCCGCAATTGGGCCACGGACGATGACATTGTGGACACCGGTTGCACGCTCAAAGCGTTTCGGGGCGAATGCGTAAGAAGTCTTGAGCTTTACCAAGGGATGCACCGCTTCCTGCCCACGTTGCTGAAAATGCGCGGCTATCGGGTAACCCAGACACCTGTAAAACACCATCCTCGGCTCCACGGAACGACAAAATACGGGACTTGGGGACGGCTCGTGAAGGGCTTGGCCGATGTTTACGCCGTCCGCTGGATGAAAAAGAACCGCATCGAGTATAATCCTGGCCTTGAAATCTATGAGCATCCAGAGGTCGTAGAGCGCAGGTCCTCGCCTCGGTGATCCATGGACCAATTCTATGACCTCCTCTTCCGCCCAACCTCATTCTTTCCTTCCCTCCTCACGCTCATGGCTGTTGTTGCTGGTCGTGGCCGCAGGTCTTTTCTTCATCGGCCTTGGCCGCCTGCCGTTGCTTGAGCCGGACGAAGGGCGCAACGCCGAAGTTGCGCGGGAAATGCTCAAGACCCACGACTGGATCACACCCCACTACGACGGCCTGCCCTATCTGGATAAGCCTGCCTTCTTCTTCTGGATGGTTGCCGGTTCATTTCGCTGTTTTGGTCTTTCGGAATGGGCTGCGCGGCTTCCCTCGGCCTTGCTGGCGCTCGGAACGGCACTATTGGCCGGGCTGATGGGCAAGAAAATGTTCGGCGCGCGCGCCGGCATACGCGCGGGGATCATTCTGGCCGCTTCGCCGCTGGTTTTCGCTTTTGCGCGGCTCGTGATTTTTGACATGCCACTCACTTTTCTGGTGAGCCTCGCCCTGTTTTTCTTTTGGCTGGGTAGCCGTCAAAGCGAGCGGGGGCTCGGGATTGACGTGGCGGCTTTCGCCTCGATGGGGATTGCCACGCTGATCAAAGGCCCCGTTGGATTTTTGCTGCCGTTGATCACGCTCGCGGTTTATCACGCGCTCAGCCGACAATTCAGGAAACTGAGAAGAGTTCACTGGGCGGCGGGATGGGGCGTGTTTTTAGTCATCACACTTCCGTGGTTCATTGAAGTCTGCCTCCACAATCCTGGCTTTGCCCGCTACGCGCTCTGGCGGGAAAGTCTTCTGAGATTTGCTACGGGCGGCCATCTGCACCGCACGCAAGGGCCTTTTTACTATATTCCGATCTATTTTGGCGGCTTTTTCCCGTGGAGTTTCTTCCTGCTCTGTATCGCGTGGGGCCGGTTGAAGCAATGGCGCGCACTGGGCGAGGGGGCTCACCGCAGCGAGCTCTTCCTGCTCTCATGGGCAGGAGTGGTTTTTGTCTTCTTCACGATTTCTCACTCAAAACTGCCGGGATATTTTCTTCCAGCAATGGTTCCGCTCAGCCTGCTCGTCGCCGCAGCGTGGAAGGACGCGGACGCTCACCGCGGCGCGGGCGCCCCGGACTGGCTGACGGCGGGTTGTGCCATCATGATCTTAATCGGCATCCTGATGGCGGGAGCCGCGCATTTTCTCCACTTCCATGGAATTGAACATCAGTTGGCTCGGAAGCTGCCCTTGTCTGTTTCAGGGCTGATCAAACCCACCCTGCTTTTGGGCGGGATCATCATCGCGGCGTTGGGCTTTCTCGGTCGCAACCTGGCCGTGCGTTCGCGAAGGCCCGCGCTTCGCTCGCTGGTTTTTGTGGTGATTGCCTTGACGATTCCTCTTCTGGCCCTGCGGGGGAGAGGAGTTTTCAGAAGCTATTTTTCGGCCTTCTCCAGCCGTCAACTCGCGCAAACTCTTCTCGCGAGTCCTCAGCGGGACTTTCCAGTTTATGGCTTTTACTACTTTCGGACCGGCCTGCCGTTTTATCTCAGGCGTCCGGTTGGGCTGGTGACGGCTGATGGCGATGAGCTCACGAGCAATTACATCGTGGACAACTTTAAGCGGCTGCGCGAGGCAGGACCGCGTCTGGCTTCACCGGCGCGGCCGGGAAACATCGCCGAAGCTAGCCGGCCGCTGCTCGTCAGCGGGAAAGAACTGAGGCAGATGGCGCGGAATTCTTCCTTCCTTCTGATGGTTCAAAATCATGAGGTATATCTTGCGCTGCGGATGGCCGGCTCGATGAGACCTTTGTGGGAATCCTGGAAATACTCGGTGTGGGAGAAAAAGACTCAATAGCATGTGCGGCATCTGTGGAATTCTCAACACGGCGCTTGAACCCGCTCGGCACCGCGAATCGATTGAACGCATGTCTGGCCAGCTCGTCCACCGCGGACCGGATAGCCAGGGCAAATTCGAGCTCCCGTACGTGGCACTGGCCATCCGGCGGCTCAGCATCATTGATCTCGAAACGGGCGATCAGCCGCTTTCCAACGAAACCGGCAGCATCACGCTGGTTTTTAATGGGGAAATCTATAATTACCAGGAATTGAGGAAGGAGCTTCTCGATCGCGGGCATTGTTTCCGAACACGTTCAGACGGAGAAGTCATCGCTCACCTGTACGAAGACCTCGGGCTGGATTTTACCCGCGAATTGAATGGAATGTTCGCGATCGCGCTTTGGGATGAGGAGCGGAAGCGGCTGGTGCTGGCGCGCGACCGAGCAGGAGAAAAGCCACTCTATTACTGGCGGAAAAATCATACGCTGGTATTCGGTTCGGAGATCAAATCGCTCCTCGAATATCCCGGGGTGGGCCGCGCGCCCGACGTGGAGGCAACCCAGGAATATCTCCTCTTCGGGTATGTGCCGGCGCCTCGCAGCATTTTTCGGGAAATTCGCAAGCTTCCGGCGGGCTGCCGCATGGTGGCTGAGGGCGGCGAAATTCGTGTGCAATCCTACTGGAAGATCGAAGATTACCTACGGCCCCCGGGGCGTTCCCAAAGCTTGAGAGCGGAAGAAGAAGACGCGGTGAGGGAGCTTCGTACGCGTCTCGGAGATGCGACCGTTTCCCGCCTGGTGAGCGATGTGCCGCTTGGGGTATTCCTGAGCGGCGGTGTGGATTCTTCGGTGCTCGTCGCGTTGATGAGCGAGCTTGCCCCCGGCCACGTGAACACCTTCTCTGTAGCATTTACCGAAAAATCATTCAATGAAGAACCGTATTCCCGTTTCGTCGCTCGGTATTTTAATACACAGCATCACGTGCTGCGTGTAGACGAGCCGGCTCTACAGAAGGGGCTGGCGGAGATTACTTCCCGCCTCGATGAGCCTCTTGCAGACCCCGCGGTGATTCCCACGTTTCTACTTTCCCGCTTCGCTCGCGAGCACGTCAAAGTGGCGCTGAGCGGCGAGGGAAGTGACGAGCTTTTTGGCGGGTATCCCACTTACCTGGGGGCTCAGTTAGCACAATACTATCTGCGGCTGCCCGGGGTGCTGCGACGGCAGCTTTTTGGCCGCCTGAAAGCGTTTCTTCCGATTTCCTCAAAGGCGGTTCCCATGGGGCTGTTTCTTCGCCGGTTCTTGAGCCACGCTGAAAAAGAGCCGGCAGAGCGTCACCTGACCTGGTTTGGCATGTTTACGCCGGCCGAAATTGATGAGATCTCCGGGCCTGGGCTCCGTGATGGGCCAGCGTCAAGCGCCCAGGCGCTGATCCCACTTCATGAAGTGACAAGGGATATCACGTTCGAGAATGCGCTGGCGGAAGCGCTATTTCTGGATTTCCGGCTCTATCTCGCCGATGACCTGCTGGTGAAGATTGATCGCGCCAGCATGGCCTGTTCGCTCGAGCTCCGCACTCCGTTTCTCGACCACCGCCTGATTGAATTTGCCGCGGCTTTGCCCGTCTCCTTCAAAGTGCGGCGTTTCGAGCTCAAGCATCTTCTCAAAAAAGCAGTTGAGCCGCGGCTCCCCGCCAAAATTGTCTACCGGCAAAAGCGCGGCTTTTCCGTGCCTATCGCGGGCTGGCTGCGGAACGAACTTCGGCCGTTGGTGAATGAGATGCTCTCGGAAGGTCGCCTCAAGCAGGAGGGCTTTTTTAATCCTTTATTCGTTCGACGGCTGGTGGAAGAACATCAGCAAGGAAAGGCCGATCATCGTAAGACGTTGTGGACGCTTTTGTGTTTTGAGCTTTGGTACGAGCATTGGGCGCAAGGTTGAAAGGCGTTCATCCCAGAGGCATAGAGAACAGGGAGGCCAAGGCCAGATTCCTCGTCGGTTCGCTGCCTCGGAGCGACGAGCCGCCATCACATGAACAGGACTGTCGAAAAACCCGGACGACTCTCCCATATGGAACCGAGCCAGCTTCTCGAATCGCGAATGCCGCCATTACGGAGAGCGTTCCGCGTGAAGGAGTGGAGACTCATACAGCGTCTCGAAACGCCGAGGCAAGTGCAACAGTTTCTCCACGCGCTACCTTACAACTGGGAGGAACAAGGAGAAACGCTGCGCACGTTGCGGGGAGTGGTGGAACACGGCGAAGCGCATTGCCTGGAAGCGGCTCTCGCGGCGGCCACGATCCTGGAGCAGCATGGGTACCCTCCGCTCCTCCTGGACCTCGAATCGAAAGACCATCTCGATCACGTCCTCTTTTTGTTTCGAGAAGACGGGCGGTACGGCACGATCGCCCGGTCGCGCGACGCGGGGCTCAACGGCCGAAAGCCGGTTTTCCGGACGCTGCGCAGCCTGGTGATGAGCTATGTGGATCCCTATGTGGATGGCTCGGGGCGAATTGTGGGGTATGGCGTGCTGGACCTCAGGACGCTTCACCGATGCGACTGGCGGGTTTCCACTCGCCACGTCTGGTCGGTGGAGCAAGCGCTGATTCGGATGCCTCACATCAAACTTGTGACTTCTACCCGCAGGTATCACAAAACACTGAGGCAGTTCCGCGCCTTCCGCGAAAAACATCCCGACGCGCCCGCCACTTTTTATTCCAACCGTGATCGTTGGTGGTAGCTAATACTCTGTAACGGCACCTTCCTGGGCGTCGAGATCAATCCGCATCACCCACTCGAGGTTGAGATGATGGCGATCAAACCAGCTTTCGAGCGTGCCACGATCTAGCGCTTCAATTTCCAGGATCATGCGGCCTGCGAGCTGGCTGGCGACACAGCGCCGTACCTTCACGCTGCTGGAAGCCATCAGGTCCCGCATGAGCTCGCGAAGCGCTTGTTTCGTAAGACAAGCGATGGTATGAGCCGAAAAATAAATTGCCATTGTGCCGCTCCGAAAATGTCGGCTGTCACCCTAATGCCGTTTCTCGACGGCCTGGATGAGTAGGTCAGCCTTCTCGGCGAGATTGAGAGACTGCTGAAGATCTCCTTGCTTCATGGCTTGGTTCGTCTGCGACAGAAAGAGCTGCGCATCCCGTAATGCCTTCCGGTCATTGCGGGAAAGCTTCAGGCGGCTCAGCACCGCAATTCGCCGCCGGAGGTCTTGCTTTAAGCCATTGAGTCGCGCTTCGAGTGCCACTTGCTGCTCGGTGCTGGTGGGGGGCTCAAGCGGCGGTGCGGCCGCGCTCTTGGCGGGCGGCGTAGGAGTTGAATCCGCCGTCTCGCTATGAACGGTGGCAGTGGGCTGCGGATGCTGTGGCTTCGGGGCCTCAACCATAGCTGGGGCCTCCACAGGTTTCGGCGGGCTGGTTGCCGGGTGCGGTGGCGTGGGTGCTTCAATGACGATAGCGCCGCTCTGCTTTGCAGATGAGGGACGGGGTGCCGAGGCTTCAGGGGGAGGAGGAGTATAGACCAAGCGAAGCGAAGTCTGCCGCTTCGGGCAGCCTGCGAAGAAAGGGACCATGCTAAGAATGATGAGAAATTTCGAGAATTTCAAGATGAGTCTCATTCTAACATTAACCGGCAGCTAGCTCATCTGGCCGCTATCCGGAGCGCGAAGGAGCAGGCTTGGGGGTGGTCGCAGCAAGAGAAAGCTTTTCGGCAAGCTTCTGAAAGGGGCAGAGATTGGGGCGTTAATGCTGCGCCACCGGCAGATCGATGTAGGTGGGGAAGCGCCGCGAGCGATAAATGTGTTGGGTTGCCGTGTGGTAATCGTCCGCGGTGGCCGTAAATATGTTCGGGACGTACTTTTGTGGATTGCGGTCGATCAGTGGAAACCATGTGCTCTGGATCTGTACCATGATCCTGTGCCCGGGCAGAAAGCAATGGTCGTTGGTGTGCAAATCGATGGTGTAGGCCGTGACCTTCCCAGGAACGATCGGCTCGGGACGCTCGAAGCTGTGCCGAAAGCGCCCACGAAACACTTCGTCCGCGATGATCAGCTCGTAGCCGCTCATGCTCAGCCGCGCCCGGTCGAGCTCGGGATAGACGTCGATCAGTTTCACAATCCAGTCGCTGTCGCTGCCCGTCGTGGACGCATACAGGTGCGCAACAATGTCGCCTGAGACGGCGACACTGTGTTCGAGGGGCGGGGTTTCCCAGCTCATGGTGTCTGGGCGGTTATCCACAAACCGCTGGTCTTCCAGCAGCCAAGTGTACCAGCGGCTGCCCGGACCATAGGTTTCTTCGATGGGCCTGTGCCGATAAGGAACCGGTTTCGCCGGATCGGAAATGTAAGAGTCGTAGGCGTTCGAGCCGGTTCGTGTGGGCGGAGCGAAAGACAGATGGCGGTGACTGCGCAAGTAAAGTTTGCGCTCGGTAATGCGTCGTTTCGGCGGCCACGCATCGTCCCTCACCCACTTGTAGGTACCGGACTGGAAGGTGAGCGCTTTGGAAAAGGGAAGCTGGCCTTCTCCCTTGAGCCAATAGGCAAACCAGGGTGCCTGTACATTGTGCCGGAAAAATTCTCCCGTGTTACTGCCAAAATCGATTCGCCCGAGTTTGCGCCCTGGCCCTTTCGCCCATCCTCCATGATTCCAGGGTCCGACGACAAGGAAGTTCCAATGCCGGGTATCGTGTTTTTCGAGCGCTTCGAAAATCTTTATCGGCCCGTAGAAATCTTCCTGGTCCCACCAGCCCGCGACGTTCAGATCGGGCACGGTGATCCTGGTGAGGAAATGTGAGACTTCCTGGCTTTGCCAGAAGTTGTCGTAATTGGGATGATTCACGAAATTATTCCAGGAGGGCACCGCACCGTGGAAGTAGAGGCGGTTGGCGTTCGAGAGCGGCCCCAGATCAAACAGGTACCACTCGTATGTGTCGTAGCGTGAGAACTGGAAAAGGTTCTTGATTTTTCCGCGCTCCATCTCTGCTGCGTATTCGAAGGCGTAGCTCAGGCGAAAGGCGCCGTTATGGTGGAAATCGTCGCCCAGAAACATATCATCCGGTGAAGCCTGCTCGGAGACCGCCTTCAGCGCGGGATTCGGATGAATCATGGCCATGGCGGTGAGCCAGCCACCGTAGGAAATACCGAATAAACCTACCCGACCATTATTGCCCGGCACATGTTTCAAGAGCCAGGCGATCGTGTCGTAAGTGTCCGTGCCCTCGTCGACACATTTCGTTTTTCCGAGAGAGCACGGCTCCCGGAGCATCACAAACCGGCCTTGGGAGCCGTAGCGCCCGCGGATGTCCTGAAAAACGAAAATATAGCCGTCTCGGACGAGGTCAATGTAGGAGGTGTTGAGCTGCGTGTGAAGCGCCGAATCGTTGTCGAGGCCATAGGGC
Organism: Terriglobia bacterium; assembly: GCA_050745365.1. Classification (GTDB taxonomy): domain Bacteria; phylum Acidobacteriota; class Terriglobia; order UBA7540; family UBA7540; genus RH2-MAG17b. The sequence continues at coordinate 48,606 of JBOGJS010000244.1, forward strand.
GACCGTACCATCAGGATTGGAAGGGGTCCGGCTGGGTTCTTGGGAATAAAGATCTCGGTATGTAAATGGATGCCGTCACGCATCGGAATCATGGCGTGCATCAGCCGGAATGACGGGGCCTGGGCTTGGCCCGGTGAGGCAGGAGCGCCGGTTCCGAGCGCCGCGAAAGCAAGGAAAGCAACTACAGTAATGGCAGTCCTTTTTGTCATAAGATCCTCTATGGCTACGCTCTAAGACCCACGGCACAAGGGCGGTGCCGTGGCTACCCGCTCAACGTGTATGGGCGCGATATAGAAGCGGGGATGCCGTTCCGCGGCTGTGCGACTTTAAACAACCAATCCATTCCTACTTTCCTAGAGGCATTATAATGAAAATCGGGAAGGCAGAAGTCGTATGGCCACACAGCATCCGTCGCTTCCGGAAACGAAACCATCATACGCCCATGGCCGTCAACTCGCCCAGCACATATTTATGGCTACACTGGCAATGCTGGATGTCCGAAGGATGATGCTCCGCAAGCTGCTGCTTGCCGACGGCGTATTGATCGCGGGGCAAGAGTCGATTGCCCTCCAGAAGCCTCCGCGCGTTGTGGCATTCGGTAAAGCTGCTACGCGAATGGCGGCTGCGCTTTTTGAAATTTTGAAGGGCGAAGTGGAGGCGGGTGTGGTGGTGAGCCCCGTTGAGGCAGCGAGAAAGCTCAAGCCCTTCCGGTATATTACGGGAGGGCATCCTTATCCGGCTCGGGGAAGCCTGGAAGGCGCTTCCGCCGCGCTCGAAGTGGTTTCCGGGCTGAAGGCAGACGACCTGGTGATCTTCCTGGTCTCCGGCGGCGGCTCCGCAATACTCGAAAAGCCGCTCCACCCCGAAATCACACTGGCTGACCTCGTTCAATTGAATCGCCTTCTGGTTACCGGCGGTCTTCCCATCGAAGAGATGAATGTTTTGCGCAAGCATCTCTCAGCGGTGAAGGGAGGAAGACTCGCGCTGGCTGCGTGGCCCGCGCGGCAATTGACGGTTTACATCTCCGACGTGCCGGAATCGTTTCCCTCAATGGTCGCGTCAGGGCCAACGATGCCGGATGAGTCCACCCGCGAGCAGTGCTACGAGCTGGCGGCGCGGTACGACCTCATCGGAAAGGTTCCGCAACGCATTCGTAGTTTATTTGAGCAGCATGCTCTCGAGGAGACGCCCAAGCCCGAGGATGAACGCTTCGCCCGCTCGAGTTATTATTGCCTGCTCTCCAATCACGACGCGGTGGAAGCGGCAAAATCGATTGCGATTGAGCAGGGCTTCCATGCGGAAATCGAGCCTGGCGCCTGGGACCTGGATTACCGGCAGGCGGTGGAAAATGCTGTGGCATCACTCGACCGCTCAGTGGTAGAAAACCCGGGCGAGCCGGTCTGCCTGGTGGTAGGAGGCGAGGTGACGTGCAAAGTGACGGGCCACGGCGTCGGAGGCCGCAATCTCAATTTCGCCCTCTATGCGGCGCAAAAAATCGAGGGCCAGGCGCGCGTGGTGCTCAGCGGGGCGACCGACGGGCGCGACGGAAACAGCCCCTCGACCGGAGCCGTGGCGGATGGGCACACCATCTCACGGGGGCGCTCTCTTGGCCTCGAACCGGACTCTTATCTCGCGGCAAGCGATGCCTACCACTTCTTCCGCACCTTGGGTGACACTATCGAGACGGGCTTCACGGACAATAACGTCCGGGACCTGCGCCTATTGATGAGCTTTGAGTAGGGCTGATTCAAAAGCTATCGTGAAATCGGTCGCTCGCAGGAGAGGCGGCTTTACGCCGCCACTCTGGGTGGCGGGATAAAACCACTCCACGGGAATCAAATGAGGTTCTAAAACAGCCTCAAGCAACTTCAACAACCGTCTGTAACTCACAAGGAGGATTTCTGATGCCGCTATCCATCGGATTTGTAGGGCTGGGGATCATGGGCCAGCCGATGGCCCTTAATCTGCTCAAGGCCGGACACAAGCTCACCGTCTTTAATCGCACGCGAAGCAAAGCGCAGCCGCTGGAGAAGGCCGGCGCGCAAGTCGCGGGAAATCCCGCAGAAGCAGCGCGGGATGCTGAGATTGTGATGACCATCGTCAGCGATTCTGGGGCGATGGAGGAAGTGGTACTGGGGAAAGGAGGGATCCTAGAAACCATACGTTCGGGTGCCGTGCTGATCGATTCAAGCACCATCAGTCCGGTTGTGAGCCGGAAGCTCGCCTGCCACTTGGCGGGCAAGGGAGCCCAGATGCTGGACGCCCCGGTCACCGGCAGCAAGCACGGTGCGGAGAAAGGTGAATTGACTTTTATGATCGGAGGCGAGCGGCAGACACTCGACCGCGTGCTGCCGATTTTAGAGGTGTTAGGGAAAAAGCATATCCACTGCGGCCAGAACGGGACGGGGCTCTCTGCCAAGCTCGCCCAGAACGCAATTCAGGCGACCGTGGTGGAGGTTTTCTGCGAGGCGTTTGTGCTCGCGGTCAAAGCGGGTGTGAAACCCCACACCATGTTCGAGATCATCCAATCGAGCATGGCGCGGGCTTCACTGACGGATTTCAAGGCTCCCTTTATTTTCAAAGGCGATTTTACGCCCTACTTCCCATTGAAACTCATGCACAAGGATCTCCAACTCGCCCTCGAAGCTGCTTATGCGCAGAATGTGACCATGCCGGCCGCGGCCTCGGTGAAAGAAGTTTACGGCGCCGCAAAAGCTAAGGGAAAAGGAGATCTGGATTATGCAGCAGTCGTCACCATCCTTGAAGAGATTGCCGGCGTCGAAGTGCGGGACCCAGCGGCCAAGGGAATTTAGCATTCTCCTTCAGAAGGTGTGAATTCACACCTTCTGAGGGATTACAATTCAGTGCTTGTCGTACCTAAGCGCTTGCCGGCATTCCTGGATAGCCTGATTCGTGAGTCTTAATGCCTGGGCGCGATGTCCTCCGAAATCGTGGGCACCGTGTTGTAAATGCTGTCGCGCGTTCTGGAGCGCCCTGAGGGCCGAATAAATTTGCGGGTGCCGTTCTCTCCCTTGCCCGCGCAGCGCGCCGGCCAACGGAAACACCAGTAGAATCGCAAGTGCGGGCACTGCCAGCCACGTGAGCCGATTCATCTTCCTCATAAAAGACCTCCTCTTCTTTTGCTAAATTGGATCAACCGCCGACAAGCGGCCGCACTGATGCTCGTGAAGTGTACGGCATAAAGCTACTGCATTTCCAAGTATTGTTTTTGATGTACCGGATAGCGGCGAAGAAAGTGGCGTGGCTTTGCGGGCGCTAGCGGCCAAGTGCGCGAAGGCTCCCTGCTATAATATGGGTCTCGGGGGCATCCCAATCAAAATATGGACATGCGAGATTTTCGCAACGAGCCGCCCAGTGACTTCAAGAACAACCCGGAGCACGAACGGAAAATGCGTGAGGCGCTGGGTGAGGTCGCAAGGGAGCTAGGACGGGAATATCCCATCGTCATCGGAGGCGAACGCCTCACGACGGAGGAAAAACTTGTTTCTCTGAACCCGGCGCGCAAGAGCCAGGTTGTGGGAGCGTTTGCCAAGGCGACCCCCGAGTTGGCCGCACGCGCTATTCAGGCCGCCGAATCAGCCTTTCCTGAATGGAGCAACACGTCTTCGGGCCGCCGTGCAGAGCTGTTGCTCGAAACGGCGCGAATTCTCCGGGAGCGGAAGTATTATTTCTCGGCATGGTTGGTGCTGGAAGTTGGAAAAACCTGGTCGGAGGCGGATGCTGACGTTGCCGAGGCCATCGACTTCGGGGAATTTTACGCCCGGGAAGCTCTTCGCCTCTCGAAACCACGCCCGCTCGTGCGCGTGCCGGGGGAAAGGAATCATCTCTGTTATCTCCCGCTCGGGGTCGGCGCTGTGATCCCGCCGTGGAATTTTCCGCTCGCGATCGCCGTGGGCATGACGCTGGCTTCCGTTGTGACCGGCAACACGGTAGTGCTGAAGCCGTCGAGCGATTCACCGGCGATAGCGTCTAAATTTTTCGAAGTGCTCGAAGAAGCGGGTATGCCGCCCGGGGTAGTGAATTTTCTGCCCGGCTCGGGTTCCACGGTTGGGGCAAGCCTTGTGACCCACCCTCGCACGCGTTTTATCGTCTTTACCGGCTCAAAAGCTACTGGCCTTAACATCCATGAGCTTGCTTCCCGGAACGCCCCGGGGCAGATTTGGGTGAAGCGGACGGTGCTCGAGATGGGCGGTAAGGATTCAATCATTGTGGACAACGAGGCAGACCTGGACCTGGCGATCGAGGGAGTGGCTGTCTCGGCCTTTGGGTTTCAGGGGCAGAAGTGCTCGGCTTGTTCGCGAGCCATTGTTGTGGATGCGGTCTATGATGCTTTCCTGGCAAAGCTGAAGGAGCGCGTGGAGAAAATTCGCGTGGGAGATCCGGAAGCCCCTGAGAGCGAGATGGGCCCGGTGATTAATGCCGCTGCCAAAAAGTCTATCCTGGAGTACATTGAAACCGGCAAGCGCGAGGGACGACTGCTGACCGGCGGCGGGGAGGTTTCCGGCTCAGGTCACTACCTCGAGCCTACGGTGTTTGCCGACGTCGCTCCGAAGGCGAGGATTGCGCAAGAAGAGATCTTCGGTCCTGTCCTCACAGTCATTCGCGCGCAGAACTTCGATGAGGCGCTGGAGATTGCCAACGATACGGAATATGGGCTTACCGGAGGAGTTTACAGCAAGAATCGTCGCAAGCTGGAACGCGCGGCGGATGTGTTTCATGTGGGGAATCTCTATTTCAACCGCAAGTGCACCGGGGCCTTGGTGGGAGGGCACCCTTTCGGGGGATTCAATATGTCCGGCACCGATTCAAAGGC
>JBOGJS010000245.1:0-3808 GCA_050745365.1 Terriglobia bacterium
GGCCCTCCGGGCCTCGCAAATGTAGAAACTCCAGGCATGAAGCTCCCTGATTACAAGGCCGTGCGTCCGATGGCGGGTAATGGGTTTTGAAACAGATTGTAGGAAAGTATGAGGAAACGAATCGACCGAAGATCATTTCTAAAGGAGTCCGGGAGCGCGGCGATCGGTGTTACGGCAGCATCTCTTCTTGGCGCTTCCCGAGGCAGGGCGGCTACCGGCCAAAGCTCTTTTCGCAGTGCTTGGCCGAAGGACGCGGAGCGCCCATGGGCGGGGCCAGAGTATTGGACCAACCCGCTCGAAGATTGGCGCATTCGGAATGGCCGCCTGGAGTGCTTTGTGGCCGGCGGCGACCGCAACGTTTTTCTGCTGACGCACGAAATTGCGGCGCGCAATGGCAGCTTGGGGATGAGCGTCCGCACCGGCCCGCTCGGAAGCGAGGAGCAGAAGCTTGGGGATGGCTGCGTTGGCTTTCGGGTAGGAATTAAAAGCTTCCTTGACGATTACCGCACCTGGGCAATCCATGGACGTGGAATGAACATCGGCGTATCAGGAGACGGGCGACTTTTCATTGGCGAGCTTCAGGAATCTGCGCCGCGTGTGGAAATAAAGCAAGAGCTGCAGCTTGATCTCAGCGCGAATCCGGCGGGCGACGGCCGCTACCGGGCTACGCTGCGCGCATCCACTGCAAAAGGCCGCCGGCTGACGGAGGTGACGCGGGAAGTGCCGGGTGAATGGCTTACGGGTGGCATCGCGCTGGTCGCGAGCTCCGGCAAAGTCGAGCCGACGCCGCAGCCGCTGGGCGAACTGACGGGGTTTGAATTCTATCCGCCGCACCAGGAGCGCGGCGGCACCATTCGATTCTGGTTTTCTGACTTCGCCGTCAGCGGCGACAAGGTTGACGCGCACCCCGAGCGCGCGTTTGGGCCGATCCTCTTCACCTTCTACACACTCAGCCGCGGCACGCTGAAGCTTTCCGCGCAACTGCCGCCTCTCGGGAATGCGCCGAAGCAGGTCGCGTTGCAGGTGCGCAATGGCAATGGACGTTGGAAGACGGTTGCAAACTCCGACCTGGACCCAGACGCCTGGAACGGCCTGTTCCGAGTACCTTCCTGGGATGACACAAAGGATCACGCTTATCGCGTGCTCTATGCGATGCCGGACTCGACCGGCATAATGCAAAAGCATACTTACACCGGAACAATTCGCAAAGACCCCAAAGACGGAGGAAACCTCACGGTTGGCCTCAACACCTGCATTTGGGACATGGGTTTCCCTCACTCCGATCTCACTCGAAATATCGCCTATCACAAGCCGGACATCCTGCTTTGGACGGGCGATCAGGTTTACGAACCCAATGGCGGTTTCGGGGTGATGGAGACGCGCGACCCAGAGTTGCTCGTGCCCTCAATGCTCGATTATCTGCGCAAGTGGTACCTCTTTGGCTGGGCCGTGCGTGACCTCACGCGCGACATCCCTTCGGTTTGCATGACGGACGACCACGATATGTTCCACGGCAACATCTGGGGCTGCGGCGGCCGACCTGCGCCCATCCCTCCCGGCTTACCTCTCACGAGCGATGACGCGGACGATTTAGGCGGTTACAAGATGCCGGCGCGTTGGGTCAACATGGCGCAGCGCGCGCAGACTTCCCATTTGCCTGACCCGTTCGACCCCACTCCGGTCTTACAGGGCATCACCGTCTATTACACGGATCTTCGGTGGGGAGGGGTGAGCTTTGCCATTCTCGAAGACCGCAAGTGGAAATCTGCACCCACCATTGAAGTGCCCGAGGCACACATCGCGAACGGCTTCCCACGCGACCCGCATTGGGATTGCAGAAAGAGTGATGTGCCCACGGCGGAACTGCTTGGGCAGCGCCAGCTTGATTTCCTTGAGTACTGGGCGGCGGATTGGGGCCGAGGGGCATGGATGAAGTTTGCGGTTTCGCAAACGCGGTTTGGTTGTCTCGCTACGGAACCCATGGGCGACGACAATGACGACTACGATTCAACGCTGCCCTTCCTGCCCGTGGGCGCGTACGCCCCGAATGACTGGCTGATGGCCGACCACGACTCGAACGGCTGGCCGCAACATGGCCGTAATGCCGCCATCCGAAAGTGGCGCAAGGCCTTCGCCATGCATCTCTCCGGTGACCAGCACCTGGGCGCCACGTCTCATTACGGCGTTGACGATTTCCGCGATGGAGTTTATGGAACCTGCACGCCCGCGCTCTCGAATATCTGGCCGCGGCGTTGGTTCCCTCCGCACAAGGCACCGAACGGGCTTCCGGGAACGCGAAACACGGGCGATTACCTGGACCGCTTCTGGAACCATCTCACGGTATTCGGGGCTGCCAATCCACACCTCTATCCGGGCGAGGGGCTCGCCGGGCTCCGGCATCGCGCGACCGGATATTCGATTTTGCGCTGCAACCGCGCGACGCGAGAGATCCGGATCGAAATGTGGCCGCGCTGGGTGGATCCCTCGCAGCCTGGTGCCAAGCCATACGACGGCTGGCCCATCACAATCCATCAGCTTGATAATGGCCTTTACAATGCCCGATACACGCTGGGCGAGATCAAAACTCCCGGCCACCGTGACCCCGTGATTCAGGTCCAGGAAGCTCGGAGCGGCGACGTGGTCTACACCGTGCGAGCCGAGGGAGAATCATTCACACCGCGGGTGCGCGAGCTGGGAGCCTATACCGTCATTGCCTTCGATCCGGACAGTGGCTACCGCAGAGCATGGAAGGGGATAAACGCACAAAGGGTTCAGAATGGCTCAGATGACGAATCTTAAACCCATCGCTGACTATGGAGATCTTTGTGGTGAGGGTCCCATTTGGGATACACAACAAAATTCTCTTTACTGGACGGATTGCGTAGGCCTCAAGTTTTACCGCTACGACTGGGGATCAAAAGACTCGGCGGCGATCAAAGATGACCTGCAGATTAGCGGCTGTGCCCTGAATGCCGGGGGCGGGTTTGTGATCACTAACGACTCCGGCATCTGGCTTTGGGATGGCAGCGGCGAGCTTCGCCTGATTGCCGATCATGTGGAGGGGGCAGAGTGCCGGATGAACGACTGCATTGCCGATCCCAGTGGGCGGCTGATCGCCGGCTCAAACTTTTACGATCCTGCCAAAGATTATCCGCTGGGCAAGCTCATCTCCGTAGAGACCGACGGCTCAGCGCGGATCCTCGACGAAGGGTTCCATCTTTCAAATGGGCTTGGCTTTTCGCCGGACCGTCAGACGCTTTACTTCACTGACTCCGTAGCCCGCTTGATTTTTGCTTACGACTACAACACCGATTTGGGGACGGCGAAGAACCGCCGCGTCTTTGTGAGGGTGACCGGTAACGAAGGCCTTCCGGACGGGCTCACGGTAGACGCAGACGGCTTTGTATGGTCCGCCCAATGGTATGGAAGTTGCCTCGTTCGATATGATCCCGATGGAAAGGTCGAGCGAAGGTTCGGAACACCTGCGAAGCAGACTTCTTCTCTCGCTTTTGGTGGTTCTGAACTCACGGACATTTTTATCACCTCCGCGGCCAGGTCGGAGCGCATGCCCGTCATGCCGGCCGGGTATGACCCCGAATCCGGCTACTTTGGCGGCGCTCTCTTTCACATCAACCTGGGCATCGCCGGCAAGCCAGAATTCAAGACTAACATCCGTCTTCACTGATGCGTTTGAGGAGGAGCGGTGCGATGACCAAATTCCTGGCGGTGGCGCTATGGACTGCCTTGAGCTTTACACCCCTCTGGGCTCAAAAGACGCATACAGTCTCCATCACGAGTAACGGGTGGA
>JBOGJS010000246.1:0-13782 GCA_050745365.1 Terriglobia bacterium
GCGCTGTTCAGGTCCGCGGCTTTTCGAGGTCTTCGGGCAAAACCGCAGACCTCAACAGCGGAGGTCTGCGCTACCCGGCTCTCCAGTTTCCAAGAAAACTCTCATGAGATTTCCTTATCATTATGACCCGGAAGAAACTTTAGGTCTACCCCGGCAAACGTCATGTTTACCCGACTCCAACTAAGCTTCCCCAAATAAGATAGTTCCAGATCAGCCGATCAACTTTGGCGGAAAAGTTGCTACGCCTAGCAAGGCATGGCAGATGCTCCCCGTCCCGAACCGAAGAGCGCCGGATCGCGAAAATTTCTCGCTGGCGTTGTCATCATTGTTTGCCTCGGAATTGGCGCCGGGGGCTTCTGGTTCGGATCGCATCGCGGACTGGCATCCTCGAAACCCGCAAAGAAGAACTCCTCAGCCGTGGTCGAAGCCAATGCGCCACCGGTCACCATTTTTCCGTTGGTGAATTTTATCGTAAACCTCGCGGACCCGAACCAATCAGCATTCCTGCGCCTGGGCGTCACGCTGGGCCTGAGCAAGCGGTTACCGGCTGGAGGGGAAGACGCTAAGACTTCTCCCTACACCCCTCAAATCCGGGACGTCGTTCTGAACATTCTTTCCTCATGGAGCTCGGAAGAGCTATTAGCCCCGGGCGGCAGGGCAAAACTTAAGTCACAGCTTCTGGTTGCCCTGCAGCAGAAGCTACCCGAAATGGAGATTCAGAGTATCTATTTTACCGATTTCCTGATTCAGCAGTAAGGATAATGGAGACGACGGACTCAAAGACCGAAGCACAACCGGCGGCGGTGCCGCAATCGGAGGACCCGTGGGAAGCCGCTTCAGGGCTTCCATGCCAATTGAGCGTGGCTTTGCCCGTGATTGGTTTCAGGGTGCGCGACCTTCTGGACCTGAAGATTGACACGGTGGTAGACAGCCGGCAGAGCGCCAGCAATGCGGTTCCAGTTTGGGTGAACGGGGTAAGAATCGGGGAGGCGGAATTTGATGTTTTTGGAAACCGTCTGGCGATCCGGATCAATGAGCTAGGTTAGCGTTGCGTGACGTAAATACGTTTGCCTGGAGTGCGGCCCTTCAGGGCGGCAGCATGCCGGCCGTAAGGCACCGGCGGTGCGAGGGATGCAGTTCGACAGGCGGAGTTAAGGGTTCATGGTGCGAATGATTTTGGCAGCCATCGGTAACCTTTTGACGGGCGCTCGCGGAATCCGCTGCAAGCGCAAGGAGCGCGCCATGCACCTTTGCGAAACGCTCTCGCTCGGGGACCGCCGATTCTTGGCGCTCGTTCGGGTTGAGCAGAATAAATTCCTGGTTGGCGCCGCGGGAAACGCGATCTCACTGCTTGCCCAGCTTCCCTCCGTGCCGGATCGGCCTGGCGCGGCTCGAACGGTCGAGGACGATCTCCTGTTTGATGCCGAGGAATACAAAACATGGCAGTAGGCGTGCGCCGTGCCGGCAGAAGAGCACTCGCTCTCTTGGTGATGGTCCTGGGCGGCGGTTTTCCGGCCTTCGCGGCACGGGTGCCGCATCGGACAACAGGGTTGCGACTTCCTGGCGGCGGCTCCTTGCCGTGGACGATTCTTGTCCTCCTCACCGTCCTGACGCTCATTCCGGCGCTCCTGCTCTCGATGACGCCGTTCGTCCGCATCCTGGTTGTCTTTCATTTTCTGCGCCAGGCATTAGGCACCGACACGGCGCCGAGTAATCAGGTGTTGATTGGGTTGGCCTTGTTCCTGACGTACTTCATTATGCAACCGGTGGGTGCTCGCATCTTTCAGGCTTCCGTCGTTCCTCTGGAAAGCGGAAAGATCACCGCGTGGCAGGCACTCGACCGCGGCGCGGGCCCCATGCGAACCTTTATGCTGAAGTTTGCGCGGGAGAAGGACCTCGCCGTCTTCGTTAAGCTGGCCAAGTTGCCCCGGCCAAAGAGCCCGCAGGACCTCCCGCTACGCGTCGTCGTTCCCGCATACATCATTTCCGAACTTCAGGCCGGTTTCCAAATCGGGTTGGTCCTCTTTTTGCCTTTCATGGTGATTGACCTGGTGGTGGCTTCGATCACCACGTCCGTGGGGATGCTTCAATTGCCGCCCGTCGTGATTTCGACACCGCTCAAAATTCTGCTCTTCGTCATGGTGGACGGCTGGAGCCTGGTGGTGGGTTCTTTGGTTAAGAGTTTCTACTGAGGGTTTCGGGCGCGCACGTAGCGGCGGGTTTACCCCGCCAGCCCGAAATGGCGGCATAAAGCCGCCTCTACGCGCCCGAAACTGAGGCATTGCTACTGAGGTGCGAGAGTGACTCCCGAAAGAGTCGTCATGCTGGCGCGGATGACGATGGAAGTGACGTTATGGATGTGCGCACCGATTCTTGCGGTCGCCATCGTGGTCGGCCTTGTGGTGAGCATCATTCAGGTGATGACCTCGATTCAGGAGATGACCCTATCCATCGTGCCGCGCCTGGCGGCCGTCGGGGTGATCACCTTCCTCCTGATGCCATGGCTCCTGCGCAAACTCGTCTCCTTTGCAACCTTGCTGTTTTCGAATTTCCGGCCGTACCTGGGATAGGGCAAATGGATGGATCTCGCAGCGCTCGTCTCGACCACCGTCGACAAAGCCACGTTGGTTGGCGCGCGCGTGGGCATGTTGATCGAATTTGCCCCCTTTTTTGGCAGCGCGGCTATTCCGATGCCGGTAAAGGCTGCGCTGACGGTTGCGGTGACGGCGGTTCTCTATCCGGTTTTCAAGATGTTTCCCAGCGTTCCGAACGTTGCGGCATGGATCGAAATCATGCTGGGAGAAGCCACCGTAGGGCTGGTAATTGGTATTGTGATGACCTTTGTTTTTGAAGGCGTGGAACTCGCGGGCGAAGTGGCTGGATTTCAGCTTGGCTTCTCCCTCGAAACGTCCATCGACCCGACCACCCAGGCCGCCTCGCCAATCCTCTCGGTGGCTTATCAGAGCCTGGCGCTTTTATTCTTTCTCCAGCTTGGAATGCATAGATGGATGCTGCTGAGTTTGGCCGAAAGCTACAGGACACTGCCCATCGGGGCGGCCCGCCTGGGTGAAGCGGGAATGCAGCACCTCTTGCAGGCTTCCGGATCCATGTTCGTGATCGGGATTGAGATGGCAGCGCCTATCATGCTGGCCACCTTTCTCACCGATCTTGCCTTGGGGTTTTTGAACAAGGCCATCCCACAGTTCCCTGTCACCTTTACTTCGATCTCGGTGAAGAACTTGCTGGGATTTGGGCTGCTGGTGATCACTTTCGGGTTATGGCCGGGCCTTTTACAGGGTTACTTTGATAGGGCGCTCGTAACGACGGAGCATATTGTGCGTTTGTTGTGACGGCTGATCTAAACGGGGGCGTTGCTCTCCCGCTTTGCGGGATTTCGCTTGAAAAACTCGCACACGACCCCTCACCCAGCTCGCTCCGCTCGCCACCCTCTCCCCACGGGAGAGGGCCTGAAAGACGCGAGGAATAGCCCTCTCCGAGGGGAGAGAGTGACCGACGGAGGAGGGCGGGTGAGGGGTCGTTTCCTTGTTTCGGGGTGCCGCAAAAAGAGAGGAGCAACTCCTCAGGATGACAGCCCTGAGGCACACAAACCGTGGCAGATAATCGGACTGAAGAAGCCACCCCGTTCCGGCGCAAGAAAGCGCGTGAGCAGGGCCAGATTGCCCGCAGCCGTGAGCTTCCCTCGGCGCTCGCGCTGATCATTATCGTGGTGGTCCTCGAAGGGTACGCAATGCGTTTTCTGGGGGAGTGGCGTGCCTTTTTTGCTCAACTGCTCGTGGCAGCTCGCCCGGAAAATGTAGGGAGCTTCCTTTCCATGATGCAATGGACTGCCCGCATCACCGCGTTCTGGACTTTCCCCTGTCTTCTCCTGGGCGTTGCCATCTCCATCATGGGCAATCTGGCGCAAGGCGGTGTCGTGTTTGCCACTGCGCCGCTGACCCCGAGCTTTGGACGGCTGAATCCCGCCACAAACCTCGGAAAGCTCTTCTCAGTGGGGGGACTCGGCAATCTTTTGAAATCTTTGATTCCGATGACGCTGATCGCCTACCTCGTGATCGCGATGATGGAGCGCGACTGGCGTTGGATCGCCATCTCCTCAACCGTCAGCGCGCGCACTTCGATTGCCTGGCTGATGAGCCGCGCCTTCGAGGTTTCATGGAAGGCCGGAATGATCTTCCTGATCTGGTCCGGCTTTGATTACCTGATTCAGCGAACTCAATTCAACCGCCAACTGCGGATGAGCCGCCAGGAAGTGATCCAGGAAAACAAAGACACTCTGGGGAATCCGCAGATCAAAGGCCGAATTCGAAAACTGCAACGAGAAATGCGTCGCCGGAGGATGATCCGCGAGGTTGCAAAAGCCACCCTAGTGGTGACTAACCCCACAGAATACGCCATTGCTCTCCGCTATCAGCCCGGCACCATGCGAGCGCCCGTTGTGGTGGCCAAAGGCCGCGGCCTGATTGCCGCCCAAATTCGTCAGGAGGCGATCTGGCATAACGTGCCCCTCGTTGAGAATCCGCCTTTGGCGCACGCCCTCTACCGGGCCGTTCAGGTGGGACAGACAATACCTCCTGCGTTGTACGTTGCGGTCGCTGAAATCCTTGCCTTCATTTTCCGAACCGGGGGGCGGCGGCAACCGGCCGCTTCGACGAAATCCGAGAAAAGGAGCGCGGCCGGAAGTCATGGCTCCCCAACCTCCGTCTAAACCCGCTGCCAACCATTCGCACCACGACTGGATTGTTCCGGTGCTCGCCGTGGCGATGGTGTTCGTCATGCTGGTGCCGATTCCAGCGATTGCCCTGGACGTTCTGCTGGCGATCAGCATCACGGTTTCCGTACTGGTTCTTCTCGTCGCCATGTATATCCAGCGACCCGTGCAATTTTCCGTTTTCCCCTCACTGCTGCTTCTGCTGACTCTTTTCCGCCTGTCGCTGAACCTGGCCAGTAGCCGACGCATTCTCCTTCACGGCAATCAGGGTCCGGGAGCGGCGGGAAAAGTGATCGAAGCATTTGGACAATTCGTCGTTGGAGGAAATTACATTGTCGGCTTCGTCATTTTCCTCGCCTTAATCGCCATCCAGTATCTCGTCATTAACCATGGCGCTGTGCGCATTGCGGAGGTTACGGCGCGATTTACGCTGGATGCGCTGCCCGGAAAGCAGATGGCGATTGATGCGGATCTGGGCGCGGGCCTGATCGACGAAACCCAGGCGCGCACACGGCGCCTCCAGATTGCGCGCGAGGCGGAATTTTACGGAGCGATGGACGGCGCGGCCCGATTCAGCCAGCGCGATGCCCTTGCCACCGTCATGATTACCGCCATTAACATCGGCGCTGGCTTCCTGATTGGCGTTTTTTATCTCAATCTCTCTTTCCAGGAGGCCCTGCGCACCTACACCATTCTGACCGTCGGCGATGGGTTGGTAACCATCATTCCTTCGCTCCTGGTTTCGGTGGCGGGAGGCATGGTGGCTACCCGGGCTTCTTCCGAGGCCAGCCTCGGCGCCGATCTCAGCCGTCAACTCCTGCCGCGAAGCCGCCCGCTCTGGATAGCTTCCGGCGTGATGCTGACACTGGGATTGATTCCAGGCCTGCCCAAGTTTTCGTTTTTCCTGGTGGCCGGCGCGATGGCATTCCTTGCCCGGCAGTCCAGAATGCTGGCGCTTTCGGACGAAGCGGCGGCTAAAGAGGAAACGGCTGCCGGAAAGCTGAAAACCGGAGAAACGCCACCCATGCCGCGGCTCGACGATCTCAGCATGGAAGTGGGCTACGCTCTGGTTCGGCTGGTGGATGAGGCCCAGGGAGGCCAGATGCTGAAACGGATCCGGGCGCTGCGCCGCCACCTGGCGCTTCAGCTCGGTTTTGGCATTCCGCCCGTGCACATTACCGATAATCCGCAGCTCAAGCCGAGAGAATACGTCGTGCGCCTGCGCGGCGTCGAGATTGCCCGCTGGCAAACGGAGGGCGATTGCTTGCTGGCCATCAGTGCGGAAGCTCCAGCGCCGCCGCTCGAAGGAAAAGAAACGCGAGAGCCCGCTTTTGGCGTGGCCGCAAAATGGATTGATCCCGGCCGGCGCGAGCCGGCATTGGCCATCGGCTACGCCGTGGTTGACCAGACCTCGGCGATTGCGACGCATCTGGCCGAACTGATTAAGCGGTACGCCCATGAACTCCTCACACGCCAGGAGACGAAACGCCTGCTCGATTCTTTGTCCGACGGCCAGCCAAAGCTGGTGGAAGAGCTCGTGCCGAAAATCCTGGCCTTGGGGGAGGTCCATCGGGTGCTCCAGCAGCTCCTGCGGGAACAGGTTTCAATCCGCGACCTGCCGACCGTCCTCGAAGCGCTTCTCGATGCGTCCGCAGCCGGGAAAAATCCTGTGACTCTCGTCGAAGCGGCGCGCCAGGCGCTCGGCCGCGCGCTGGTGCAGCCTTTGCTGAATGACGAAGGAAAATTGACGGTGGTGACCATCGATCCCCAGCTTGAGGAGCAGGTTTATCAAGCCTTTGATTCCCAGGCGGCGACGAACCGCCCGACGGCGGCTCAGGCTTCCTTTTTACGGCGCATCCTGGACGGGCTTCGCGGCTTTATGGGAGAGCAGGTGGCGCTTGCCTGCCCGGCGCTGTTGTGTTCCTCGCCAGCCCGCTATCATCTTCGTCGGTTGCTGGAGCCTTTCCTTCCCAAGATGACGGTTCTCTCCCCAGCGGAGATTCCAAATACCGTGACCATCCAGTCGATGGGCGTGGTGCGCTGAAGGTTGAAAAAGATGGGCAAACAGAAGCCGACGGCTGCGCCGGCGAAACTAGCGAAACGGAACTATGAAGAGGTTTCCAACCTCGACCAGGAGGAACGCGATCGGCTGCTCATGGAAAATCTTCCCCAGGTGCGCTACATCGCAAAGCGCATTCATGACCGCATTCCACCCCACGTTCCTTTGGAGGATTTGGTGAACGCCGGCGTGATTGGCCTCCTCGAGGCGATTCGGAACTTTGATTCGGCGCGAGGAGCGCAGATGAAGACCTATGCCAAGATCCGCATCCATGGCGCGATCCTGGACAGTTTACGGGGCATGGATTGGAGTCCGCGGGCGCTCCGGCGCAAGGGACGCGAACTTGAGCAGGTGCATAGCCGGCTTCGCATGAGCCTGGAACGCGCGCCTTCGGAGGAGGAGCTTGCCGATGCGATGCACATCAGCCTCGAAAGCCTTCGCACTCTCCTGGGCGATCTTCGTGGCTTAAACCTGGGAAGTATTCAGGCAATGGACCAGGAGGATGGGGAAACCGGACAAGTCTTCAAGTTTCTTCCCAACTCGCCGGATGAAGACCCTTACTATCTGTGCCTTCAGTCAGAGATTAAAGATTGTCTGGAGACCGCGGTGGGAGAACTGCCCGAGCGAGAGCGCCAGCTTCTGGCTCTTTACTACCACGAGGATTTGACCATGAAGGAGGTCGGTGCCGTGCTCGGGATTGGTGAAGGACGTGTTTCGCAGCTTCACTCCGCGGCAATGGTCAGGCTGAGAGCCCGGATGCAGGAATTCCTCGGCGGGAAACCCGGTGAGAGCGCGAAGGTCCATGAGGCGGGTGGGGCATAAACATGGAGAAAATTCTGAGCCAGGAAGAAATCAATGCCCTTCTTCAGGCTTCCCGCGAGGCGGGTGGAGATCCGGATGCGCCAGGGAAGCCGTTCTCCCCGTACGTTTTTGGCAAGGCAAGCCGGATTTCCAAGCAGCAAGTGCGCGACGTTGCGCAACTGCATGAATCATTTACCTTCAGTCTGAAGAACCGGCTTTCAGCGCATCTCCAGGTTATCGCGGAAATAAACCCGATGACGGTTGACGAGTTGCAGTATGCGGAATTCCTTGAGAGCATCCCGCCTAAGGCTTACCTGGCTTCGATCAATGTCAAGCCCGCGAACGTGATTGCGATTTTGAGCCTCGATCTCCCCATTGCTCTTGCCATGATCGATCTGATGCTGGGAGGGGATGGCAAACCTGCCGCGACCGAGCGGCCCACAACCGAAATCGAGGAAAAAGTGCTGCAAATCGTGATTGATATGATCTGTGAAGAGCTCCAGCGGACCTGGCGCGAGGTTATGGAAGTTGATTTTTCATTCGATCAGACCCAGCGCGCGCCGGACCTGTTTCGTCTGATGCCTCCCTACGAAAAGATTCTTTTCCTGAGTTTTGAAATCCGTATCCCCGAAGTTTTCAGCACGCTGACGCTGGCCTTTCCGGCGGCAGCGTCCTCACTGTTCCTGCGGAAACTGGCCAAGAAACACGCGCGAAGCCAAACCGTATCCCTGGAGTCCCGGCTGCGACTTCAGGAAATCCTGCGGGAGTGCATCTTCGGCGTTCAGATGCTGCTGCCGCCAACGCGCATGCTCGGAGAAGATCTCCTGTCGATCGAGGCAGGCGAAACCATATTGATTCAGCATCGAATCGGTTTGCCCGCCCTTCTGATGGTGGCGGGCTGCAAAATGTTTTCGGGGCATCCGGTTCGAAACGGAACACAGAGAAGTGCAATGATTCAAGAAAAATTCCGAATTCAAGTCAAACCCGAAAAGGTGAGCGCATGAGTACCGTAGAGAACAACCCAGTTCCGGCAACAGTTCACGAGTATCTGGACCTGTGGACACGACGGCTGACCGAGGGTCTGAGCCGCACCACAGGTCTCAGCGTGAAGGCAGAGCGGGTTTCCGGCGAAGAGTCTTTAGCGCGGGTCAAAGCAGAATTTGAATCCGGTGCATGGGTTCGTCTTTTCGCGGGGAAAGCAGGCGAGCAGGCGTTCTCGCTTGACGCTGGGGACGCCCTCCGACTGCTGAAGTTGTTGCGCGGCCCATCCTCAGGGGAGGCGGCAACGCTCGATCCCGCCGCCCGGCAAGCCGTGAACCAATTCTTTCTGCAAATTGCCACCACGATTCCTGTTTCAAGCTGGGTAGGGTTCGATTGTGAACTGGAGCTCGCCGGCTCTGAGCCGCCGGTGTGGGAAAGCGCGGCGCAGGCGATGTTTCGGCTTTCTACGCCCGAGAGCCCATTGCTGATCTTACACGCGCGGCTTAGCGCGGATTTTGTGGCTGCACTCCAATCCGGAAAAGAGAAGGAAAAGCTCAGAGAACAAAGTTCCGCGGCCCTCCCGCCGCCGGTTCAGGAACTCCCAGTGGACCTTCACTTAGAGTTACTCAAGGATGTCGAGTTGGAGGTCACGCTTCGATTCGGGCAGCGCGAAATGTTTCTGAAGGACGTGCTGAATTTAACTCCAGGAAGCGTTATCGAGCTCGATCAACAGATTCACGACCCGGTGGAGTTGCTGGCGGGCAGCAAAGTTATTGCCTGGGGCGAAGTAGTGGCAGTCGATGGAAACTATGGCCTCCGCATCACGAAGCTTCCAAGCCGTGAAGAGAGGCTCAAATCACTGAGGAAATAGATGAGTCCAAATTCTTCCGTTCCCCAATGTCAGAATTCGCAGTGCCCGGAAAATCGCAGCTTTTGGCTGAGGCGCTTGCGGCGACCCAAGGGAATCTGGTTCAACAAGAAATGGTATTGCAGTCTGGAATGTCTCGAGGAAGGCACGGCATCGGTATTTTCCCGCTTTAATCTCAAGAACGAGCGAAACCCTCCGGCCCGCTACCGCCTGCCCCTGGGACTTCTCATGCTCTCAAAAGGCCTCATCAGCAGCGAACATCTGCAGCAAACGCTGAAAGCACAGCGGGAGTCGCAGCGAGGGCGATTCGGGGAATGGCTGCGGACGCTGGGTATCGTCACCGAAGACCAGCTCACCGCAATGTTAGGAATGCAGTGGGGTTATCCCGTGTTCCATCTGGCGCAGAGTCCCGGCTTCAGCGAGTGCGCGAACATGGTGCCGCTCCATATTCTGGAGTTTTCACGAATGGCGCCGGTTCATGTTCTCCCGATCAGCCGAACACTCTACATTGCCTTCTCTGACGGTATCGATTTTTCCGCGCTTCGCGGGCTGGAGCAAATGCTCGATTATGGCACGCAGCCGTGCGTTATTGGCGATGCGGAGATGACTGAAGCCTTGGAAGCCATTGGCAGGATGGATCGGCCATCCGAAATCGTTATAGATTGCCCGTCGAGCGCTCATGAGCTGGCGCACGTCACCCGCGATTGGGCGGCATCGAACCACGCTGAGCATATTCGTGCTGTGAACTGCCCCGGCTGCCTCTGGGTCCGAATTGATAATGCTTCAGTGATAGGTCACCTGATATTTAAATTTCAAGAAGTCGCGCCCGCTATGGCCCTGTAAGCCGCTAAAGGTCAAGCGCCCTGTGCCGATACAACGAGATGGGGTGAAAAACAGAACGAGAACCCGACCCACTCCGATAACTTGGTTCGTAATCCCCCAGACGAGGACATGATCCTTTGACCGGCCATAACCAGTCCGTCAGCCCCGCTCAGAACTTCCCGGACCTTCGCGGGGAGTTGGCTTGCTTCGGCCTGCCGCCCACATTGCATCAGTTGAACTGCCTCCTCAGCACCGCGCCTGTGGATCTGAAGAATTTTCGAAACGCCATTCAAGGTAACCCGGACCTCGTGGTGGAAACCCTCAAGCTATGCAATTCATCCCTCTTTAACCTGTCCCAGCCTCTATCCAGCCTGGAACAGGCGGTGATGGTAACGGGTGCGGACATCGTACGCACCCTTCTTTTGACGTGTTGGCTGATCAAGCACGCCGCGAGCAAACTGCCAGCCCATGTTAACCAGTTATTCTGGGGTCATTGTCTTCTGGTGGCCAAAATGAGCCGGAGAATCAGTGAATGGCTGGGTCTCGCTCAGCCGGAACAGGCCTTCCTGGCCGGTCTTCTTCACGACGTCGGTCTCCTGGTTTTGCTTTCAAGATTTTCCAGGGATAGCGCGACGGAAGACGTTTTTAAAGATCTTGGCGAGGCGATTGGGCCACAGCGCCGTCGTTTCGGAATAGATCATTGCGAGTTGGGGCGGCAACTTGGGACGGCTCTGGGATTCCCTCTCCATTTTGTCGACGTGTTTACAAAGCACCATCAGTGCGGAATATCCTTTTCGAATCCCCTCGTAGCAATCGTCGGCGCGGCTGAGCAGATCTCACGGGGATGGTGCCCTCGTGAGCATTGCCCGTTACCCCCAGCGGAGTCACGGCAACTCATCAGAGAGGCATTCCAGAAGTACCTCCCCAGTTTGAGCCAGCCTTCGAGTCTCCATCTCGTGGAGTCCTTGGAAGCAGATCTTCTTGGCGATATCACGCCGCGGGCTGCGGGTGCGTGGAACATCTGGGGCGAAGATAGCTTCTGAGTCACGAGGACCGGTTGTGAAGAAAATCTCTGTTCTCGTTGTGGATGACTCGTCGGTGGTGCGCAAAATTGTGGAGCGTTCTTTGCGCAATGCCGGTTTTGAATTACAAGAAGTTATTGAAGCGGAGAACGGCTTACATGCATTGGACCTTCTCGAGGGCAACTCGGTGGATTTGATTCTGAGCGACATCAATATGCCTCGAATGGATGGGATCGAGTTCCTTCGTCGGTTACAAGGACTTGAGAAAGCCAGGAACATTCCGGTCCTGATGATCACGACCGTAGGAAGCGAGCAGAGAGTCCTGGAGGCTATTTCGCTCGGCGCTCTCGGGTATATTCGAAAGCCCTTCAGCGCAGAACAGGTGCGAGACCAGGTGGCGAGGGTTCTCGCGTGCTGATCGCTGTGCAGTTGTTTTCAAAAACCCCCTCAACCCGTTTGAACTTTGCTGATGAGCGAAAACGATGAAATTCTCAAAGATTTCTTTATCGAAAGCACTGAGAAATTGGACCAGCTCGATCGCGATCTTCTTGCGCTCGAAAAGGGCTCCGCTTCGCGTGAGACCCTCGACAATATATTTCGTTCCGTTCACACGATCAAGGGTAATGCCGGCTTTTTTGGCTTCACGAAGCTAGAGTTAATCGCCCACAGTGGGGAAAACCTGCTGAGCCGGCTGCGCAGCGGTAAACTTTCATTCAAGCCGGAAATCGTCAGCGGTCTTCTCGCCATGGTGGATGCTGTGCGAGAGATCCTCGCCACTGCTCAATCGACCGGCCGAGAAGGAGATCAAGATCACCAGCAGCTCATTGAAACCCTCCAGCGACTGCAAGAATCCCAGGTCCGGCCCCGTCCACTCGAATCCGTAAGGCATGCGGTATACGCCGAGCCGCAGATCGATCCTGATCTGCCGGTCGGCGAGATCCTCGTCCAGTCGGGCCGTGTAAGCCAGGAAGAAATCGAGTCAGCCCTGGAAGCTCAACGGGCCG
The DNA here is from genome assembly GCA_050745365.1 of Terriglobia bacterium. GTDB lineage: Bacteria > Acidobacteriota > Terriglobia > UBA7540 > UBA7540 > RH2-MAG17b. The sequence goes on from JBOGJS010000246.1 coordinate 12,287, forward strand.
GAGACCCGCGGCACATCGGAGAAATCCTCGTTGAGCGGGGAATTATCCCACCGGCGGTGATCCGGGAAATACTCGAGGCGCAAAGAAGGGCTCACGCGTCGGATTCTACCCACGATACGATCCGGGTGGGTGTAGCGCGGCTTGACAGGCTGATGAACCTGGTTGGGGAGTTGAATTTGGTGCGGGACCAGATTGCGAGGCTCGGCGCGTGCCAGCAGGACACCTCCACGCGGACGGCGCTCGAGCGCCTTAACCGCATCGTCGAGGATCTGCAGGAGGCTGTGATGAAAACCCGGATGCAATCTCTCGATCAAGTTTGGAGTAAATTCCCGCGCATCGTCCGGGATTTGGCGATACGCTGCGGGAAACAAATCCGACTGGAACTGGCAGGGGCGGAAACTGAGCTCGACAGGACCATTATTGAAGCGATCAAAGATCCCTTCACTCACATCGTTCGCAACGCCGTCGACCATGGAATTGAACGGCCCGAAGAACGCTCTGCGGCGGGAAAACCCCCTGAAGGAAGGCTCTCTCTTCTTGCTTTGCGCAGAGAGAATGAAGTGGAGATCGAGATTTCCGACGATGGAGCGGGCATTGATCTTGACGATGTGAAGCGGATGGCTCTGGAACGCGGACTGATAACCTCCCGGCAGGCGGCCACGATGGGGGAGCGCGAGACGCTGAATCTTCTGTTTGTTCCGGGATTTTCAACCGCCGCAAAGATCACAAACATCTCCGGACGGGGTGTGGGTCTTGATGTGGTGAAAACGAACGTTGAAATGATGGGCGGCACCGTGGACGTCGAGAGCAAGCTCAGTGAAGGAACGACTCTGAGAATGAAAATACCTCTTACTCTGGCTGTCTTTCGACGCCAGGGCAAAAGTTAATTGGCAACATCCAATGGCGAACGCAACTAGCCTTCTGACAGTTGTTTCTTCAGCCAACGCCGAGCTTTCGTGCTTTCTGGAAAAAGCCCTGGGCCTCTCCCTGGATTCAGGAAGCGCAGACATTTTCTATCGCGCGTTAGAAGGTCAATTGCCGGCGATTGCCCGCGCGATTGAAAGGACGGGCTCCGTGCTCTCATCCTCCCCCCTACCGGAGAAGCCGGACGCGGAGCTGAGCGCCCAGGTTGATCTCTACCTGCGAAATCTACAAAGGATCAAAGGCTTGCTGCCCGGTCTGCTGGCCGGAGCGGAAGCGCGACGCAACGGTTTACAGGCGGAAGGCCGCAGAATCGGTGCAGCACTGTCATGGTCTGGCGCGATTAAATTGATTGCACTGGATGGAGGCTAACGTAGCGCGGAGTTGTCCTTTAACTCCGCGGCTTCTGTTTATCCCGAACGAAATGCCGCAGAGTTTCTATGTTGCTAGGCCCGAAGACATCTGAGTTGTTTGTGTCAAGCGTTTCTTCGGCATAGGTCAAGCTTGAGCCTCCTTACTCGCCATCGACATCGCCGCGAGCCATAGCGGGGACTGACGCCGCCTGAGGGCTTCCA
>JBOGJS010000247.1:0-4483 GCA_050745365.1 Terriglobia bacterium
GGAGTTAAAGAACAACTCCGCGCTACACCTGTCACGCTCCTCGATTGGCAGCCGAAGGTGCAGATTCAAACAACGTTCTGCGGATGGCCCGCGAGAAACGCCTCAAGGTTTTCGATCGCCATCCGCATCATCCTCCCGCGAGCTTCCCGCGTAGCCCATGCGAGGTGTGGGGTGATGATGCAATTCTTTGCATGGAGCAGAGGATTATCGGGCGAAGGCGGTTCCGAGGAGAGCACGTCCAGGCCCGCCCCCGCAATCCTTCCCTGGTTGAGGGCGTCGGCCAAGTCTCGCTCCACGATGAGACCGCCCCGCGCGGTGTTAATGAGGAAAGCATTTCGCTTCATCAGCGAGAGCCCGGGCGCATTCATCAATCCCCGGGTCCCCTCCGTGAGCGGGCAATGCAAGCTGACGACGTCCGCCGCCATCAGAATCTCCTCTGTAGTTGCCCATTCAAATTCGGCGTAGAGCGGGACGTTCTCATGCTGCGTCGTCGATGCAAGCACCGACATCCCGATCGCCTGAGCGATCTCGCCCACCCGCTTTCCGATGCGGCCAAAACCAACCACGCCGAGTGCCTTGCCTTTGAGTTCGATCAAAGGCGACTTCCAGAAGGACCAATCCTTGCTCTTCGACCATTCCCCGGCATGGACTGCCGTATTGTGCATCCCGGCGTGTTGGCAAAGCTCCAGTAACAGTGCGATAGCGAGCTGAGCCACGGAGTCTGTGCCGTAGGCCGGGATGTTGGTCACTGTGATTCCCAGCTCCTGACCCACATCGACATCGATGATATCGTATCCCGTCGCAAGCACTCCAATGTAGCGAAGGCTCTTCAAGACGCGCAGGGCCTCGGCGCGAAGAGGGACTTTGTTGGTCAGCAACACTTCCGCGTCCGAAGCTCGTTCAATGATCAGGTCATGGGGGGTACGGTCGTACACCTCAATCGCCCCCAGCCTTGTAAAGCCGTCCCACGACAAATCCCCCGGATTCAGCGTGTAGCCGTCCAACACAACGATTTTCATTGCTTATGGATAATATCGCTTTTGGTCGATGCGCGGCGCTGCTTCTCCGGCCTCCACCATTCGCGCGATCAAGCGCTGGCGCAAATAAGAAGCAACTTCCGGCAACGGCTGATCGCCATTGTAATGGACAAGCTTCGGGTTGTCATGCCGGCCTGCAAGGTTCAGCAACTGGTGAGGATCCGCGGACAAGTTATACATCTGGTACTCCTCATAATGCATGCTGCCTGCGTCCCGATCGCCGAGGCCGTTCGGATCAATCACGTAGTACGTCCATTCCGGGGTTCGAATCGCGCGGCCCACTTGTGACTCGCTCACCTGGATGAAGGCTTCCTGCCGCCAGCTTTGCCGCGCTGCCGAGGAATGGAGTAGCGGCATGGCGCTCCGGCCGCGCATGGAATCCGGCGCCGTAACGCCCACCGCGTCCAGCAATGTGGGGGCAACGTCCACCATGCTGACGAGCTCTTCCACCATCCGTCCATAATCGAAACCCGGGCCCTGAACGACAAGCGGAATATGAATGGAACTCTCATGTGGGCTACGTTTATATTCCTGATTTCGCGTTCGGAAGTGGCAACCGTGATCGCTGATGAACAGAACAACGGTGTTATCCAGAATATCTTGCTTTTCCAGTGTTTCGAGAAGTGCGCCTACGGAATCATCAATGCGCTTGATGTCGCCATAATAGCCGGGAAGCTGCGCCTGCCAATCGCCGGGAAAGAATCGGAGGTCTTTGGGCGCGAAAGGATTCACATAGCGCGTCGCGTACTCCTTGGGGGGGATGAAGGCGTTAGCGTCATTTTGAAAGTGAGGTTCGAGCTGGGAAACGACGAGAAAAAAGGGCTTTTCGTGCCGTTGCCGTAAGAAGTCCACCGCCAAGCTCGTGATGTAGTCCACGCGGTAAATATTGTGGAAATGCATCGGCTTCCCGTCCCCGTTCCAGATGGTGCCTTCGTAGGGATGGGAAGTCAGCTCCAACTGGTTCGAGGCCTCCCAAAGATCAGCGAAGCCTCCCCGGAATTCGGGAGGGACGAAGCCGTGGCTCGCGGGGTTCTCGCGCGAATTTGGCGCCAAGTGCCATTTCCCGATGTAGTTTGCCGTGTATCCCTCGCCGCGCAGAATCGTGGCTAGGGTCACGGCCCCTGTGCCGAGACCCGGGCCAAGCGTCCAGACGCCTGTCTCGGTCGCGTACTGACCGGTGAAAAGACAGGCCCGCGAAGGCGAACAGAGGGGCTGGTTAGTGACGGCATTCTGAAACCCAACACCGCGGCGCGAGATGGAATCGAGATGAGGCGTTACGCCCATCGGGTTAAGGCCCAAGGCGCCTACAAAATCTCCCCGGAACTGATCTGCAATATAGAGGAGGATGTTCGGGCGCTTCGCGGGCGCGCGGGGACCCTGCTGCTCCGCTCCGGCCGCCATCGCAAAGGAAGATGCCGTCGCCGCGATGGCTGCCGAGCGCTTCAGAAATCCTCGGCGAGTGTTCTCATGGGGGGAATTCATCGTTCAGCGTCCACGCATCGTGCTCAATGTTCCTTTCGGCGCAGTTTTGAACCTTGAGAAGCAGCCCAGCGGTTGAATTCTTCAATCATCCGATTTGTCCAGCGGCCGTCAATCTGGCCTGGAGTGTACTTCTGCTCACGCAGCATCATCTCCCCCCAATCATCAACCAGATGATCCAGTTCGGCATGTTCGGCCACTTTTTCGGCGAGTTGCGGAGGGATGAAAGTGATGCCCTCCGGGTCGCTCACGGCGATATCTCCCGGCATCACGGTGGCCGGACCCATCCGGATGGGGACGTTAATTCCCGTCAGCGTCACGTTCGCTAAGGCGGAAGGATCGGTGCCTCGGCAAAAAATCTCAAACCCTTTGATTTCCTCAATTTCGGCTGTGTCGCGCACCGACCCATCTACGATCAGCCCGTCGATAGGGAAACTACTGCGTTCTTTGGTCGCGATCGACGTGCCAAGATTGGACCCAATGATGGTGCCATCCTTGATCTTCCCGAACAGATCCACCACCATCACGTCGCCCGGCTGGAGTATGTTAATGATCCAGGAATTTTCTCCTCGGACGTGTCTCCCTTCCTTCGTGGCGTTGGCCCTGATCACCGAATCCACGTCCGGACGATACGGCATAAACACTGCCGTCACCACCCGGCCGATCAGCCGCTCGTGCGAAGGGTTAACCACCTTCCAGCCGCTCGCGAATTGGTTGGGGTAACCCGCCCCTCGTAAAACCTCCCAGGCCTCTTCGGCCGTTGCGTCCTTCAGACGGTCTAATACCGAATCCGGAACTTTCGGGCGGCCGTCCGGAAAGCGCGCTCCGTGCCAATCCGGTGTGAATTCGATGAGCTGTGCTTTTGAAAACATCCCGAGCTGCGCCCATCCGCAAACGCTTAAACTCAGCCATACAATGACCAACAGCGGCAATGAGAAATTCTTCTTCATTCATCTGCCTCCTCAGGCAAAGCGGAAAAAGTATACCAATAAATCTGCCGGCGGCGAAGCGATTGCGTTGGCACCCGCATACAGGCTGAGCGTGTCCCACATGAGCGTGTCCCACACCTTGCGCTGGACACCGGAGTGTATCAGGGCACAGCTTCCAGCCGTGCCGATGGAGTGCGAACAAAACAGCGGCTTTAGCCGCTGCGAACAAAGAATCAGGGGCTCAAAGCCCCGTCCTAAAGCGCGCCTGTTCCGGCACGGCTGAAGCCGTGCCCTGATACAAAGCCCTCCGCAATCCGCTGCGGAACAATGACTTTGAGCCCACCCCCTGTATCCAGCAAAGATATGGGTGAAGACAGTCCTATTGCGGGCGAGGGAGTTTATATAGTTCCAAAAAAGTTTTCCAAAAAGTTTCCAAGAATCTCGCTTGACAACGCTGGGGGGGGTAAGATAAAGCTCGCTTGCTAGTGTGCCGTCCCATTTAACTCTTTACAACGGCGCACTTTATCACGGGGCGGCGCATACAGGGCGTAGTTTGCCATGTTTGCGGACCGACAGTATCGCACACATCGCAAAAGACGCGATGTATGCGCCACCCAGACTGTAAAGCATTAGCTGGGACGGCACACTAGATTAGCTTTTCCTTTTCTGCTAGCGGATAGCGCGATTATCGCCAGGAGGGTGAACATGCGCAATCCGACGCGTAGGCTTCGGCTCCATTCGCCGGGGCGAACCCTGCCCTGGTTAATGCTTCTCCTTTCCCTCGCCATGATGAGCCCGTGGGCTACCGCTGGTGCGGGAGCACAGGCCGTCCAGTTCCCATCTAACTCAGTTGCATTTAGCCACAGCGTCATCGTGATTGGCCCCAACAGGCCGGCTTTCCAGACGCTGCTTGCACGGGATTTTCCGGGTGTAAGCAAGGTGGAGTATTTCAACGCCGTTGAGCGGGTAGCCATCTCTGAAATGGCGATGCCGCGTCAAGCATTTTTTTTGACACTGGTTCTCTTGTCGCTGTCGGCT
>JBOGJS010000248.1:0-17646 GCA_050745365.1 Terriglobia bacterium
GGCGCAGACATCGCAAGGTGCGCGATGTCTGCGACCCTCGAAAATCTCGGACGCGCTCAGGTTAAGGAGAGAGGCCGCCTAATTTCGGATACCGATCACGGCCATCATGCGGCCCGCGTGCGACCCTTCCTTGCGCCACGAAAAGAGAAGATCGTTTCGGCATGAAGTGCAGAAGCTGGCAACCTGGATGTGAGAGCGAGGGACATCCCTCAATTGCTCCAACGCAACCGCGACCAAATCTAATGCCACGCCCGTCCCGTGCGGTCGCGCAGGTCCGGGCAGCCCCTCGGACAATTGCGGTAGTGCTGGCCTCCTGTTGGCACATGCTTCCGGGATGGGGGCCTTACCATCTCGTCGGAGCGGTATTTTGCGAAAGAACGAATTCGAATTTGCAAACTGACCGGCGAAAGCGTCAATCACCTCTTCGCCCACTTCGTAGCAGCAAGCGCGAATCGAAGGACCAAGCGCCACGAACAAGTATCGCGGCTCGGACCTGAAGACGCGCCGCATCTCAGCCACGGTTTTCTCGATAATGCGCCCCAACCCGCCGCGCCATCCGGCATGAATGGCCGCCACTGCGTGGTTTTGGGGATCAACGATCAGCACGGGCAGGCAATCTGCCGTGCGCACGGAAAGCAGCACGCCTGGTGACTCAGTGAGGAGCGCGTCGCCCTCTGGTATTTCCCCGGCACCGACAGGAGCAGGGCCGCAGTGAGAGTATTGAAGTTCGCGTTTCGGTCCGGGCCGAACCTGCAGGACAATCGAGGAATGAATCTGGCGCACCGAGGCAAGGGCCATGCCGGCTGCGCCAATCGCCGCGAAAAACCTCTGGCGATTCGCGCGAACTGCCGCGGGTTGTTCGCAATCCGCTGTGCCTAGGTCAAGATCAGTGAAGCCGCCGTGCCGGGTGCTGAAGGCGTGGAGAAGCCACGGAAATTGGCGGAGGTTTCTGGCTTCCAGCCACTCAACGTCGGCATGAGAACAAGTTTCGAATGATCTCGCTGTCATCGCGTCGAAACTCGTGTGCGTCCCATTTAATTCTTTACAAGGACGCACTTTGTCACGGGGTGGCGCATACATGGCGCAGTTTGCCATGTATGCGGACCGACAGTATCGCACACATCGCTAAAGACGCGATGTATGCGCCACCCAGACTGTAAAGCATTAGCCGGGACGGCACACTAGCCTAAGGGTTTTTCGAGCATCAGGGATGCAGCAGGATCTTACCGAAAAAATCCCGGCTCTCCATCTTCTGTTGGGCGGCTGCAACATCCCGAAGCGAGAAGGAAGAATCAATCACGGCTCTCAGTCTGCGCGCGGCAATGTGCTTCAGCGCTTCCACGAGTTCGCCTTTGCCTCCCATAAAAGAGCCATAGAGGGCGCGCTGTCGCCCGAAAAGTGCCTGGAGATTCAGCTTCACCTCGCCACCGGACGTTACACCGCAGGTGACGAAGCGTCCATACGTCGCGAGCGACTGAAAACAGTCTTCCCAGACCGCCGCGCCCACATGATCAAAAACTACATCGACGCCGCGCTTCGCTGTCATCCGCCGCACTTCAACGGCAATGGATTGGCGCGCATGGTTGATGATCTCATCAGCGCCGAGCGATCGTGCCTTTTCCAGCTTCGCATCCGAGCCTGCCACGGCAAGCACCCGAGCTCCGAGCAGCTTTGCCACCTGGATAGCCGCGCTGCCCACACCCGACCCGGCGCCGATCACCAGCACGTCTTCTCCAGGCCGGAGATTCACGCGGGTCACGAGCATGTGCCAGGCCGTCAGGAACACTAACGGGACTGCAGCCGCCTCATCAAAACTGAGATCACCCGGGATCGGCAGTACGTTGACTCCGGGCGACTTTACGTATTGGGCATAGCCGCCCTGCGCCATGATGCCGAAAACCGTATAGCTGCGGCAGGCGCTATCCAGCCCCTTGAAGCAGGCTTCGCAGTGCCCGCAACTGACGCCAGGCGCAAGCAGCACGCGATCGCCGCGATTCACATGCGTCACCAGCTTTCCCGTCCTCGCAACCGTTCCGGAAATATCGCTGCCGAGAATGTGAGGAAACGCCACGTTCCAACCCGGCACGCCCGCGCGCATCCAGAGATCAAGATGGTTCAGGGCGCAGGCCTTAACTTCAACCAGCACTTCGTTGTCTTCAATCTCAGGCTCAGGCGCATCTTCGTATTTGAGAACGTCGACGCCGCCGTGTTGATGAATGCAGACTGCTTTCACTGTTGTCGCTCCGCCTATGTGGCGATTTGCTTCTCAATACTTGCTCCTGCAAACCGGGGGTTCGTTGGTGCGATACTCATGAGGTACATGGTCGTTCGAAGACGCAAACACCTGCCCGGATGGGTTGCGCACAATGGCACGGGCTATTCCTGCCGAACCCAGGTGAAGCTCTTCCATTCTTTTTCAAGAACTTTGCATTGATGGCAGTCGAAGCGCTTCAAGGCTTCGGCTTGGCCGGTAATCCGGTTCTGAGAGATGGCGGAAATTTCAGTTCGCGTCACCACGTGACACCAGTGCACGTAGGGCTTCTGTGCTCCCATTTCGCACCGGAGGTAGCTGTTCGTTGTTCCGATCCATCGGTTCCCCTCCCTGCGGCATTCGGTCCGGATATATGCGCCGTGTTGAAGCTCATTCGGTGGAATGTTCACCTTCTCGGCGTAGAGCGTACCGCCCTTGATCCGGACGCGGTAGATGTTATGGGTGGTTTCAGAAACCCAGAGGCCTGAAATGACTTCCGGCGGGCGGGGCGAGCTCCTTGCCTGTGCCGCTTGTGCAGGGTCAACAGCTAAGGCGGCTTTTGCCAGTACAATAACGAGCGCGACAGTTAAAAGGCGACGGGCAATTTTAAAACGGTCCACAATTTCCTCCAGGCCTGTAGTGTAGAATAACTATATTTGCGCTTTTAAGGCACTCCAAAAATGAAGGATGACTTTAACGAAGAATACGACGTGGTTGTGGTAGGGGCGGGCCATGCGGGTTGCGAAGCGGCAGTGGCGCCTGCTCGCATGGGTCTGAAGACCGCTCTTTATACCATCAATCTTGATCTGATCGCGCAGATGTCGTGTAACCCGGCCGTGGGTGGGATTGCCAAAGGACACTTGGTGCGGGAGGTCGACGCGCTGGGCGGCGTAATGGGCGAAGTCATCGACTCGACCGGCATTCAGTTCCGGCTGCTGAATACAAGCCGGGGCCCTGCCGTTTGGTCTCCTCGGGCGCAGGCCGACAAAAAGCTTTACCGGATGAAGATGCGGCAGGTACTGGAATCCGAACCTCATTTGCGCATCAAGCAGGCTGAGGTTGCAGACTTGATCCTTGAGGATCTGCCGGAATCTCGCGATTTGGCTCGCTGGCGCATTCGCGGCGTTCGCTTGCGCGACGGGCGAGCCGTGGGAGCAGGAGCGGTGATCATCACAACAGGCACGTTTTTAAACGGCCTGATCCACTGTGGGGAGCAGACTTACCCTGCCGGGCGCTCGGGCGAGCCTCCGGCGGTGATACTGGGCGAAGGCTTGCGGCGGCTCGGCTTTGAAGTGGGCCGCTTGAAGACGGGCACGCCTCCGCGACTCGACGCGCGGACGCTGAACTTCGACGCGTTCAAGGTGCAGCAGGGCGATGCGGTTCCTACACCATTCAGCTTTCGGACAAAGTCCATCTCGCAACCGCAAACCATTTGCTGGACCGGATACACGAACGCCCTCACGCATCAGATCCTGCGGGAAAACCTGCACCGGTCGCCACTCTATTCCGGCCAGATTAAGAGCCGAGGACCGCGCTACTGCCCGTCCATCGAAGACAAGATAGTCAAGTTTCCCGATAAATCTCAGCACCAGATTTTCCTCGAGCCTGAAGGCCTCGATACTTACGAAATTTACGTCAACGGCATGTCGACTTCGATGCCAATTGACGTACAGATGGCGATGGTGAAATCGATCCCCGGCCTCGAAAATGCCGAAATGATCCGTCCTGGATACGCGATTGAGTATGACATGATCCAGCCGACGGAGCTCCATCCGTGGCTCGAAACCAAGAAGATCGAGGGACTGTTCCTGGCCGGGCAGATCAATGGCACCACCGGCTATGAGGAAGCCGCGTGCCAGGGCATCATGGCTGGAATGAATGCCGGACTTCGGATGAAAAGCGAAGATCCTGTCGTCATTGAGCGGACCCGCGGCTATACCGGCATCTTGATTGACGATCTCGTGAGCAAGGGAGCGGACGAGCCGTACCGCATGTTCACCTCGCGCGCTGAGTTTCGTCTCCTTCTGCGCATCGATAATGCTGATGAGCGGCTCACACCGCTCGGTTACCGGGCGGGCACGGTGCGGCAGAAGGACTACGATGCCTATCTCCAGAAACAAGCGCGGATTTCAGCCGTCTCAAAATTCCTGCTCGAAACCCGTCTTGAGCCGCGCTCGCGCCTCGGCCAGACCATTTACACGAAGCTCGGCGTATTGGTGGGTAATCAGCTACTTGGTTCGGGAGCATTGACCGGCGCGCAGCTCTTGAAGCGACCAGAATTGAGCATCGAAGATCTCGGTGAATGGATCCGAGAGGGTCTGGAGCCGGCCGGGGCTTACTCCTCGCTCCAGGAGCTAAACCTCGAGGAAGCGCGCCGGGTGGAGACGGATTTCAAATACGAGGGATATCTGGCGCAGCAGGAAAAGCAGGTTGAGCACATGAAGCGCGCTGAAGCCCGGCGCATTCCGGAGTGGTTCGATTATCAGAAGGTCTCCGGCCTCTCGCGCGAGGTAGTAGAGAAACTCACTCGCGTTCGTCCCCTGACGCTCGGCCAAGCCTCCCGCATCCCAGGCATTACGCCCGCCGCGATTTCGCTGGTGAACGTCTACATTGAAATCTTCCAGCGACACCGCATGGCGGGCTAGGAGCTTTAAGCAGGATCAAGCCGCAATTCCGCGAACTAAACAGCCCGTTCGAGAGACCAATCGCGCCCGAGTCGATGGGCGCTGAGGGCACGGTGAGGGCACGGTCGTAAAACTGCATGACCGGTATAATGAGAAATGACGGTTGGCTTTTTTGTGTGTGCGACCACGGCACGAGGATTGGGAGAGGTGTCCGAGTGGTTTAAGGAGCACGCTTGGAAAGCGTGTATGCGGGAAACCGCATCGTGGGTTCGAATCCCACCCTCTCCGCCATAATCTCAGGAAAGCCCCGCGAAAGGCGTGAAGCCGGTCAAGAGCAAGCACGATCACGCCGCGCACTCTTGAATTTAGCCGCTTGTGCGGACATTCTACCTCGCAGAGATGGCCGGCACTGAAAGCCGGTCGGAAACTCCGCAGGGCCGTAAAGGCCTTCCCGATTCTGAGACGGGATAGCGTTCTGTTCAGTGCGACAGGAGCGATTCCACCGCCTGCCGAAACGTTTGCCGGATGATCCCGCGCTCATTGGGATCGCCCTTGAACAGCGTCGCAGCATATTTCTTGGCCTGCTCGAAGGAAATGTGCGGCGGCAGAGGAGGAACGTTCGGGTCAGTAATAGCCTCGAGCACGACAGGGCGATCCGCCGTCAAAGCTTCGTCCCAGGCCCGGCCCAAGTCATCGGGAGAATCCACCAAAATGCCGCGAAGGCCCAATGACTCGGCGTAACGGGCGAAAGGAAAGTCAGGAATATCCTGCGAGACTTTGAACTTGGGATCGCCGCTCATAACCCGCTGCTCCCAAGTCACCTGGTTGAGGTCGTTGTTGTGCAGCACCATGACCACCAAGCGCGGATCGCTCCACTTCTTCCAGTATTTCGAAATCGTGATCAGTTCGTTGATTCCGTTCATCTGCATCGCGCCATCACCCACAAGCGCGATCGCCACGCGGCTCGGGAAAGCGAATTTTGCCGCGATGACGTATGGCACTCCAGGCCCCATGGTGGCCAGATTACCGGAAAGGGAAGCCATCATGCCCCGCTTGATCTTCAGGTCGCGTGCAAACCAGTTCGCGGATGAGCCAGAGTCTGAAGCCAGGATGCAGTCCTTCGGAAGACGGGGGGAAAGCTCCCAAAAGACGCGCTGCGGGTTGATGGGGTTAGCCGGCATCATCGCGCGGGCTTCGAGGACTTTCCACCACTCCTTAATACCTTTGTCGATCCCTTCGCGCCAATCGCCATCGTGTTTCTGCTTTAAATGCGGGATGAGAGCCCGAAGAGTCTCTGCACTGTCACCGACGAGGTTAAGTTCCGTGGGATAACGAATGCCCAGCATGCGACCGTCAATATCGATTTGCACGCCGCGCGCCTGCCCCTCTTCGGGGAGAAACTCCGAATAGGGAAAGCTGGTTCCGACCATGAGCAACGTGTCGCATTCGGCCATCATGTCCCAGCTTGGTTTCGTGCCCAGCAGCCCAATCGCCCCTGTAACGTAGGGCAGATCGTCCGGCAGCGCCGCCTTGCCCAGCAAAGCCTTCGCGACGCCGGCGCCCAACACCTCCGCCACCTTCGCGACCTCGTCCGCCGCGTGCAACGCTCCCGCGCCAACGAGCATGGCAACTTTTTTCCCGGCGTTCAGCACTTCCGCGGCTCTTTCCAAATCCTCTTCTTTGGGCGTAATGCCCGGCTCGGAGAATCCCAGTCCTGAATGCACGGTCCCGTGCGCCCGCTTTGGCTCTTCGACGGCCTCCAATTCCTGAACGTCGTTCGGTATGATCAGGCACGTTACCGTTCGCTCCGCTTTGGCAATCCGCACCGCCCGATCTACCAGGTGCCGGACCTGAGCGGGAATGGAAGCCATCTGAACATATTCGCCGGCCACATCCTTGAACAGTGAAATCAGATCGATTTCCTGTTGATAGCTTCCGCCCAGCGCGGCCCGCGCCTGCTGGCCCACAATGGCCACCACGGATTGATGATCCATCTTGGCGTCGTAGAGACCATTCAAGAGATGCACCGCTCCCGGACCCGAGGTTGCCATGCATACGCCCACTTCGCCGCTGTATTTTGAATGCGCGCAGGCCATAAATGCAGCCATCTCTTCGTGGCGGACTTGCACAAAATCGGGCTTGTCGCTGGCTCGCTCGAACGCGCCTATAATTCCGTTAATGCCGTCACCCGGAAATGCGAAGATTCGATGTATCCCCCACTCCCGGAGACGCTTTAAAAGAAAATCACTAACCCGTTCGCTCATCGTCTAAGACTCCTTCCCCGTGGCGGCCTATGGAGTGCCGCCCGAGCAATTAACCGTAGTTCCCTCGATCCGCTGTCTGCGCCTTCGAAAATGGCGAGTAGCGGCTTAAAGCCGCTGCTTTCAGCCAGCCCGTTACAAGCGCGGCACGCCCTTTCCCCACGTTCCGGGCGGAGAGAGATCCCTCCGAATCGGGGGCGCGTCCATCGACCGGTCGACGCTCGTGAAGATGCTGTCTCCTTGCGCAATGAGGTAATCGGCTGTGCGCGCCGCCAACGCCTGAACCGTCAGGCCGGGATTTGCCGAGCCCTGGGTCGGCAAAATACTGCCATCGCAAATGAACAGGTTCGCGATGTCATGCGTCCGCCCGAACTTATCAACCACCGAAGTGCTCGGGTCGTTCCCCATTCGGGCGGCTCCGACCAGGTGAGCGAAGCGCGACTCCTGGATAACTTCCTCTGCGCCGGCAGCCCGCATGACCTCCATCACTTTATTTTTGCCGTATTCGATCAGCTTGTTATCGTTATCGTGCAGATTGAACGTAACCTTGGCGACTCGAAGGCCGTGGCGGTCGGTTTCTTCCGCGAGATCAACGCAGTTGTCTTCCCAGGGCAGGATCTCTCCCAGAAGAGCGATGGCAGCCCAGTGGTTGTAATCCATCATCAACTGACGCATACCCCACCCCCATGCCCCTTTTGCAACCATCATCTGTTTGGCAAAAGCAATAGGAAGCGGGCCGACAGTCTGAATGGCAAAGCCGCGTGCAAATCCCCGCTTCGGGTCGGTCTCATAGAATTCTTCGGTCAGCGCGTGGGCCGGCGGCGCCTTATACATCCGGACGGGCTCTGCGAAGCGTCCGAGAATCACGTTGCCGGCCTGAGCCATTAGGTAACGACCCACCGTGCCGCTTGAATTCGCCAGCCCGCTTTCAAATCCAGGACAAGCGGAGTTGAGGAGCAGCCGCGGCGTTTCGATGGCGTAACCGCATACAATCACTGCCTTTGCTTTCTGTTCCCTTTCGCGGCCCTTGGAGTCAAAGTACGTCACGCCAGCAACACGGCCCTCCCTGCCAAGGTTGATGCGGGCCACCATGCAGTTATCTCGAATTTCAGCGCCCTGCTGGAGAGCGTCGGGAACGTGGCTGATAAGAGTGCTCTGCTTGGCGCCCACCTTGCAGCCCTGAATGCAAAATCCTCGATAGATGCAATGGGGCCGATCCCCGTGCGACCCGGAAAGGATTGCCACCGGGCCTCCAATACTGACGCGAATACCCAGCCTGGTGCATCCTCGGATTAGCGCATTCCCACACCCACCCATCGGATGCGGGCCGTAGGGATAACCGTGGGGGTCGCCCCAGGGAAAATAGGGCGGGCCTGCGACCGGCATCTCCTTTTCGAGCAGGCCATAATAGGGCTTGAGATCGGCGTAGGAGATAGGCCAGTCGGCTCCGATGCCATCTTCGCTATAAATATGAAAGTCGGAAGGGTGGAGCCGCGGTGTGAATCCCGCCCAGTGAACGGATCCCCCACCCACGCCCCGGCCGCTGTTGTTAGCGCCGAGCGCGAGAGGGTGCTGACCACCGGTGATGCGCAATTCATTCCAGTACAGTTGGTGCGAACCAGCTTCATCGCTCACCCAATCGCGCTCAGTATCCCAGAACGGGCCGGCCTCAAGGCCCACCACTCGGAAACCGGCGCGCGCGAGCCGTTGAAGCAGCACACCCCCGGCCGATCCCAGTCCCACGATGGCGTAATCTACCTCTTCTCCTTCACGGAAGCGGTGCATCGGCATAGCGACCCGCTGAATAGGACCGAGCGTGTGCGATTTCCCATGCGGCGCTTCAAATTCTCCGAAGACGGGCGACTTCAATGCGTTCCCCCCTGGCCCGCCACCCCGAGGTGTTCGAACGTTCCAGCAACCGGATCGTAGGCTCCCGAGAGCGAGCCAACGGGCGCCTGCCATGCGTACCGGCGCTCGCGCGCTTCCCATGGCTCCGGCTCGCCGCGTTCGAGGCGCATGTAGCCGCGAGGATACGCAGGACCACCAAAACCGATCTCGTCCCAAGCATACGGGTGGGCATAATAGGCCTCAAGAACGTCCTGCATCATGAGAAACCAGAAGCGGTGGACCGGCATGCGTTGCCAGATTTCCTCGCCTCCCTTTGGATGGCCATGATGGATCTCCCTGAGCACGGAATCCTGCTCGAACGGCCCAAGAGCGATAAATGATTTGCCATACATCTCGCCCGCCGCGGCCTGAATTCCCTGAAGGCCTAATCGATACGCTTCCTGGTCCGGCGGCATGCCCTCGTAACGGTAGCCATCCAGCCGGTTCTCATAGAGGCGCTCATCGATCGCATTCACAATGGGGATTTTGTGCGCGTCGTCGCGGTCATCCTGGGGTAAAAGACGATCCGCGACCGACTTCAACAGCCGGGCTTGCTCAGCGGTGAAGAAACGAATTGGAGGCGTCTTCTCAATTCGCGCCATCACAACCTTACGCGTCGCCTCGTCCCAGAAATCTCTTTGCGCAAGCGTGCTGAAGCCGGCGTAGTATCCGGGCTGGGGAACTGGGCCGATCGGCTTTCCATTTTCTGGATCGATCGGACGAGTGTCTGGATTAGCAGCCTGATCGCTCATTTCTACCTACTCCGTTTCTACCCGGACTAACGCTCCCGCCGCAGGAAGGTGGCGAGGAGGCCCAGAGAGCCGCAGGCGACAAGCAGGAGCGGCGCAAAAATCGGCGGCCCGTACATGACGTTGTAAAGCAAATGTTTCACCCCTCCCGCGCGCCGCTTCACGCCACGCGCATGGTAGTAAAGGCCGGCGGCGCCGTCGCCAATCGCCAGAGCTGAGGCTGCCGGCAGAAGGTTGTGCGCGAACCTCCTATTCCAGATACTTCCTGCGGCTGCCCCCATGAGAACAGCTGATATGGCGACGGGAGTCCACTGAGTCCAGTATCTGAAGTTATTTTTGTAATGGGAGTAGAGGGCCTCGATGCCGCTGAAGAATGCGGAGAAGGCGGCAGCGCCGGCCATGTGCTTTTGAAACCGCCCTTCCCGCAAGTCCTGGGCCACCGTGATCTCTTCCTGGCGCACTTCGAAGGGCAGTAACTTCATCCATCGTGGGACGGGCCGGGCCACGTGAGGAAGGATCCGGCTATCCGAAGCCTCTTCCCGTCTTAAAAAAGAGGCGACGAGCCCCAGGTACGCGCTGGTGCCGAACAGGAGCGGTGCAAAGATGGGTGGTCCCATGACGACGTTCGTAACAGGGAGCCGCCACCCGCCTGGCTTACGTCCGATGCCACGTGCGTGGTAGTAAAAGCCGATAAGACAATCCGCAAGCGTAATGCTCGATACGAGAGGTAGGACGGAGCGTGCCGCTTTCCGACTCCGGAAACCCCACACCCCGGCTGCAAAGAGCGCGGGACTCAGCACGACCGGCGTGTACATGAGCCTGCGGCTGTAGCTGCCACGATAATGCTCATAAGCGACTTCGAGGCCGCTCATCATACTCGAAAACCCTGCAATCAAAGACAGCATCCGCTGAAATCGGCCTTCGCGAATGCTGTGTGCCACAGCTTCGCCTTCGCGGGTGAGCTCCGCCGGCAGCAAATCGACCGGCAGGGCTGCTTTGGGTTTTGCCATTCATTTACCTCGTAGTACCATGAGACCAATAGGCGTCAGTGCCCGCAATCCAGTAAGACCTGTATCCGGAGTGCAGGAAGACCTGTACGCGCCGTGCGTGTGGAACCGGTAAAAGGTGGGACTGCGTCGACCATCGAGGTGCCCACCGACACGGTAGTAGAGGATTCGATCAAAGTTCGTCCCGATCACGTTCTGAGCGGCAGCCGGGCAGGATTGCGGTAAGACTTATCCCGGGCTTCCCACGACATTCCTAAAGCGGATATGCTGGAGAGTGGAGTTTCGAGCATGCCGAGGATCAAGGTATCGAAAACTCCGCCAACCAGGTTTCCTCGGCTTGCGCGACGGTAAACGCCCAGGGTGTGCTCTTGCTGGAGGCTTCCGTATGAAGAGTTCAAAAACTCGCCCGCGCCTCTCGGAGATAGGCTATGGCAATTGAAGTCAGAGTTGGACCTCCGCTGATCACGATTAATCACGGAAGTACATTCGTCGTGTCGGAGCCAGACGGATCGATTACTGCCCACACCGACCAAGGAATCTATTCGCGCGACACCCGGTACGTGAGCAGCTACACGTTTTTTGCCGACGGGCAGCCGTGGACGCTTCAGAACTCAGGTGCCACCGCCTACTTTGCCTTTCGCGCTCACCTGATCAATCCGCGCATCAGTACTGAGTACGGAACCACTGAGCCCGCGACCCTCGGCCTCATCTTCGGCCGAGCGGTCCGTGAAGGTGTCCACGAGGACTTCGACCTCAAGAACTATGGAATGCAGCGGGTGCGCTTTAACCTGGAGATCGCGCCCAGAACCGATTTCGCGGACATCTTCGAGGTGAAATCCAAGCGTGTTATTCGGAAAGGAAAGATCACGACGCAATGGAATCCGACAACCGCGGAGCTTGTGAGCGCTTATCAGCATGGCGACTTCCGCCGTTCATTTCTTTTTCGAATCAAATCCAACAGTTCGCCCGCGACTTATGCAAATGGGAGGATAAATTTCTTCGTGGATCTTGCCCCTGGAGCATCATGGCATACTTGCTGCGAGCACGAATTCATCGAGCCGAAGAGGAGGTGGCACTCGCTTACCCTGTGTTCCCATCGAATCGAAGAGTCACAGAATGTTGCAGATCTGACTCGCTGGCGACAGCGGACAACTTCGATTACCACTGCCAACGAGGACGTCTACAGGCTTTTCAGGCGATCGGTTGAGGATATGGCGGCCTTGCGTCTGCCTTTGCCGGAGAGCACCGAGCGGGAGTTCGTTCCAGCGGCGGGTGTCCCATGGTTTGTCACCGTGTTCGGCCGTGACAGCCTGATCGTCAGTCTTCAAAACATGATTGTCTTTCCCGATTTCGCTCGAGGGGCGCTCGACATCCTCGGAAAACTTCAGGCGACAGAAACCGACAATTTCCGGGATGCACAGCCGGGCAAGATCCCGCATGAAATGCGGTATGGAGAGCTTGCTGAAACGAAGCAAATCCCTCACACTCCCTACTACGGAACCGCTGATGCAACCGCGCTCTATTTGATCGCCCTCCACGAATCCTGGAAGTGGTTGGGCGACGATTCGCTGTTTATCAAACATCAGGAGGTCGCTGAAAGGTGCCTCGAATGGATCGAGCGCTACGGCGATCTGGACGGAGATGGCTTTCAGGAATATCAAACTCAGTCTCCCCAGGGCTACGAGAACATGGGATGGAAAGACGCGGCGGAGGCTGTCGTGTACCCCGACGGCTCCCGCGTCAAGGGGCCTAAGGCGCTGTGCGAACTGCAAGGTTACACTTACGACGCCTGGATCCGAATGGCTGAGGCGTTCAGCTATTTCGGCAATGCGCAGCGGGCCGCGGCGCTGCGCGAGAAGGCGCGGGCATTACGTCAGCGGTTTGAGGAGCATTTCTGGTGTGACGACATTCATTTCTATGCGTTCGCGCTGGATGTTGATAAACGGCCGGTCAGGACAATCGCCTCGAATCCGGGCCACCTGCTCTGGACTGAGATTGCCTCGCAGGATCACGCGGGTTCAGTTATTAAGCGGCTGCTCGAGCCCGATATGTGGAGTGGTTGGGGAATTCGGACGTTATCTGAGGCCCATCCGGCCTATAACCCGTTCTCGTATCAGAACGGCTCGGTGTGGCCGCATGATAACGGCATTATCGCGATGGGATGCCGGCGGTATGGATATCTCAAGGAAGCGGCCATGATCGCGCGCGATATCAGCGAGGCAGCAAGTTACTTCGCCTTCTATCGCCTGCCGGAGCTCTATGCGGGAATCCGACGTGAAAAAGGAAATTTTCCGGTACAGTACCTGGGAGCGAACGTTCCCCAAGCTTGGGCAGCGGGGAGCGTGTTTCATCTGCTTCGCGCGATCCTCGGGCTGGACGCCGAGGCCCACAAGAGCACGCTGTACGTGGAACCTGCACTCCCAGAATGGCTTTCCGACATCACCTTGCACAATCTGCGCGTAGGGACCGCGACAGTAACCATTCGCTTTTGGAGAGAGGGAGAGAAGAGCCGTTATGAGGTGCTGTCGGCGACAGGATCGATTCACGTCGAGGAAGGCCGTTCAGCCCTCCGGCTTGCCTAACGCCTAGTTGTAAAAATAGGCGCAATAACCGCCGCGTATCACACGCGTTTCCCCCCTTCGAAAATTTCGATCAAGACCCCTGATCCGGGTCCCTACGCTCCCCACCTTCTCCCCAGGGGAGAAGGTGCCCGACGTAGGAGGGCGAATGAGGGGTCGTTTTTCATAGTGGTGGTGGGCTAACGCGGCTGGACGACGAATGAAGCGGTTGGCGTAATGGTCTTCTTCTTGATGTTGTCCGTCACCTTCACCGCCATCGTATAGTCGCCGGGCGAGAGTGCCTTGAGCGGCAATGTCTTTTCGATGGTGAGTTGGCTTGATGCATCTTTAATCTCCGCCGCGGTTTCTGTGGCGGTGAAAATGGTCTTGCCACTTTTCATCAACTTGTATTCGATATCCGCATTGGGCCGATGCGTTTTAGGATTCACGCCAAGATTATAGACCTGCATGTAAATTCCCAGGTAGGGATTCTGGTGTTTAACGAAGACGTCTCCGACCATGGGCCGCACCTTGGTGCTGCCAATCACAAACGGTCCCGTACCCACGTCGGTGGTGGGCACCTGCTGGATCAAATCGGCGAGGATCAGCGAACTGCTTTCAAGCGTTCCATCGGGATAATCAGGAACAAGTTCGCCGATGGCAGTGCTGCCCATGTGCCCGCTGTTATCGTCCTTCAGTACGATGGTGAGCTTGTACCGGCCGGGGCGTAGCGGCACAATCTTCTGGTACACGGACTTGTGGTCTTGATATTTGCCAAAGGCGTCGGAAGGCACATCCAGCACCATCGTGTTTTCAAAAGTCGAGGCGACCCTTCCGCTCAACGTACTTAACTGGCCGAAAATGTCGAGCGATGCATGCATCACCCCGCCCTTGTTTTGGAATTCCAGGCCCTTATCGGCGATCTCGACAGTGACGGGCACCAGCACTTCCTGTTCCGTAAGGCGAACGTAATCCACCCGCACCTTGAAAGGCAGCAACTGCGCTGTGATTTGATGCGTCACCATCGCGCGAAGATCATTAAACTTTACCGGGGGCGGTTGGAAGATTTTGGCGTAAGTGTCAAGCTGCGTGAATTCTTCCATGCTTTCCGGCATCATGGTCATGCTCACATCCGCCGCATTGCCACCGCTACCGGCCATTTGCTGCGGGCTCATCACCTCGTTCGGATTAAAGATCGGCCCGATCGAAACGCCTCCCTGGCAACCCGTCATGTCTCCGGGAACTTCGGCCATGGCATCCTTTTCGCAAGGGTTCATCGTAAGGCGGAATTCCCCGGTCATGGTGGGATCCACAAACTCGAGCTTGACGTTTTCGCCGATCCCCGGGATGTAATGGTAATACCAGTCTTCAAACGGGTACGTCGTCATTTCGGTGTTAGCGTCCGGGCCCGAATAGGGAAGCTCGTTGGGGTTGGCAACATACGTCCCGCCGCCATCGTGATTATCAATCTCGTCCGGCGGGCCCCAGGTGATGTAAATGCGCCCCCGGTCCGTTCGCCAGCCCGGGATGCCCGAAGCAAAATGCTCGTTCGCGTACGCGATGCGACGATAGAATTCCTCTTTGAACTCATTTTCGGGATCACCAGGGTTCGGGTTGCGGCGCTCCCAGAAGTTTTCTATGAACTGCTCACGCTCATCGTCAGTCGTTAGCTTTTTGAAGGCGGCTCGCTCCTGCGGAGCGATGATATAGCCGATCGGGCCGTCAAGCCACCTCTTATACGGGCTCTCCATTTCTTTCTGAATGGCCTTCTGTCGCCGTTTCTCCTGCTTGGTCAGCTTTTTGCTGTTGGTTTCGCGCGCGAAGCTGGTTCCTTGACCCGCCGCAAAAAGGCCCAGGACCATGAAAACCATCATGGCAAGAATCGCCGGTTGACAGGATGCTCTGCTCGGCGCCGCTTTCGGCATTTGCTCCTGGTCAGTGTCTTTCATACCGCCTCCTGACTTTCCTTTAAAATTCTATTTGCCCAACCCCGGGAAGTCAAGGAAGCACGTTAAGAGCACCCATGATCTCCTTCGATACGAAGCGCTGCACCGACCTCACCGCCGCACTGAGGCATTTCCCCCTGTTGTTACAGATTCCGCCATGACGGATACTGTTAATAGGCCGGCCAGAGGTTCATCTCAGCCTGGGAGGTCCTTGCGATCGTGAGTACCAATCCTTTTCCGCCCCGGAACCAACGCCAGCCGGACCCACGCCAGCCGAAACCGCCTCAGCCAAGCCAGCGCTCCTGCTCGATGAGCCTGATTCTCATGTTCGTCATGTTCGGTTTGCTCGCCTTTGCATTTTCGAGTGCTTTTCGCAAATCGCAAAAGCCTATCTCCTATACGCAATTCAAGAAAGACGTCGCTCAGGGAAAAGTAGCGCAGGTCCTGATGAAAGGTAAGGAGGTGACCGTCGTTTATAAGCAATCGAAGTCGCAGGCCAAGCAGAAAGTGCCGCCCAAGGTGTTTAAAACGGTTCTGCCGCCGATCAGCGACCCCGATCTCATGAAACTGCTGGAAAAGAACGGAGTGACTATGACGGCGGCACCTCCGTCCAGCTCCTCTTGGACAGATATCCTGATCGACGTTCTTCCCTGGATCCTGATCATCGGAGCGTTCGTATACTTCAGCCGCGGCATGAAGATGCCGGGGGGCGGTGGCGCATCGAGCATTTTCGGCTTTGGTAAATCTAAGGCCAAGCGATACTTCAAAGGCCCGAGCGATGTGACTTTTAATGATGTGGCAGGCTTAGAGAACGCCAAGCGCGAATTGATGGAAATCGTGGAATACCTGAGGGACCCTCAGCGGTACCAGAGGATTGGGGCCAAGCTGCCGCGTGGGACTCTTTTGATGGGTCCGCCTGGAACCGGGAAGACGCTTCTGGCCAGGGCGGTGGCGGGCGAGGCGAATGTCCCATTTTTCAGCATTAGCGGTTCGGAATTCGTCGAAATGTTTGTCGGCGTCGGAGCATCGCGGGTCCGAGATTTGTTCGATACAGCCAAAAAGGAGTCGCCTGCCGTCATCTTCATCGATGAGATTGACTCGGTTGGGCGCTCGCGAGGAACCGGCGTGGGCGGTGGTAATGATGAACGCGAACAAACGCTCAATCAGATTTTATCAGAGATGGATGGCTTTTCGCCCTGGCTCGCTGTCGTGGTCATCGCCGCCACCAACCGCCCCGACGTTCTGGACCCTGCCCTACTTCGCCCGGGAAGGTTCGACCGCAAAATTACCATGGAACTGCCGCAAAAGGACGCCCGGCGCAGGATTCTGCAGATTCATTCCCGACACGTTCCCCTGGCCGAGGATGCCGATCTCGAGACAATGGCCCGGCGGACCGTCGGATTCTCCGGCGCCGATTTGCAAAATCTGATCAATGAAGCCGCTTTGCTGGCGGGCCGGGAAAAGAAAGATCAAGTCAGCATGGACTACCTTGAGCGCGCTCTCGACCGGATCGCTCTCGGCGCAAGACGCGAGCTGCGGCTGACCGAGACTGAGAGACGCAGGGTGGCTTTCCACGAATCAGGGCACGCGCTGCTCGCATGGCTGCTGCCGAACACGGATCCACTTGAGAAAGTCACCATCATTCCCAGAGGCCGCGCCTTGGGTGCTACCGAACAGATTCCCGAGGTGGAGCGCTACAACCTGTCCGAAAGCTATCTGAGAGATCGCATCGCTGTGATGCTGGGCGGGCGAGTATCGGAGAAGCTCGTCTTCGGCGAGGTCAGCAGCGGCGCTGAGAATGACCTCCAGCAGGCCACAAACTTGGCGCGTCACATGGTCAGCCGTTGGGGAATGAACGAGCACATCGGGCCGGCAGCTTTTCCCCGCGAGGCGGATCACCCCTTTCTGGGTCGCGCCATCGCCCAGCCGAGTAACTTCAGCGAGCATACCGCACGGCTGATTGATGACGAAGTGCGCGCCCTGATTGGCCGGCTTCAGGACGACGCAAGAAAACTTCTCGGGCAGCACCGTCTACAACTGGATGCTCTAGGAGAGAGACTGCTTGAACGAGAGACGCTCGAAGGCCCGGAAATCCGCCAACTCCTCGTCAGCCTCAGCACCGAGGCCCTCGAGGCGGGAGAGAATGCACCGGGAGTTAGCCACGGGTGACGTGCTCGTGCGCCTTAACAGGATGTGTCATGCTGAGCCGCACCGAAGCATCCCGGTATTTGCAAATACAGAGATCCTTCGTCGCCTCCGGCTCCTCTGAAGGACATGCAGCCTGCTCAACGTGAAAAAACGACCCCTCATCCGCCCTCCTACGTCGGGCACCTTCTCCCCAGGGGAGAAGGTCGGGAGCGTAG
>JBOGJS010000249.1:0-4124 GCA_050745365.1 Terriglobia bacterium
CGGTAACAGCCATCGAGTTCGCACGTTGATTTTCGACGAAGTAGACGCGGGAATCGGCGGGCGAATAGCGGACGCGGTGGGCGAGCGATTGAAGAACTTGGCTCGCGACAACCAGGTGCTCTCAGTCACTCACCTACCCCAGATTGCCTGTTTTGCCGATCACCACTACTCAGTGGAAAAGGTCGAGCGCGCGGGCCGGACCTTCACCTCGGTGCACTACCTGGCTACGGAGCGGGAGCGCGCCAACGAGCTCGCCCGCATGCTGTCAGGTCGGCGGATCACAGAGGCTGTACTCGAACACGCAACCGTCATGTTAAAGCGGGGTTCGCGACGGTAGCGAGTCTTAGTTAAGGCTAAGTGCGCAGCTTATCGCCCGCTCCAAAGTTGCCGACTGGCCGTTCCAAAGGCCCGTTTTGACCATTTGGAACGCCTAAGGGCGTTGCGGGGAAGACTACCGGTGTACCAAAGGGTTCGAAATTGGGTGGCTGCAAGGTATAGAAAACTCAAGGTAGGAACCGCAAAAATTGGCCTGTTGTAAAAGCAAGTGACTATATTTTCACGGCATATCCCAAGAGGTAAGCGCTTGACCAGAGGTGTTGCCGGGAAAGTTCAAATTCCAGCTCGACCTCCGTTCCGGGCCGACAGCTCAGAAATTGTAACGGAGCTGAATGGAACGGCATGTCGAAAACGAGCCCGAAAAAAAGTCTAGTCGAGATGAATCATTTTGAACCAAGCTTTGTCAAGGCCTGATTTGTCGGCTTACCGGAAACTTGCCGTATCAGAACTCCATATGTCCGGTAAGCGCTTACCGGACATATACCCGCCTAGTACTCGCTAACCATGCTGGCTGATTAACGCGCGTTCTCGCACTCGGCAACTAGACTCCCGCATTCCTCGGAAAATCCAATTTCACAAATCCCTCCGGGCATCTCCCATACCTCGTCGAAATCGACCCCTCGGCCGAAGCCTCAACTCCAGCCGATTTCCCAATTTCGCTATTGGCAAGCGAATTTTTCTGAAGGGTGAGCCGAATGGAGGGCTCACACATGCCAAGCGTACCGGAGATCATCACATCGAACATCATCGCGCAACTCGAAGGGGGTGTTGCACCATGGCGCAAGCCGTGGTCCACGTCGATCCCCCGCAATCTCATCTCGAAGAAACCCTATCGCGGCCTGAACGTGTTTTTGCTCGCAACCCAAGGCTATGGCTCGCCTTACTGGCTCACGTTCAATCAGGCCAAACAACTCGGCGGACACGTGCGACAGGGCGAGAAGAGCACGCTCGTTTCGTTCTGGAAGTTTAACGAGTATGCGCGCGAGAACCGCGACACGGGCGAGCCAGAGAACAAGACATCCGTGCTGCTGCGCTACTACCGCGTCTTCAACATCGAGCAGTGCGACGGCTTGAAAGCGCTCTATGGCGACGACCGCAAGCCGGTGAACCCCATCGCCGAATGCGAATCCATCGCGAATCGCATGCCAAATCCACCGCAAATCGAGCAAGATTCGCGGGCGTTTTACAGGCCATCGGCGGACCTTGTCGGAATGCCGTCTCGCACCTGCTTCGAGTCGCCGGAAACCTACTACTCGACTCTGTTTCACGAGCTGACGCACAGCACCGGACACAAGTCGCGCCTGAATCGTTTCGAGGAAAACTCCACCGACCACCAATTTGGAAGTGAGTCGTACTCGAAGGAGGAACTGGTCGCCGAGATGGGCGCTGCAATGCTCGCGGGAACTGCGGGCATTTCGCACGCGACTCTCAGCAATTCCGCCAGCTATCTGCAAACGTGGATTCGCAAACTCAAAGCCGATTCGCGCCTGATTGTCTCGGCTGCATCGCACGCACAGAAAGCAGCCGACTGTATTCTCGGCAAGGCTCAGGCCGAAGGGGGTGAGGGCCAATGAGCGCGACTCTCCCATTTCCACTGCCACTGGCAGAGAAGTATCGTCCGCACGCTATCGGCGAGTTCGTTGGGCTGGACAAGGCGAAGAAGATTCTCGCCAAATTCGCGGCCACTCCGTATCAGTCGGCTTGGCTTTTCATCGGGCCACCCGGCACGGGCAAAACCACGATGGCTCTGGCACTGGCCGAGACGTTGCGAGCCGAAGTGCATCACATCCCGTCGCAACAGTGCAACATCGCCAACGTCGAGGATGTTATCCGGCAGTGCTGGTATGTGCCCGTATCGGGCGGATTTCATCTTGTGCTCGTGGACGAAGCTGACAAGATGTCGAACGCGGCACAACTACATTTCCTCTCAAAGCTAGACGCCACTGCCTTTCCTCCGCAGACCATCTTCGTCTTCACCTGCAACACGACGGACGGGCTGGAGTCTCGCTTTCTCTCGCGGACGCGGCAGATCGAGTTTTCTAGCTACGGCATGGCGAACGATGCCGCAAAGCTGCTGGAATCTATCTGGCAGAGCGAGGCGAGCGGAGCAGCGATGCCGAATTTCGCCCGCATCGTGAAGGAAAGCGCGAACAACGTGCGCGATGCGTTGATGTGCCTTGAGACGGAATTGCTGGCCATTTGAGACCGAGGACCTTTACGGGAGACGGTGAAACCGACCGTTTGTCTCGGTGCCAAGCTTCTCGCGGTATGGGCACCATGTCTCCCCCAAAAGGTCCTAGAAGGCGCGAGCAACTAATTCAGGAGCCAACCAGATGCGAGCAGCCATCTATGCACGAGTTTCGACCAATAACGGGCAGGACCCGACTATGCAGACGCGGGAGCTGCGCGAATACTGTCAGCGTCGAGGCTGGGAGGTCGCAGGTGAGTATGTGGATGCGGGCGTGTCGGGCGCGAAAGAGCGCAGGCCGCAATTGGATGTGCTTCTGGCTGCCTGCCACAAGAGATGCGTGGATGCGGTTGTGGTCTACCGCTATGACAGGTTTGCGCGGAGTCTCCGGCAGCTTGTGAACGCGCTGGAAGAGTTTCGCTCGCTAGGGATTGAGTTCATCAGCTTGCATGAGGGAGTAGACACGAGCACGCCGAATGGACGGCTGGTGTTCGGCATCTTCGCCAGCATTGCCGAATTTGAGAGGGAGCTAATCCGAGATCGCGTTCGGTCCGGTATTGCGGCTGCCAGATCGAATGGCAAGAGACTCGGACGGCCACGGGTCCAGGTGGATGCTGCGAGGATTGCGGTTCTCCGGGCTTCCGGGCGCTCATGGCCGCAGATCGCGGCGGAGCTAGGTGTAAGTGTGGGCACCGTGTATAAGGCGGCTGGCAAGCTTTCAAAAATCCCTGCCAGAACCAGTGCCGCAAGTGATTGATTCTCCAGCAGAGAAAGCGGCACTTCGAGGCTTTCAGAAATCACCAGTTTTTTGAAAACCCGTGCGTCACTTGGAAGTCTTTCGGGCAACGGTTTCACGGGCCGCAATTTTAGCTAGGGCGAGCACGATACCCGAATTGGTCATTACGGCATCGGGTGATGGGACCTCGATTAACCTCGGATTTTATCCATTTTCTGCCTCTCCTGCGGTAGGGCTTGATGCCAAACAGACGCATGACCCTCTGCGCCCGCTGGCGGCACAGTCCCCGTGCCCCAGCAAGTCGACGGGAGCCGTAGGAGGGATGAATCTGCAGCTCTTCTTCCAGGCGGACCTTGAGGCGCCAGTCCTTCTCTTTCATTCGTGAGACGTAATACAGGCTTGCGCGGGATACGCCCAGGGCTCGGGCAAGCGCTGCTTTGTTTCTTCCTTCGCTCAACTGTTTTTTTGAGCCATTGAGAGCTTGAGCGTGATCTCGCCTACCAGTTCCAGCAGTTCTTTGTTCTGCTTCTGCAGCCGAGAAAACTCTGCCCAGGACGGCGCACCGGTTGCTCCTTTTACCATCCAACCATAGATAGTCCCTTCAGAAACACCGTGCTCCTTGGCGGCCTGGGCCACCGCGATGCCTTCTTCCTTGACGCGGCGCAGGATATCGGCTTTTACGTCGGCTGCAATTCGATGTCGTTTTTTGTTCATAGGACACCAGGGTAGTTGATTCTCAACCTCAGCGTCTAAATTACCCAGTCCAGGTCAACCAAATCTACGCCAGATGGGGCAATGACGACGTTTTGTTCTTTTCCCTGCGTCGTCAGTTTCACCGTCTTGCAGACGAGCTTCGAGTTATTC
>JBOGJS010000250.1:0-3189 GCA_050745365.1 Terriglobia bacterium
GCTTTGTATCAGGGCACGGCTTCAGCCGTGCCGGAACAGGCGCGCTTTAGGACGGGGCTTTGAGCCCCTGATTCTTTTACTCGCAGCCTGTGAAGCCGTGCCCTGATACACCCCCTGTGTCCAGCAAAAGATGTGGGACACGCTCAGCTTCCTGACGAGGTGATTTTTGCCAGGCTGAGCAGCTTGGAGCTGATCTTAATTCCCGCGCGCGCGGCCGCATCCGGATTGATTTCAAAGCGGACCTTGTCGCCTTCGAGATACAGGTTGATCATCACGCCCCGCTCGGCGTATCCCGCCGTGTCGCCCACCGTTAAAATGCCCGGTTGCGCGAGATCCGAAAGGATGGGACCCAGCCGCTTCTTTTCGGAGCGGCTGATAAAAAGAACCCGGCATCCTTTGGCTGTGTTGGCGCTTGAAATGTGCATCACTTGGAAGCCTCTTCCGGCGAAAAACTTCCCTTCGGTTATCTGCTCGAGGGCGTTGCCGAAAGGGTTTTCACCCAGCACACAAATCGTGATGGGCGCGTTCGAGCTCTTGAATGAGCCTGCGGGCCATTCCACAAATTCCGAGAATTTATAAACAAAGGCCGCTTTCACCGCGTACTCACTCACCTGCCCGATCGCGCTTGTCGTTCCCGCCGCCAGGAGCACGATAGAAGCCAGGCAGAGCAAGGCCAAGGCGGAGTTTCGCGGCCCAGAAACTCTGCGGCTTTTCCGTCCAATAAAATCCGCAGAGTTCGAAATCAACTCTGCTCCCGAGCGGCTGAATTTTGATCCCACCGGCGGTACCCACTGCCATCCAGTCTTTTAAAACCGCCACGTCGTCTTCAAGTAAACACTGCGCGGAATTTCCGTGGGCAGGACCAGGTCTTCTGGACCATTAAATTCCAGGTGCTGGCCATCGAGCAGGTTCTGACCCACAAGGCTTACCTCGAGGATGTTCCCCACACGCCAACTGAGCCGGGCATCGGCTCGGGTGTATGCAGGAATGTTCTGATCTGCCAGGCGGTCCACGTAATAGAGCCCTGTATCAAAGGTGAAACGATGCGGCAAGTCTAGGTCGGAGCGGATTTGAAACTGGTGCCGAGGGTTATCGCCGATTCCAACGGCAATGCTGGGCAGCCCAGGCACAGACTGAGAGGTGTGCAAGTAACCCATAAACCAGGCATAGCCGGGATGAAGCGTCCACCGTTTGGTTACCTGCCAATCAAGCGAAGCTTCCGCGCCATACGTCCTTCCAAACATGTTGTTTTTGATCTCGAGAGGGAGAAAGATGTAAGGAGAGAGCGGGTTCGGGATGACGACCGGCTCGCCCGGCACCGTGCCGCGAAGGTTGTCATAAACGTTGTAATAAGTCGCGATATCGATTGAGACTTTGGAGCTGGCCTGGGCTCGATAGCCCAGCTCATAGGCGAGCAGGTCTTCGGAAATGAAGTCCGGGTTGCCGTAAACCTCGGCTAACCCGGGCAAGCCCTCCGGCCCCTGAAACTCATCAAACCCTATCCGCACGCTGTCGTCGGCAGGCGACGGAGTCCGCGTGGCTCGCGAAACGGCCGCCCAAAGAGTCTGCCGGCTCGTGGGCTGCCAGAGTAGGCGAATGCTGGGCTCCACTTCGAAACCGGTATAGTAATTGTGCTCGAGCTTTGATCCCAGCGTCAGCCATACAGAGTTCGGCAGAATCTCGATTTCATCCTGAATGAAAGCGCTCCCGAGATTTGTCGAGAGATCATTCGGGTTAAAAGCGTAGCGTTCTCCGGCAGCGGTTCGAAACGTGTTGTACCGATATCCGAAACCCCAAACCACATCGTTGCGCTCACCAAGCGTGATGTGGTGCTGGAACTCCAGATCAAGCGTATCCCGACGAAGCGCGAGAGAGGAGTTATAGAGTTGGTTTCGCTCAAAATACATTTGTACACTGGTGTGCGACCGGTCAGAGAGGGTGTGATCCCACCGGCCGAGGAGGTTCTGCCCATTCAGCGTTAGCAGGTCGTTAAAGGTGCCAAAATCAAAAGGCGAGAGGGAAAGAACTCCTTTCCAAAGATCTCCGGCGTTTCCGGCAAAGCCACTGCCTTCTACCATCAGTGAATCCTTCTTGGTTATGTCCCAGTCGGACCGGAACCCGATGCGGTCCATCTTCCAGTTATCTGCGGTGTGCTGGCCGGAAGAATTCACAAAGCTGTTGTGGTTGAAATATTTCCCATACACCCGATACGTCGCGTTGCGGCCTATCTGGCCTCCGTACTGCGCGGTTCCGAAACCCCCTTCGGCTGTGCCTGCGCCAGTCGTGACCAGCGCGCCCTGTGTTTCCTTGGAGCTTTTCGTGATGATATTGATTACTCCGTTGACGGCGTTTGCCCCCCAAATCGTCGCGCCGGGTCCGCGAATCACCTCGATGCGCTCGATATCCTCGAGCGGCAGATCCTGCATGATCCAGAAAACTCCCGAAAACAACGGGTCGTAAACTGTTCTGCCATCAATCAGTACAAGCATCTTGTCCGCAAACTCACTGTTAAACCCCCGCGAGGAGACGGCCCAGGTATTCGCGTTAATCTGGGCTACGTCCAGGCCGGGAACCATGCGTAGCAAGTCCGGAATATTTGTGGCGCCGGACCGCTCAATGTCCTCCTCGGTGATCACGTAGATCGCCGCTGCTGCCCGTGAGAGCTTTTGCTTTTTCTTTGAAACCGACGTCACCTCGACGTTCATCAGTTGCGTCAGGGTAGCTTGGGAGAGATCCGCGGGCGCGGCCTGCTGCGCCTTCCCGAAGCGGGCGCTCGCTGACGTGAATATCCAGCACATTGCAAACGCAAAAGAACACCGGGCGAGACAACGCATTGAGACCTCCGGACGGCACAGCCTGATATATACGCGTGTATTATAAGATATGTAAACACCTGAACAGGAAGAATTTTAGCTGCTCGCTGAAATTTCGATCAAGACCCCTCATCCGGGTCGCGGAGTTTACCGTGAGCCCCTTCGCTCCGCTCAAGGCGATTCGATGAGGAGCGAATCGGCTCCCCACCTTCTCCCCAGGGGAGAAGATGCCCGAGGTAGGAGGGCGGATGAGGGTCGTTTTTCTCACGCTGAGCGGGTCGCGGGGTAGCCACGGCACGGTTCCTGTGCCGTGGGCATTGCGAAAAAAAACCAGGGTCAATCAGAATGCGATTGACCCTGGCTACCCCTCCTCGCC
>JBOGJS010000251.1:0-9446 GCA_050745365.1 Terriglobia bacterium
ATGACCACCATCCCTACGTCACGATTCAGGCCAAGGTTGTGAACCACACCAATCATACGGTATTGGTTTCGGATCTGCGCAGCCTGGACGCCACCGGAAAGCCCATTTTGTATCTGGGCGCAGGCAATTCTTATGATCGGGTTTTGTTCAGTGGCTTCAGCGAGTGGGGTACGCGCATCTCCAGCCTGGGCAGAGCGCCAAGCTACGGGCGGCAGGTGCCCGAATATATGAAAAGTCGCCCCTCCATGAGGAAATATTTGAGCAACTATTTGCATCTTGCGCGTTTTGCGGTGGGCATGCAGTTGATCTATAACCGGCGCAGTCACTACGGAATCGTCTTTGGCGCCCTAACTACCACTCGCTTTATCACTATTTATGATCTGCGCGCAAGCCCTCCTAGCGCCGGCTCGCCAGCGCGAATCCTCAGCTTCGCAGCTGATTCAACGGGAACCACTATTCTTCAGAATTACCATTCTCTGCAAAATGATCCGCCGCAGGACCACATCACCCTGCGTCTGCCGGTTCAGCCGGGGGATGATCTTGCGGCAGAGCGCATTTTGGTGGGTGCGGGCGGCAGCTTCCTAAAACTGCTGGAAAATTACGGCCAGGCGGT
Organism: Terriglobia bacterium; assembly: GCA_050745365.1. Lineage (GTDB taxonomy): Bacteria > Acidobacteriota > Terriglobia > UBA7540 > UBA7540 > RH2-MAG17b. Next base: position 614 of record JBOGJS010000251.1, read on the forward strand.
GCGGCTCTGGCACCATGTGGACATCACGATGCCTGCTCCCATGGGCTGGTGGAGCTCGGATGGGACATATCACAATGGCCTGGATTCGGGCGCTGCCCTCACCAATGCAGCTTGGCTTTCGCAGCATGTGCGCCGCGACGGATTCACATATTTTTTCATGGACGATGGATACCAATACGATCGCGGAGAGTACACCACGCCGAATGCCATTTTGTTTCCCCACGGGGTGGGATACATCGGCCGGCGAGTCACCCGTCTCGGCTTGAAATTTGGCCTGTGGACTGCGCCGCTTGAAGTTGCACAGCACTCCCGTCTCTACCAGCTCCATCCCGACTGGCTGGTGCATAACGCCGCGGGGCAGCCGATTGAGGTCCAGAACCTCCGCCACAAGGACCCTGTCTATGTGTTGGATACGACCAATCCCGGCGCGCAATTGTACCTGTGGCGCACCTTCCGTACGCTGACGCATGACTGGGGCGCGCGTCTCATAAAGCTGGACTTCATGGCGACAAGCTCAATTGAAGGCTATCACTACCGCCCGCACACCACCGCAATGGAAGACCAGCGGATCGGACTGGAGATTATACGCCGCGCCGTGGGGCCCAATGTAATTCTTGACAAAGATGGCAGCACGATGTTGAATCCGGTGGGGCTGGTCGAAGCGGGACGGCTTTCGACAGATGTCGGACGGGGATTCGAGACCTGCCGCCGTGAAGCCATCGGCATTGCCGCACGTTTCTACATGGATCGGAATTTCTATATCAGCGATCCAGACGCGTTTGCTCCAATCACCAAACAAAGCGTCCCCGCCTCTCCTCTCTATCATGGTCTAATGCGCCGGAATGAAAATCATTTGTCAACCCGGAACATTGCGCGCGTTGCGATCGCTATTGCGGCGGTGACCGGCGGAATGTATGAAATCGGTGGTGATCTGCCTGTCCTGGGCCGCGAGCCGTATCGTCTCGCTTTGGTGCTCAACCCGGATCTACTCGACATGGTGAGAGTGGGTCGGGCGGCGCTGCCGCTTGACCTGATGACTTATCGACGCCGCGATGGCCAGCCCAGCATTTTCTTTTTGCGCGAGGATGCCCGCCAGGCGATGTTAGCGGTTTTCGACTGGACGCAAAAACCGCTGACGCACCAAATCAACCTTGCCCAACTCGGTCTGGGCCCTGGATTTCAGGCCGAAGACGTGTTTAACCACGATCAGCCGGTGGCGTTGCAGGCGGGCAATCTCGTGCTGAACGTGCTGCCGCGTGACGTGCGCGTGATCAAGTTCGTGGATACGAAGTTGCCGCCGGGTTCCCCGATCATCAGCGTGCAGGGCCCCACGCAACTGACCGTCGGGCGCGAGGGCCATTTTCATGCGGAAGCGAGCCCTGCTGGCGACCCGGTGATGCGCTGGCGCTGGAATTTTGGCGATGGGGTTACTGCTGATGGCCCTACGGTCCAGCACGCGTATACGATGGACGGGGTTTTCCCCGTCACGGTGCACGCCCTGGGACTGGATGGTCCGGCCACAGTACACCGGTTGCAAGTGAGCGTGAGTGGGACGTTTGATCTGCAGCTTCATATCACCCGCGATCGGCGCTGGGTCCCACCCGCGCCGCCTGGGATTACGGCGGCCCATACGCGACCGTAATTGGCGCGAGTTAAAAATGGGCCATAGCCTTCAGGTCAAAGCGCGTTTGGTACTTATGGCAGATTTCAAATTCCGTGGGCTCGCCCATCCTGGCCGCGCTTGCGCCTCCCTGAACGTCAGTTAGCCGTGGTGCGCCGCGTTGCCCCCGCCCGAGCCGGCAGGGTCTTAGATATTGGTTTCGCTGAGGCGAAGCCCCATGGAATAGCTCGGACAGGATTTATCGCGTGGGTGCCAAGATCGTTCCCAGATGGGAGTAGAAAGAGAAAACGCCTTCTTGCCCCTTCAAATCAATGGGTTCCTCCGCAAAATGGCAGGTACTTTTGACAAGGGGCGCAGGGGGAGGAATTTATGAGACTCATGATGATAACGGGTCAATGGAACAATATCGGGGAATTTGCTTTGCGCTGGCTTGGCCGTAATCTATGTCAGACGAGTAGAGCCGTAATAGTATGTCTGTTCTTGGCAGCGATTCCTTGCGCGCCTCTCAGAGCGCAGCAGGGGCCTCCCACACAGGCTGCTCAGCCCTTTCGATTTTCCGTCGATCGGCGCACGGGCGAATTTGCGCTGCAAGCCACGAGTCGGCATACGACGCTGTTTCGGGGACAAATGGGCGCCGAAGTGAATGGGCGGTGGGTATACGCGGATAATTATTCGAGGCATTCCATTACAAGCAGCGCATTCCGTGATCCGCTAGGTAGCGGGCAGGAAATCCTGATCGACAACCAAGGATTAACGGGCCAGCCTGATCTCCAGGAAATTTTGCAAACCTATGACCACCTTCCCTACGTCACGATTCAGGCGAAGGTCGTTAACCACACCAATCAAACGGTTCTGGTTTCGGACCTGCGCAGCTTAACTGTTACCGGAAAACCCTGTATAAACCTGGGCGCGGCCAATTCTTATGACCGGATTTTGTCAGACACCTTTGGAGAAGAGGGGGGAGAGGTCCACGATCTGGGCCAGGTGCCGAGCGAATACGTCGGCATGATTCGGAGGTTTGCTCAGTACGCGGGCAGGCATGGTCAACCATCTACGGCGCCATCACAAGCCGCCATAGCTCAGCGCGTTGCGCAGTACTTGCGCATGGCGCGGAGCCGCTTGCATCTTGGGGTGGGCAGCCAGTTGATTTACAATCTCCACAGTCATTACGGAATCTTTTTTGGCGCCCTCACTACCACCCGTTTTATCACTGTCTACAATCTGCAAGCAAGCCCTCCTAGCGCCGGCTCGCCAGCGAGAATGCTGAGCTACGCAATTGATTCAACGGGAGTCACCGTGATTCAGAAGTATGGGTCTCTGCGCGCTGATCCGCCGCAGGACCACATCACCCTGCGCCTGCCGGTCCAGCCGGGGGGGGAGCTTGCGGCAGAGCGTGTCATGGTTGGCGCGGGCGGCGACTTCCTAAAACTGCTGGAAAATTACGGCCAGGCGGTGCGGGTCCGGCATCATGTGGACATCACCATGCCTGCTCCCATGGGCTGGTGGAGCTCGGATGGGTCATATCATAATGGCCTGGATGAGGGCGCTGCCCTCACCACTGCAGCTTGGCTTTCGCAGTATCTGCGCCGCGACGGATTCAGATATTTTTTCATGGACGATGGCTGGCAATACGATCGCGGCGAGTACACCGTTTCGAACGCCGTTCTGTTTCCCCACGGGGTGGAATATGTAGGGGACCGGGTCACCCGCCTCGGCTTGAATTTTGGCCTGTGGCTTGCGCCGTTTGAAGTTGCACAGCACTCGCGTCTCTATCACCTTCATCCCGACTGGCTGGTGCGCAACGACGCAGGGCAGCCGATTGAGGTCCAGAACCTCCGCGGCAAGGACCCTGTCTATGCCCTGGATATGACCAATCCCGGCGCGCAAGTGTACCTGTGGCGTACCTTCTATACGCTGACGCATGACTGGGATGTGCGCCTCGTAAAGTTGGACTTTATGGATACAAGCGCGATTGAAGGCGATTACTATCGCCCGCACACGACGGCAATGGAAAACCAGCGCATCGGGCTGGAGATTATAAGACGCGCCGTAGGGCCGAACGTATTGGTGGACAAGGATGGCAGTAACTTGCTGAACCCGGTGGGGCTGGTTGACGCGGGACGGATTTCGTCAGATGTCGGATGGGGATTCGAGAGTTGCCGCCGTGAAGCCAACGGCATTGCCGCGCATTTCTACGTGGACCGGAATTTTTTTATCAGCGATCCAGACAACTTTCCTTCAATCATGAAACAAGGCGTCCCCGCTTCTCCTTCTCCTCGCTATTTTGGTTTTAGGCGCCAGAATGCAAATCAGTCGTTAACCCGGAACATTGCGCGCGTTGCGATCACTATTGCGGCGGTGACCGGCGAATGTATGAAATCGGTGGTGATCTGCCTGCCCTGAGCCGCGAGCCATATCGTCTCGCTTTGGTGCTCAACCCGGATCTACTCGACATGGTGAGAGTGGGTCGGGCGGCGCTGCCGCTTGACCTGATGACTTATCGGCCAAGCGATGGCCAGTCTAGCATTTTCTTTTTGCGCGAGGATGCCCGCCAGGCGATGCTAGCGGTTTTCGACTGGACGCAAAAACCGCTGACGCACCAAATCAACCTTGCCCAACTCGGTCTGGGCCCTGGATTTCAGGCCGAAGATGTGTTTAACCACGATCAGCCGGTGGCGTTGCAGGCGGGCAATCTCCTGCTGGCCGTGCCGGCGCAAGACGTGCGCGTGATCAAGTTCGTGGATACGAAGTTGCCGCCCGCTTCTCCGATAGTTCACGTGCATGGCCCCACGCAACTGACCGTGGGGCACGAGGGCGATTTTTATGTACATGCGAGCCCTGCTGGCGACCCGGTGATGCGCTGGCGCTGGAATTTTGGCGATGGGGTTACTGGTGATGGCCCTGCGGTCCAGCACGCGTATACGATGGACGGGGTTTTCCCCGTCACGGTGCAGGCCCTGGGACTGGATGGTCCGGCCACAGTACACCGGTTGCAAGTAAGCGTGCGCGGGACGTTTGATCTGCGGCTTCATATCACCCGCGATCGGCGCTGGGTCCCACCCGCGCCGCCTGGGGCTAAGGGCCCGTAAGGTACTGGAGAATCTCCCGCGGGCCGTAGAGCGGATCGTCTGTTCGCTTGCCGGTGTCAGAACGGCTCAGTGGGTTGGCTGTGAACGCGAACAGTACACACATCACACGATGTTTTCAGCTACCCGGATGGGGGCCATTTTTTTCGCGAGCTTCAGAAAAAGTGCGAGAATCTTGGGAAGGAGAGTCATTCATGAGCAGAACAATTCACAGTGCCATCTTGAGCGCCGCCGTAATAGCAACGCTGGCCGCTGCCTCTGTTGCGCCACTGTTAGGCCAAGTGGCGGCAACCGCGCAAATTCAAGGTCGCGTCACGGACCCAAGCGGAGCGGTAATACCGAAGGCTACCGTGACGATGAGGCAAACCAACACCGGCATGGTTCGGACGACGTTAAGCGCGGCGAACGGCGCCTACGCGCTTCCGAATCTTCCGGTGGGGCCTTACGTACTCGAAGCACGTGCCGGCGGTTTCAAAGCCTACGTGCAAAGGGGCATCGTGCTCGAAGTCAGCAATAATGTCACGATTAACATCGTGCTCCAGATCGGGCGGATCACCCAGCAGGTGACGGTGTCCTCAAATGCCACTATGGTACAGACGCAGATGACCTCCGTCTCTCAAGTGATTGGTCATAGGCGCATCCTCGACCTGCCGTTAAACGGTCGCGTAGCCACCAGCCTGGTCATGCTGTCTAGCTCGGCCAACGATGTGGGACCGGCGAATGGCCAGAGTGATCTGCTCACCACCAAAGACTATGCCACCGCGGACCAAATCTCGGTGGCCGGCGGGCAGGCTAACGGAACGAACTACCTAATGGACGGCGCCGAGAATATGGATGCTTTTTCATGGGTGAACCTTCCCTTGCCTTTCCCCGACGCCATTCAAGAATTCAGCGTGCAGACCAGCAGCCTTTCAGCGCGTTACGGGTTCGAGGGCGGGGCGACGGTCAACGTCGTCACCAAATCCGGCACGAACCAGTTCCACGGCGACCTCTTCGAGTTCGTCCGCAACGGCGCTTTCGACGCCCGTGATTTCTACGCCGCCACGCAGGATACCCTGCGCAGGAACCAATTTGGCGGCGTAATTGGCGGACCGATTAAAAAAGATAAAGTCTTCGGCTTTTTCGGCTATCAGGGGACTCGCATCCGTACGGCTCCGCCCTCCACGATCTCTTACGTGCCTACGGCGGCGATGCTGAGCGGGGACTTTAGCGCCGTGGGCTCTTCCACTTGCCAGTCGAGCGGCGTCGCCAAAACCTTTACCAACCCTGCCACGGGACTGCCGTTTACGAACAACCAGGTGAATCCGGCGCTGTTCAACTCCGTCGCCCTTAATGTGCTCAAAGACGTTCCACGCTCCAGCAATCCTTGCGGCGAGTTGACGTATGGCATTCCGACTCCCGAGGGGGAAAATCAGTATATCGGGCGGGTGGACTGGAACCAGAGCGCCAAAAATGAGGTCTTTAGCAACTACTTCTTCTCCGGTTACTCGCAGCCCGGCCCATATGACGGCGACCTGCTGTTTACAACCTCGCGCGGAGTATTGGACCGCAGCCAAGCGGCGGTTCTCGGCGATACCTATTCAATTTCCCCTACCGTCCTCAATTCAGCTCGTATCGCCTGGACGCGGCTTTCCATTACACGAGGTCCAGCGGCAGATGCCCCCAATTGGCCGGATTTCGGCTCTAACGAATATGCCGCTGCGCCAAACCAAATGTCCCTCTCGATTAGTGGTTACTTCGACGCCGGCGACGGAGCGCCCGCCTTATTTGTCAACAACTCCATGCAGGCTTCCGACGATGTGGACATGATGCGAGGCCCGAATCACATCGCATTCGGCGTGCAATATGACCACTATCAATTCAATTACTTTAATGTTTACGACGGAGGTGCCGACTTCAGTTTTAACGGTGAGTCTACCGGCAGCCCCTTGCTCGATTTCATGCTCGGATTACCTTCTACAATGGAACTAGGCAATGGAACCTACTATAACGCAAGGCAGAATTACATTGCCCCCTACATTGAAGACGACATTCAAGTGAGCAGGAAGGTGACCGTAAACCTCGGTTTGCGCTGGGAGCCTTACTTGCCCACGAATGAGATTTTCAACCGGAAGGAGCATTTTAATCTGACCGATTTCGAGGAGGGGATAAAGTCGAGCGTATACGAGAACTCGCCGCCCGGCTTATTATTCCCTGGCGATCCCGGAATACCAACCAGTGGTTACACTTATAACCGCTTATCGGAATTTGCGCCCCGCGTGGGCGTGGCCTGGCAACCCAGCGCAAATGGGCGCCAGGTGATTCGCGCTGGCTTTGGTGAGTTCTATGACCTTATGCCGACCGCTTACTCGGAAGACCAAAGCCAAGGTCCACCGTGGGCAAGTGAGGTGAATTTGACCGCCCCGGCAGGAGGTCTGACGAACCCCTTCTTAGGATATCCTGGTGGCGATCCCTTTCCGACGCCTCAGCCTCCTCCGAAAGATGTGGGCTTCGTGCAGGAAGGCGCTTATTGGAACTATCCAGAGAACGCTTATCCGACGAGCATGTGGCAGTGGAACCTCACCTACCAGCGTCAACTGGGCAATAATTGGCTGGTCTCGGCGAGCTACATGGGCAACAAAACCACCCACCTCTGGACGGGAGAGGACGTCGATCCTGGCACTTACATTCCGGGAAACTGTCAGGCTGGTCAATACGGCCTCACGGAGCCCGGTCCTTGCTCAACCACTGCCAATACCAACTCAAGACGGTTGCTCGATCGGCTAAATCCTACCTACGGGTCGTATTATTCAGACATTTACCAAGGAGACGATGGCGCCAACGCGGAGTACAACGGGCTTTTTTTGAAAGTGCAGCATCGGTTCGCTCGCAATTACACTATTCTGGCTAATTACACTTGGTCGCATTGCATCAGTGAGGGAGACTTCGATGGCGACCTGGGCGGACCCGAAATTGAGATGCCATTCAACCGAAATGCTTTGCGGGGCAACTGCGGCTTTGACTTGGATAACAACTTCAATTTGTCGTTTGTCGCCCTTTCGCCTCACTTTGCCGGCGCATGGACCAACCGGCTGCTGGGTAACTGGCAGCTCGCCCCCATCCTTTCGGTCCACGGCGGAGAGTGGTTTACACCGGAGACCGGCCTGGACAACTCCCTGACCGGAATTGAATTGGACCAGCCGAATGTGAAAGGAAATCCTTACATAAAGAGCACGACCGGAAGTCTCCAGTGGCTGAACCCCAGCGCCTTTACTCCAAATGCTCTCGGCACTTTTGGGAACGCCGGATCGGATTCGCTTGTTGGTCCCGGGTACTTTGATATCGATATGGACGTCAGCCGCTACTTCACAATCAGAGAGCACCAAAAGCTGGAGCTTCGGTTCGAATTCTTCAATGCCGGTAATAATGTGAATTTCAGCACGCCGGACAATGATTTGCAGGACACCACATTTGGCCAGATTCTTAGCGACGTGAGCCCGCGCATCCTGGAGTTCGCACTAAGATACACATTCTAGACGAGCAAAGCCGTGTGTGCGGGCACTGGTGCAAGGTTTGGGGGAGAAATAGTGCCGTGAAGTTTTGGGTTCGAACAAATTGGGATTAGCTTGCAGAGTTTCGATGCGTCTTTTGCGAAACCGGATTGGCGTAGGTAATCGGCAGGCGTGGCTTGCGCAAACGGAAACCGAAATGTGGAATGATCAGTTGGCATTGATGTACGTCCAGTTGATCGTCGTCCTGCCTCCTGACTCACACGCTGGGTGTTTTTGTGTGCGGCAGCGTTCCGCTCAGCCCCCTCACTCAGCGCACACAACATGGCGTGCCACTACTGGACTTGTCTCTTGCTCAGAGGTTTGTGCAGTGTCGGGGTTGCGCTCTTCAAAACGTCGAACCCAGAATCCGACCAACTGTGGGGTATTTTCCGAGGGCTGGCTCGCCTCCGGGCAGGTCATCCCTTAAGCCACCACCATGACCCCGCGCAGGTGGTGATGGTAGCGAGATTCTTCCGAATGACGGATCTCGTCTTGGAGTTCCAGCGCCAGGGTTGCGAAATCATTAATGGTGAGCGGTTTCGTCCCCTCCTGAAACCACAATCTATCCAGACGAGCAGTTATTTATGACGCTGCTT
>JBOGJS010000252.1:0-3783 GCA_050745365.1 Terriglobia bacterium
TGACAACCGGGCGTTGAACGCTGCCCGTGTAATCGTGCTCGCTCGACCAAGGCCACTCCTCCGGCCGGCTTACCAACCCTGCCTCCACGGGATTCCAGGTCGCGTGAGTTCACACAAGTGTAGGACATCACCGAATTCCGACGGTGCTTGCATTTTGTGCCTGCATCGCCTACATTACATGCATGCAATATACCATCCGAAAAGTTTCAAACGCCCTCGATACCGTTCTGCGCCGCTGGGCACGTGAGCAGGGCAAGAGCCTCAACGAAGTGGCCATCGAAGCTATGGCTCGTGGCGCCGGCCTCACCGGACGCACGGTACGACAGCGCGACCTTCACGATATCGCAGGAACGTGGCGGGAAGACCGCGCCTTTGACCGCGCCCGCGCGGCGCATGAAGCCATCGAGGCGGAGTTGTGGCGGTGACGCTCGCACTCGACACCAATCGCTACGCCGATCTGTGTCGCGGGAACGCTCGGGCGGCGGAGATTATTGAGGCGGCCGACGCGATCCGGCTGCCGTTCGTAGTCGTAGGCGAGTTGCGGGCGGGATTTGCCGCCGGGAGCCAGGGGCCCCGGAACGAAGCGGTGCTGAGACGGTTTCTCTTGAAGCCGGGAGTCGGAATCCTTTACGCCGACGAGCAGACAACCTACCATTACGCCTCGGTTTACCGGCAACTACGGAAGCAAGGAACCCCCATCCCTACAAACGATATGTGGATCGCAGCGCTCGTTCTTCAACATTCGCTCTCCTTGTACGACCGCGACCGCCACTTCGACGCCCTTCCACAGCTTCTGCGGGTGGATCCGACGAGTCACCCTTCTTAGCCTGTCGGATCCTAATTTTCGTCTTCAAGTCGGCTGATCCGCTTTTCATGAATCTCCGCCACGTGCAGCAGCCGGGCCGTTCCTTCGGCGATGTCATTGACCAAAACTTTTATATTGAAAGGTCCTTGGTCAGCAAGTAGCGCATCAGAGGTACGCGCTTTTGCGTTCCTCTGCGGCTTTTCTTGGCCATACCGTTATATCCGAGTCCGTTCGTCGGCGGGCAAGAACACGCGATATCGTCAGCGGATAACGCGGTTAGAAAATGGCGTGCCCGTGGTCCGGGAGGAACACCCAAGCCGTGAGAAGAAACCGGCGTTCGGCCCGCCGTTCCGCGCTCACCTGTGCCCAGGTGGCGAATTCTGAATCCGAAAGATGCCGTCGCCGTGGCAAGACTCGGCAGGTGATGAAGAACCAACGATCGGAGAGCACCAGGCGACGAAGCCGCGACATGCGCGTGATTATAACCCTCGGGAGTAACCCGACGATCCAGAATTCGCGTTCCCCCCACCAAGAGCCGCAGAGGAACGCAAAAGCGCGTACCTCTGCGCTCTCCCCGCGAAGCCAATTCCAAAAACCACCGCCACCGAGGCAAGGAGGATGAGCTTGGAGGATGGACGGCGGAAGAATTGCATGATGCAAGGAGTGATGTGGCGGAAATGTTTGGCCGGACGCGCGTCGGATTTGGCGCGAGGCCCACGCCCTTATGGGTTAATTATAGAGAATTGCCGTCAAAGGGGGCTGCGGACAACCGGACCCACGCGAGGGGCGCAAGACGGGCCGGTATTGTTGGGCATCCCCTGGTCCGCCGTTATCCCGGCCACAGATTGTAATCACTCGCCAACCAGTCCGTGTTGATTGATCTGTCCAGCTTCTTCAGTTCGCTCAGCAAGGCAGGAACCGTCCCGCAGCTCCTTTGAGCATCTTCGAGATGGACCCAATCCTTCCACCAGTCGAGTGTGCTGACGGTCTTGACCTTCGATTTGTAATGACCGAGTTCGTTTCTAAGGCGGACGAGCCACCTCAGCGAATTCATGCCGCTACCGCCGGGATCGAGCTGCTTGCCGAGGATGACGCGCGGCAGAACGATCCACTTGGCGATAACGTCGAGTTTGTCCAAATAATTCTCAAAATACCCCTTGGAAAGTCTCTCCCTGGCGTAGTCGTTGATGAAGGCTTCGAGCGTCAGTGCTGCGAAGACAACCGCCACAATCGGCGCGAGTTCGATGAGGCCATTCATCTCAGCAAGATATAGCGTATCGTCGTCCATCAGCGGCTTCTGTCGCCGCCGCCTGTCATGGAGGCGCTTCAATTCCCCCGCTCGCTGTAGGCCTTCCAGTGCGATCCGGTAGAACTCTTTGTGTTTTGTGAACGGAAACTCAAACGTGTCTTCAAACCTTCCTTTATTCTGAACCATAATCCTCCGGGCTGGCAGAGCTCATAAGGGCTCTCTCAGTTACCATCTGCCAGTTCGGTATTCGGAGCTTACCACCTTCGCGCCTTCTGATCGGTTCCATCCATCCGCGTCTGGCCGTCATCGCAGCAGACTTGCCGCGCGCGGCGACCGCCTCTCCATATTCCGGCTCAAAGCCGTGTCGTTTGAGGTGCGCGTGAGCCAGCCCATAGGTGCGGGTGCGGCGATATAATGGCTACATGCCAAAAACAAAACCGCCCGAACGCCGCCAGGCAAACCTCAGTTTCGAACAAATGAAAGCGGCGATCCCCAAAATCGACCGGCGCCTCGCCGAGCTGGAAGCGTTGCTCCAGACGGATATTACTGAACTCGGAGACAGCAGGGTCAGCGCGTTGGAAAACAAGCTGGACACACTCCTAACCGACACGTTCGGAGCGGCGACCGTTGAGTACGATAGGTATCGCATGGAGCTGACGAGCCTTCACCCATCGTATGGCAGCGGTATGCCCATGCGGGAGATTGCTGACGCATACAAAAAGCATCTTCAAAGCGCCAAAGCGCAGCTCGAAGCAATAAAGTCACTATTTCAAGAGAACCTGGCCGATGCCGGCGAGACTGTAGCAGGCAGAACACTCAAAGCCTACGAAGGCCTTGAGTTGGACCCGGCCATCGAGCGTGCGGTGGGCGAACTCTTCCGCGACGGGCATTACTCGAATGCCGTCGAGGATGCGGTGAAAGCCTTGAATTCGCTCGTGAAGTTAAACAGCGGGATGGACGACAAGGACGGATCGGCGCTCATGGAATTCGTGTTCTCCCCCAACAAACCGGTGCTGAAATTCAACGATCTTCAGGACGCCGCTGACCGGGACGAACAAAAGGGATTCATGATGCTGTTTTCCGGTGCTGTCGCCGGGCTCCGCAATCCGAGGGCACACAAGCTTATGAAGGACGACCCGGAACGGGCGCTCGAATTCATCGCCTTCATCAGCCTGCTCGCGAAGCTCGCAGGCGAAGCAAAGAAGGTGTGAAGTTGGCTATTTGTACGCAGCGCTCCAAAACGGTAAAACTACCGACAGTCCACTCGCGATTTGCGTGGTTGTCGTTTTGCCTTCCCCCCTACCGCAACGGAGTCGGCATCCTATTCCATCGGCTTTTCGAAGCTCAATAGCCCGGCCCACCGATACCCCTGTCTCCGCTCCAAGCGAGACCTCGCGATCTCGCCTGCAAGACGCGAGGCCAGGATGGATTCGCAGTTTTCCTTTCCTGTAGGGCTTTTTCACCCCTACAACGTGCCGGTTTATCCCGGCGCTCCCCCCGAATTGCTGCTGCTCTCCCCAAACGCTGGCCTCATGCGGTGCTTCGGGGCGCAGCAAGGCTGGAAGGCCCGCATAGAACACTGCGCCCGCCGTGGCGACGACGGGTGGCGCAGACATCGTCTTGTGATGTCTGCGGTTTCAGAGCTTCGGGTAACAAGCTAAAATCAGCTCGTGGCCACCCTGCACCGCTTCTACGCTTCTAACCACCTCCACCTCATCACGTCCAGCAC
>JBOGJS010000253.1:0-20212 GCA_050745365.1 Terriglobia bacterium
GGGAGAAGGTGGGGAGCCGATTCGCTCCTTATCGAATCGCCCTGAGCGGAGCGAAGGGGCTCACGGTAAACTCCGCGACCCGAATGAGGGTCTTGATCGAAATTTTCGAAGCGGGGCACGCGTGTGATACGCGTCGGCGATTGCGGCTATGCTTGCAACTGAGCAATAGGTTGAGCGAGGGTTTCGTTGGCGCTCGGAAGGCCGCAATCGCTGCTGCGGCCACATGATCGCGGATTTCCGTTCCGTTGTTGACTCAGAAAATTCTCATGTGTAATTATCTTGGGTTATTCCCGGGCTGTTAAAGAACTTTGACTTGCCGGAGCTTGTAGCAGCCCATAAGGCCGTGACGTTAGCCAATGGTGATGAAATCGGGAGGATCTGACATGGAGCATTCGCGAAGAGATTTTATCAAGATCGGTTCCGGAGCACTTGGAGCCATGGCCGTTCCTCCAGACAGGGCGAAGGCTTCGCCCGAACGGTCAGCGCCTGCTGTGATCCTCGAGCCGGATACTTCCGGCGGATCGGTAAGCGTCAATCCGACCGAAGGAGTGGCCGGGGAGCATGGCACCTGGACTGTGACCTATCGCATTGGAAGAAATGGAATCCGCGAGCATGGTGGAATCCGCGTGGAGCTGCCGGACTCCTGGCACTCCGGTATCCGCAATTCAGCTAATCTCATACAGTCGTCCGACCCAGGCGAAGAGAACTACGTTCGGGCACGGTGCTCGAGGGATGGAATCAAGCTGAGAACATGGGTCGAGAATGAGCCCCACGGCGAGCCCGTTTCGGCTGGAATGCTTGTCAAAACACCACGGCAAAGTTTGGATGGGCGCCTTGAGCGGTATGTTTACGTTATTCGGATCTGGGTCACGGAGGGAGCGCTCCAGGAAGGCGACACGCTCTCGGTGATCTATGGGGACACGTCAGGTGGCAGCAAGGGAATGCGGGCTGGCATCATCCGCACTCATCCGGAACCTATCCTGCTGGCGGTCGATTCTGACGGCACAGGAATATTTCGGATGCACCCCGAGCACCCGACACTGGTTTGCCACGCCGGACCTCCGGTTGAACTGATGCTCTCCGGGCCTTCGATGCTGGTGGCGGGGAAACAGGCAGAACTCAAGTTGTCGGTGGTTGATTTCAATGCCAACCCCACGCCGGTCGATGGCGTCGTTGAGCTTCGCCTTGTGATGGGCAAGGCACAATTTCCGGGCCGAGTCCGATTTCAATCCAACGACGGATGGATGGCGGTGCCGTTTACCCCGGTCGAGCCCGGCGTTGTCCGGATCGAAGCCTTGCTATCCCTCCGGCGTGGCCCCACGAAAAGGCGATTGGTCCCGCCCGTCAGCAATGAGTCCGGTACTGTCTCGGCGACGCAAGGAGGGTTCCGCGCTTTCGGAAATCCCATGAAAGTGTTGGAGCGGGAGCCAAAGTTGAAAATTTACTGGGGAGAGCTGCACTCCCACACGCATTATAGTTGGGACGGCGTGGGCGATGATAACTTTCGCTATGCGCGATATGTTTCGGCGCTGGACTTCTACGCTATGACGGACCATAGCTCGCAGTCGGTGGGGGAACTTACACATGGGTTAGGTCCGCATGTGTGGGACGAATATAACGCGCAGACCGATAAATATTACGAACTGGGCGAGTTCGTTACAATTCACGCTTATGAGGCCTCGTTTGGCGCTCCTTACGGGCATCATAACGTTTTTTTTCGCAACAAGCCCGGCCCGCTGCTGGCTCCCGGAAACGTCACGCTGGGAGAGCTTTGGAAAGCCTTGACGGCCGGCGAAGCCTTGACGATTCCGCATCATACCGGGAAAATGCCCCACCCAATCTACTGGTATCCGCACGACCCGGAGATCGACCGCAATATCGAGATTTACTCGGCGCACGGCTTGAGCGAGGCCTACAATCCTCGCGGGCCGCTTGCGTTCGAGCGCATTCAGTGGACGGACCGCGCTGAATCCGTCCATGGCCCACAATACGTACAGGATGCCTGGATCGAGGGATTGAAGCTCAGCACCATCGCGTCAACAGATGATCATCGCGCCCATCCGGCCCAACCGAATTACGGAAGAGCGGCTGTGGCCGCGACTGGTCTGACGCGAGAGGAGATATTCGACGGCTTGTACCACCGTCGCACCTACGGAACTACGGGAGTAAAAATCCTTCTGGACTTCAGCATCAATGGCGAACCGATGGGCGGGACAATCAAGGTGGCGAGTTCGCCCCGGCTTTCGATCGAAGCCCACGGCACGGATGACATCGAATTCGTCGAGGTTCTACGCTATTCGAAATCTGACGGTGCGTTCGTGGTAATTCATACGCTCTATCCGGAAGGAGCTGATTTCACCTGGAGCCAAGCCGACGCCGATTTCAAGGAAGACTCCATTTACTACGTTCGGCTAAGGCAGGTCCGGCTGGTTCGGACGCGCATCGCCATGGCCTGGTCCAGCCCCATCTGGGTGAAAAGGGAGTAGTTGTAGAACGACTTCAGAAAGGGTCCTCCTTCAGCAAAGAACGTGAGAATAAATCAACCGTGACTGTCATGCTCCAGATTGGCAGCCGAAAGGCTGGGGGCGCTCAGGCGATGATCCTTGCATTAGAGACTCGAATTCGTTCCCGCGCTCGACCCTCTCAAGCAACCTAAAAAACAACTTGACAAATGCATCGTATTCACCCTACGATTTTCCGCATTGGGCAAGTAGTCAGAACTATTCCGTCCGATTGCTAAAAAATCTCAGCTTGTCCGTCCTGAGGAGCGGAGAGAGGCAAATTCCATGTCAAAGTCTAAGCTGTTTTGGCTTTTGATCCTACTGGGATGCCTGCCGGGTGCGGCTTACGCCCAAAGTACGTTCGCGAGTATCACAGGGACGGTTACGGACTCCTCCGGAGCTGTTGTTCCCAGCGCGAAGATCACCGCCACCAACCTGGGCACAAATATCCAATCCACGGTTCAGTCCAATGCGAGTGGCATATACACCGTTGGCCAACTAAACCCGGGGACTTACTCCTTGCAGGTGCGGGCAACAGGTTTCAATCAGTATCTGGTATCCGATATTATCCTGAACGCGCGCGACGTTCGCCGGATCGACGTCAAGCTAACCCTGGGAAAGGTCACGACGCAAGTGACGGTGACCGGTGGCGCGACGTTGATCAATACGGAAAACGCGCGCATCAACCAGACACAACTATCCTACCAATTGAATCAGTTACCGTTGAATTCGGGAGCCATGTGGGGCTTCCTGGCCCTTGCGCCCGGTGTCGTGCAGCAGCCCGGCCAATCTACCATCCGGATTTCCGGCAGCCGCGGTGGCCAAGACAACTGGTCTGTGGACGGAACCACTTTTAGCGATGGAGTGGACAACACACAAATTGGACCCGTCGCAAACTATACTGAGTCATTTCAATCAATACAAACAAGCCTAGCCAATAACTCTGCGCAATTCGGAGCACTTGGCCAAATAACGGCCGTCTCGAAGTCAGGGACTAACCAACTTCATGGTGATGCGTGGGACCGTTACTCGTCAACCGCTTTCGATGCGCGAAGCCCATTCGAGGCGAGCCTTCCCTCCTTCGTCTCGCACAATGTCGCCGGAAGCCTGGGTGGGCCTTTATATATCCCCCACATTTACAATGGTCGAGATAAGACCTTCTTCTTTATCTCATGGGAAGGATATCTAGGGAGCGCTTCAACGGGAGCGTACGTTAGCACCGTTCCCACTCAGGCATTTCGCAACGGTGATTTCTCCTCCCTTCTACCCGGAGTACAAATATACGATCCAACAACCGGCTTGCCGTTTGCTGGAAACACGATCCCCCAGAACCGCCTCAACTCCGTATCGCAAAAATTGCAGCAACTTTATCCTTTGCCGAACTTCGGCAACACTTCTGTCCTCCAGGCTAACAATTTTCAGGAGCTTTATAGTTTTACGCATCTTACAGATTATTTGTGGAATGCCAGGCTTGACGAAAAAATCTCTGACAAGGATTCTTTCTATGCCCGGATTGCCCAGCAGCATAATCCCGCCAACTTCCCTCAAGCGTTGCCCACGCTCGGTCCGTGGACTGAAACGCGCCGCGATGATGATGATACACTCTCATACACCCACATTTTCAGCCCGAGCGTTCTTAATGAATTCCGCGTTGGTTACGTGTTCAACAATGAGCCGTTATTTACCAGCATCAACGGATCGCAATACGTTAACGGCCTGGGGCTGCAAGGACTGGCCCCCGGCATACCGACGAATATTCCTGGGCTGCCGAAAGTGACTTTGACCGGCACCGGGATAACGAGCACCGGGGTCACGGAAAACTACTCGAATCCCGGATATCTCAACCGAACTTATCAATTCCAGGATAGCGTAAATTGGTCCCATGGAAGACACTTCATGAAATTCGGCACCGAAATAGGCAAAGTGGATTGGGAGGACTTATCAGCCTCGCCGAACCTCTTCGGGTCGCTCACCTTCGCCCCCACATACACCAGCGGTGGGATTACCGGACAGGGCTACGCCTATGCGGATTTTCTACTGGGTATTCCAACCTCGTCATCCATAGCTCCTCCGCCTATCGAACAACTCGCGTATCGGTGGTTTTACAACTTTTATGGCGAGGATCAATTCAAGATCACTCGGAGGCTGACGCTCAACATGGGTCTCCGGTACCAACTAACTCCCTCATGGAGCGAGCAACACCATTACCTGGCCGACTTCGACCCGGCAATTGGCAAGATTGTGGTTCCGAACGGGGCGCTTAATGAAGTCAGTCCACTGATGCCCACAAGTTATGTCCAGACGGTGGGAGCATCATCTGCTGGCCTGCCGCAGAACCTGATTTATACGGCGAAGCACGACTTTGCGCCGCGCATTGGCTTGGCTTATATGCCGTGGGGCGCACACACTGTGTTTCGTGCGGGCTTTGGCGTCTTCTACAATGCCGTTCCTTATCCGTATCTCAGCCTGGGGGACACAGTTCCCTTTGTCGTTCAGCCGCCGACGTACACCAACTCCCTCTCGAGCCCCATCGTCTTACCCGAGGTCTTCCCTTCAACGGGTACCGGGGGTCCATCGTCGGTCTCTCTTCCTGCGGCAATGAATCCACATCTTCCGATTCCTTACAGCGAGCAGTGGAACGTCACCATTGAGCATCAGCAATGGAACACCGGATTCCGCATATCCTATGTTGGGACAGCCAGCCGCCAGGACACGTTTTCCTATGACATCAACTCACCTATTCCGAATGCCGTGCCTTATGTGGACAAACCGAGACCTTTCCCGAACTACCCGAACATCTATTACAACACTAACGGCGCGTTCCACCAGTATAATGGCCTAACCCTCGAAGCCCAGCGCCAGATGAAAGGCGGTGTCTTCTTTCAAGCCTCATACACCTGGGAGCGCGACATCACAAACTACGATTGGGATGGAAATTACGCGACTCCTGAGGATCCCTTCAATTTTCAGCGAGACATCGGGCCAGCCCAAGGCGAAGTATCGGACAGATTCACGAGTGCCCTCATATACGTTCTTCCGTTCGGTCAAGGCCGGCGTTGGGCTTCGAATGCTTCCGGGCTGGTAAACCAGGTGGTCGCCGGTTGGCACATCAGCGCGATCTTTAGCGCCCAGACGGGCCAATTTCTCACCCCCGAGTGGTGCGGGGCCGATCCAGTTGGCACCACTTATACAACCGGCGCGCCCGCCCAAGTGTGCATTCGCCCGGACGTAAACGGTAATCCCAATTCGGGAGGCCAGGGCACTATCGGACAATGGTTCGACACGGGTGTATATTCGCCGCCCCAACCCGGCCAATTCGGGACCGCAGGCCCCGGTAGCATTATTGGCCCAGGGCTCGCCGTGCTGGACGCGGGAATAATGAAGGAGTTTTACCTGCATGGCGAAAAGGGGCCCAAGCTCCAGTTGCAGCTTACGGCCACGAATGCCCTTAACCACGTCAACTGGAGCAACCCTGACGTATATGTATCAGACGGGCCGAGCTTCGGAACGATCAGCGGTGTAGGCGGAGTGAATGGCGGCTCAACCGGCGATGTGCCCGGCCCCCGCGCGCTTCAGGCTATGCTTAGGATTGCTTGGTAGAAGGCCGACGAAGGAATTTTACCTGCCCAACGGCGAAAAGGGGACGCGGCTTCAGTTGTAGCTTACCGCCACAAACCCTCCGAGTGCTTAGTTGCAAAAATAGGCGCAGTAACCGACGCGTATCACACGCGGGCCCCGCTTCGAAAATTTCGATCCAAACCCCTCATGCGGGGCGCTACGCTCCACACCTTCTCCCCAGGGGAGAAGGTGCCCGACGTAGGAGGGCGGATGAGGGGTCGTTTTTCACAGTTTGCGAGCGTCGCAAAGCGAAATGACCTGGCTGGCTTGCATTCGCGTTCCCCACACGACAAGCCGCAGAGGAACGCAAAAAGCGCGCACCTCTGCGCTACCCGCTCCTGTAGGAAAAAAATTAATGATGAGCATCCCGAAGCTCAAGCTGATGCGCATTCTGTTCGCCGCAACCGTTGCGGCCCTATGGGTAGGAGCGCCGAGCCACGCCGAGACGGTGACGCCGCTGTTTGCACGGGGTTACACGGTGCTTCCCGCGCCGCAGCAGGTAAACTTGCAGCCCGGAGACTTTGAGTTTGGAAATGGCTGGAAGCTGGAACTTGGTCCCGGAGTAAACGCCGATGATGTTGCCGTCGAAAGCCTGAAAGATGAACTCGCGACCCGGTACGGAATCCAGCTTGGGGCGGGCCGCAGGAGCCGCAACGAAGCGGTAATGCTTCAGATTCAACCGGGTGCCGTCGAGATCGGCCATGCCACCGACAAGAACACCTCGGCGGTTGAGCAGCAGTCTTATCGCCTTGAACTCTCGGGCAGTGGGATTCGAATCACAGCGAATGCGGACCCGGGGCTACTTTATGGCGTGGACACGTTGGTGCAGCTTGTGAAGCCCGAGGAGCAACATTGGGTACTACCGAACGCGACAATCACCGATTGGCCGGACCTCGAACTGCGCAACATCTACTGGGACGACAATCATCATCTCGACCGCTTGGACGTGTTGAAAAAGGCGTTACGTCAGGCGGCCTTTTACAAGATCAACGGAGTGATCATCAAGCTAAACAGTCATTTCCAATTCGCAAGCGCGCCGGCGATTGTAGGGCCTTATGCGCTCTCGCCGGAACAGTTGCAGGAGCTTACGGATTACGGTCTGAAATACCACGTCCAACTGATCCCTTACCTGGACGGCCCGGGGCACATCTCGTTCATCCTGAAGCACCCAGAGTATCAGAGCCTGCGGGAGTTCCCAGATAGCAACTATGAGTTGTGCTCGACGAACCCGGGGACGTACAAGCTGCTGGAAGGAATGTATACAGATTTGCTCAACGCCAACAAAGGCGTGAAGTACTTCCAGATTTCAGAGGATGAGCCGTATTACGTAGGATTGGCGGACAACAGCCAGTGCGATGAAGCGCGGCTGACCAAACAGTTGGGTACGAGAGGCAAAGTGCTGGCGCGATTTATGACGAAGACATCCACCTATCTGCACGACCGCGGGCGAACGGTGATCTTCTGGGGCTACGAGCCGCTCGTACCGGGGGATGTTCCTTCTCTGCCGAGCTTCATGATCAACGGCCTCTCCGCCGGGCCGGAGTACGATAAAGCGTTCAAGGCTCGGGGAATTCGCCAGATGATTGAAACGGTGACTCAGGGCGTGGCGCCGCTCTTTCCGCATTATTATTTTTTGTCGGGCTCCGAACTCTACAACCCAATCTATAGGCACCGGAATACTGTTCTCGAAACCATGTTCAATGCAATCAGTTTCTCACCGACGAGACAGGACTCGGACCTGATGGGAACGGTTGTAGCCGGGTGGGGTGATGAAGGGCTGCATCCGACCAGTTTCTGGTTGGGCTATGCGACGGGACCGAGCTGGGCATGGCATCCGGGGACGCCGAGCCCGGATGAAGCGGCAAGCGACTTTTACCGGCTATTTTACGGAAAAAACATGCCGCTGATGGCCCGAACCTATCAACTGATGAGTACGCAGGCGGAGTTCTGGGACAGCAGTTGGGACGAGGAACCCTCCTCGCAGCGCAAACCCATCTTTGGGAATTCGAATGGAATTTATAAAGTCCGCCGCCCGACGGATGACCAAACTCTCCCGCTGCCGCCGGTGCCACAAGGCAAGTATCTGCGCCTGCCATTTGACTGGGGCAAGGAGAATGCGAAAAGGGTGAAATTGGCTCAAGACCAGGTGCCCGCGAACACAGAGATTGTCAGCCTGCTGCATCAGGAAATCGGAAGCACGAAGCTGCAGCGCTACAATCTGGAGGTGTTTCTCTCAATTGCAGGTCTTTATCATCAGAACCTCCAAATGATCGAAGAGATGAGCGAGATTGACGATGCGCTAAAGAATGCGCAGACAGCGGCGGCGAATGTCCAGTTCAACCGGGCGGTGGCGGCGCTCGACATTGCGCTCGACATTGCGCAGCAAATCAAGCACCAGCGCAATATAGCCCTTCACAATGCCGTCGAGACGTGGTACAAGAGCTGGTTTCCACGAGTGGAGGAAGCGAACGGGCGGCGCTACCTGAGCGAAGTCGATGATGTAAAGGACCATCTGCCGGTACGGACCGTCGACATGAGCTATCTCGTTTACCGGGAGCTGATTTTGCCGCTGGGGCAATGGTTCAACGAGGTAGAGGCGGCGCGGAACCAGTACGCGACGGATCATAGCTTGCCAGCTCGTCACGACAAGCTTAACTGGAAAGACTATAAAACGTTGTCCCATTGAGCGCCAGGGCAGCAACTGCACGCCTCCGAGATTCCCGCCACTCTCCGCATCGCGCGGAAATTTATTGGATCGCAGGTCTCGCGGCGCTTTTCTCCAGCTTATCGAGGGCCTGGCGGGCCGGAAGGAAGGTTGGATCATCTGCCAGAGCCTCCTCGAACTCCGCGGTCGCGGCCGCCTTGCGATCGAGCTCTAACAGTGCTGTCCCGCAATGGTAATGCGGGGCAGCATCTTTAGGGCGCAAGCTGATGGCCTGCTTGAATTCGATTTCGGCCTGGCTCGGATTCCCGGTTCTCAGATAAGCGAGGCCCAGCTCGTTGTGGGCGATGAAGGATTGCGGATCAGCTTCTGCCGCTTTCTCGAAGCGCCGAATGCCTTCCTGGAAATCACCCTTTCGAATAGCGAGAACGCCGACATTATAGTTCGCTTCATAATCGTCAGGCGTGAGCAATAGTAGCTGGCCGAATTCTTTCTGTGCTTGTGCGTACTTCCCTTCCTCGAGCCATATGCTCCCCAGCAGCTTATAGGCGCGCGAGAAATAAGGTGAGAGTTCCTTCGTTCGTTCGAGCTCTTTCACAGCTCCGTCCAATTTGCGCGTATGAAAGTAACACACGGCCAGGTAGTAACGTGAGAAGACGTTCTGTGGGTCTTCTCGAAGGACTTGGCTGAACGCTCGAATAGCCGCTGGCCAGTTTTCCGTTTGGGCTTCCATAATGGCGTGCCCGTAGAGGCGGTATTCAGCGAGCCGGTCCTTGGGGTCGCACCCGGAGCTTCTGGGGCGGGCGCCGGGATAGCCGAGCTCTGTGTAACCGAGCGATCCCAGGAGGTCCAGGGTGCCTTTGCTCAGTTCCTTAGGCTCGGCGCGCGGTCCAGACGGCGCAAATTGCGCTTCGAGGCCGACTAATTGATGGCGCATCGACTCGGCGAGCGCAGTTTTGTGCGAATAGAGGTTCCGTAGCTCGTGAGGATCAGTTTGCAAATCGTATAATTCCGGCTTCGGCGCTTCAATATATTTGTAGTGTCCGATGCGCAGGCTGCGCAGCGCGCTGCAGCCGAAATGATCTCGGGCGTACACGCTTTCGCTGTACACCTTCCGGGGAGCTGCGTGGCTCCTGGTATTCAACAGGTCGAACAGACTTTGCCCCTGAAACTGGCGAGGCCGAGGTATGCCCAGAAACTGCAATATGGTCGGGGCCACGTCGATCAGGCTTGCGGGCTGGTTCACCCGTGCGGGGTAAGGACCAGCTCCAGCCGGCCAGTGAAAGATCAGCGGCACCCACACCGTGCTTTGGTAAATAAAATATTGATGGGTTTCCTCGCCATGCTCGCCCAGACTCTCTCCATGATCTGAGGTAAAGACGATGAGTGATTTCGCGAGCAAATCTTTGGCCGCAAGATACTGCCAGAACTCACCGAGCACCTGATCGACGTACCGGAGTTCAATGTCGTAGCCGGGATATCCCACAAGTCCTCTTGCGCTGGGCAGCGTGTACGGCCGATGCAAGTCGAAAAGATGAAGGAAAAGGAAAAATGGATGATTGGAATTCTGGTTCAACCAGTGGATCGCAGAGCACACCACCAGCTCTCCCGGCCGTTTGGTGGCAAATTTTCCATGGGGGCCAAAAGGGCTGTCGTAGAGATCAAAGCCCAGGTTGAGACCGAACTGGCGATCCAGAGTAAACCCTCCAATGAATGCGGCAGTATGGTATCCCCGGGATTTCAGAATCGCCGCGAGCGTCAAACTGGTGGAAGGAACCTTCTCCCCGTTTTCTTCGATTCGATTGAAGAATGGATAGGTGGAAGTCAGCAAGGAAGTGTGGGACGGGAGGGTGAGCGGGATTTGCGAGCTAATTTGATAGAACAAAGTCCCGCCCCGGGCGATGGTGTCGATGTGGGGTGTGAGGGCCTTGCGGTTGCCGTAGCATCCGAGGACGTCGGCGCGAAGAGTGTCCACGGAGATCAAGATAACGGGTGAAGCGTTCTGCTTCTTACTCACCGCGAAGGCGAACGAGGAAGAGAAGAAGAAAATCGCCGCTAACGCCAGGAGTGCGATGAAGAGGACACGATGAATCTGCTTTACACGAACAGACCGAATGGGTGGGTGGCGCAGACATCGTCTTGTGATGTCTGCGTGAGGAACAAACCTATCGCGATGAAGGAAACTCCCAATTTCAATTTTCCTCACGTTTACGACAGCAACTCGCGCTACGATTTGGCAGCAGGTAGCGCGGAGTTGTCTTTTAACTCCGCGGCTTTTAACTATCCCGGACGAAATGCCGCAGAGTTTCTGAACAACGAAACTCTGCGCTACCGCGCTGTTCAGAAATCAAGCCGTAGCGCAAAATTAATGATCCTATTCACACCCGACCCCTGCAAAAAGTTCCCATTCGTGCTTGTGATGGTGCCCGCCACGCCCGGCCCGTCCGTAATATTTGAATCCGGGTAGCCGAAGTTCGGATGATTCAAGACATCGGTCATGTTGCATTGGAACTCCAGCGTCATGCCCTCCCTCATCCTGAAGTCCTTCAAGATACCCAAATCCAGGTCTTCCATGCCTGGCGTCTGAAGAGTATCATTCCCGGCATTGCCGAACCGCCCGATATTGGCAGGGTTTGTGCACAATGGGTTCGCGTTGGGGCAGCCTGGCACCTTAAACGCAGCAATGTTGAACCATTCATTCAGCGATTGACCGCCGCTCGGAACCAGCGGCGCGCCAGCTACAACATCGGTGCGGCCTCCAAAATTGTTTGTGTTCGAAGGGTCAAAGCCACTAAACGTCGCGGTGTAAAACTGCCCGGATTGCGCTGTCGCCACAGCGGAAATGCGCCAGCCGCCCAGCGCCGCGTTTGCCCAGCGCGACATGTGGCCCAGGAAACGCTGGTTCTGCCCGACGGGGAGCGCATACACCACATTCGCATACCACCGGTTAATAGGCGTAAAGAGATTGTTTCCGTATTCCGAGGCAAGATTAAATTGATTCTGGATCGACTGAGCAAACACCCAGTCGTTGTCGAGCTGGTCGCTAAGATCCCGAGCCCACGTGTAACCCGTGCTGAGGATCAAATTGTGCCCTTGGGTCTTGCTGGCAGCGACCTGGAGAGCGTCGTAATTCTCAGTCCCGCCATTTTCGATGTACGTCACACTCTGCAAGTTGGGGAACGGGGTATTGGCAAAGGAAAAGGCCTTGGTGCTTGGTGGGGGCTGGTCAATGTTGCGCGGATAGAGCAAGCCCGTCTGGTGGCTTCCCACGTAGCCCAGTGAAAGGCCCAGCGTCCCCACTTGTCTCTCCAGTGTCACGGTCCATTGTTGGTCATAGGGCGTCGTGAGATGCGGGTTGAACCCAGTGACGTTTTCGGTAGGCGCAATGCCTCCCGCCGACGGCAGGAACGGATCAGGAAAACTCAAGAGTGGAACTCCACCCACAACATTATTTGTAAACGTCTCGCTTCCGGCAAAAGGACCGCCGGCCATGGACTCCGCTAACGCGCCATAGACCGTGTCTCCGTAAATTCCATAACCGGCCCGAATCACGGTCTTTCCATCCGAGGTCAGCCGGTAGGCCAAGCCGATTCTGGGATAGAAGTTTCGAGTTGCATAATGGAGCATGGAGCCGGCGGGGTAACCGGCTTTGGAAGCCGTAATGATAGGAATATTCGTCGGGAAAAGCGGACTCACCTCTTTCAGGCCGTTATCGGGAACCACGATGGCCTGCAATGAGGGATCGAAATTGGAGATACGCCCCAGTAGGTCGTGGTAGGGGCCTTGCAGCTCGTATCGAAGGCCGTAATTGAAGGTAAGCCGCGGGGTGATCCTCCATTGATCTTGCCCGTAGAAGGACCAGAACGTCCCACGCAAATACTCGCGCGGCTGAGGAGTGACCAGAGAAGTGGTCGTCGGCAAGCCGAGTAGAAAGTCCGCGTAAGCGAACCCGGAAAACGTGCTGGCAAAATTATAGGAGCCATACATCGCATTGTTCCCAAATTTCGGCTGAACCTGGTCGCGGATGGCATCGAATCCAAACTTTAGAGAATGAGCGCCGCGCACCCAACTGAGATCGTCGATGTACTGAAAACTCGTGTCCAACCCGTCGTTCGCAGCGAGCTGGTTGGTGCCGGTGATGCCCGAGATACTCAAGACCGGAACACCGTAAAGTCCAGTCGTCGGCACACCTTGGATCCCCACCTGGCTGATAATGTTGCTCCCAATCAGCGCGGGGTGATACGCATTGTCATTACGGGAAAACCCTGCGCGAAACTCGTTGAGCAGAGTCGGGCTGAAGGTGTGCGTCCAGGAAAGAACGGACATCGCCGAGGTCCGTGTCTGGATGCGAAAACCGACGGGAGGCATGAAATCTTCCTGAGTGTTCTCCGGAATCCGGCGATAAAAGCCACTGACGAAAAAATCATCGTTCGGGTCAATGTTGTAATCGATGCGTCCGCCGATCGGATCAATGCTGGAACGGTTCCTCGCGGGGAAGAGCGTCCGCCAATTGCCGGCTTGTAGACCCGCCGGGCCGAAATTGGGAGCGGGATAGAAAAAATCCTCAAGCTTCTGAGAAACCGGGCTGATGAGGTTGGAAGGAATCTGATTGTTTGGAAATGCCTGGCCGGTAAGTGGATTTGTGATCACGGTGCCTTGGCTGAGCAACCCGCTGAAATTGCCCGTTCGCCAAGCCGGCAGGGGAGTATCCGCCACCACAATGCTGTCGCCCCGGTTATACTGACCTTCCCAGTCCGCGAAAAAGAAGAGCTTATTCTTCTTGATCGGACCGCCAATACTGCCGGCGAAGTCATTAAAGTTCCGGAATGGGACGCTTGAGGCAAAAAAATTCCGGGCGTTCAGGCTGCTGCCGTTAAAATCCCAATAAAGGCTGCCATGGAATTGATTGGTGCCCGATTTGGTGGACTGAATAAAGTTGACCGGACTTTCATACTCGGCATTCGGCGTTCCGGTAATATATGTAATTTCTGAAACGCTCCCAAGACCCGGCGATATCTGTCCGCCACCTATGCCGGTGGGGTCAGCCATCTCAACAATCCCATTGGTCGACGAATACGTATCAATCTGACGCACGCCGTTGGCGTAGAAATTGCCAGAGTCGTTGACGCCGACACCTGGATTGTAAATAGCAAAAGCATTGTTACTATTGCCCTGGCGGGCGGCGAGGGGCAAATGCAAAAGCTCCTGCGACGTTTTCGTTGTTGACAACGTGGCAGTCTGGGTGTCGATAACCGGAGGAGCCGCGGACACGGTCACCTGAGTGGTGCTCGCGCCCACCCGTAATTGGAAACTGATGTTCATCACCTGCCGCGCATTGAGGGTGAGATGAGTCCGCTTTTCTGTTGCAAAACCTTGGGCTTCCACCCGAACCTCGTAAGTGCCCAGGCCGAGGTCTGCGACGGTATAGTCGCCATCGGCGGCTGTGGTCACCTGACGCGCAACGCCCGTTCCTTCATTGGTGACCGTAACTTGGGCGCCGGGAATAACAGCCCCGCTCGGGTCTGTCACCCGCCCCGTGATTTCCCCAAAAGTGGTTTGCCCCTGCGTGTTGATGCCGCACCAAAGCAACAGAAGACCGACAAAGAAAAAGACTTTCAGCTCGAATAGCCTCTGCCCTTTCATCGCATTCTCTCCCTCTAATAGCATTCACGCGGGGCACTGCCAAGCCCCGGACAGGTTTTACCTTATAGCGTCTGTGCACGCACTTTAACACAGTTGTCAGGGACGTTCAACACGCCGGGAACACACGCCGGGGAACATGTTTCGAATCGCGCCCGTCGATCTCAAAGGCGGTGATCATATCTTAGAACATGTGAACAAATCCGAATCCTGTCATGCAGAGCGCCCACAGCCCTTTGGCTGCCAATCCTGGGCGTCACAATCGGAATCACCCCGGCTGCGAGGCGGCGACTCCGACCCACCCGAAGAAAAGCCGCAGCGTGCTCCCGCGCGCGTTGCCTCGAATCTGAATTGGGGATGCTTCTTGGATGCTCGAACCGCGTCAGGGTATAATTTCTAACGGAAAGAGCTGGACGCTGGGTGCTCGCGTCACCGAACCGTGGGTGAGTTCGTTTTCACTGGTGGAGTGGAATTAAGCTCATCGAGGAAGCCATGTTCGGCGCGGAGTCACGAGGCCTTGATGGCTGCGAGTTGACGGTTGAAAACGCCGCCGGCTGCACTCAGTAATTCTAGATCACGCGCCTGTAGCTCAGGTGGATAGAGCGGCAGACTTCGAATCTGTAGGTCGGGGGTTCGAATCCCTCCAGGCGCGCCAGTATTCTAAATAACTTAACAGGAACCGCTGATTTCTTGTCGGGCTAAGGTGCTACCCACGTGGTATTTTGAAAACATTTTCTCCAGGGTTGACCTGACACATAATCCGGCGTTATTTGGGGAATTTTACGAACGGTAAATCAGCAGGCCTGGCAGGGTGCCGGGGATAATGCCCGACGATGGCCGCGATGATGGTTAGCACGATGAGCGAGGCGATCACTGTCAGCACATCACCTTCATGCACCAGCTTCCGCCAGCCAGTCAAGGGTGACGCGGCATCGTGGAACTGCCTGTCCGTGTGGATTCCCGAATGTCAGCCATCCATGATGTGGCAAAGTTGCCGGTCCCGGGAATTGGCGATAAAAAATCGCTGCAACGCTGCTGAAGACACTGCATAAAGCCGCTGACTCTTAATTGGACGTTAGAAACCGGTCTGTGGAGTAAGCAGGTTGCGATAGCGCGCGAGCGCATAAAGCGGAAAGCTTGTACGGTAGAGGTGATATTTAAGGTAAAAAACGCAGGGAAATCCTGTGCCAGTCCAGAGGTTTTCATCCCAGGAGCCATCCGGAACCTGGTGATCGAGAAGGTAGCGGACGGCACGAGTTGCGGCGGGTTCAGAGGGGGCGCCGGCGGCGAGGAGGCCAATGAGTCCCCAGGCGGTTTGCGAAGCAGTGCTCTCGCCCTTGCCCTTGAGTGATGGGTTCTCATAGGAAGCGATCGATTCGCCAAAGCCCCCGTCAGGATTCTGTACCGAACGGAGCCACGCCGCTGCGCGCTGGCCGAACTCTTCCTTTGCGAGACCCACCGCTTCAAGCGCGCGCAGCACGCCGCTGGTCCCATAGATATAATTCACGCCCCAACGCCCGTACCACGCGCCTTCGGCGGTTTGCTCTCGCCGCAGGTAGCGGAGGGCTCGACGGACCGCGGGGTGAGACGCCCTGTAGCCAAAACGCCCGAGGCATTCGATGACTCGGGCGGTAAGGTCGGGCGTTGAAGGGTCGATCATGGCGTTGTGATCGGCAAACGGAACGCGTGTGAGGATGGCGCGATCGTTATTTTTGTCGAAAGCGCCCCAGCCACCGTCGCGATTTTGCATGCTGATGATCCACTCCAGTCCTTTCTCGATAGCAAGCTTCATTCGCGGCGCGTCCGGAAACGCGACGCGCTGAAGCGCGATGAGGACGAACGCGGAGTCGTCGACGTCGGGATAGAAGTCGTTGCGAAACTCAAAGGCCCATCCGGCCGGGTCTACGCCGGGGTTCTTCACCTGCCAGTCGCCAGGCCCCGTCACCTGATTTTCAAGCAGCCATTGAGCGGAGTGAATGAGCGCGGGGTGATCTGAGGAAAGCCCAGCTTCAGCGAGCGACACCATCGCAATAGAGGTGTCCCAGACCGGAGCAAGGCAGGGCTGGAGGCGGATGGAATCCCTATCCTCAATTTCAAATTCGTCGAGATATCCGCGCTCGCGCGCTGTGAGCGGATGGTCCGGCGGGAAGCCGAGCGCGACCAGCGCCAGGATGGCATTGAGCATCGCGGGGTAAATGGCGCCGAGCCCTTCGCTGCGCTCAAGGTGATCCAGCAGCCAGCGCCTTGCACGCCTGAGGGCCCGGTGCCGGAAGGGCTTCCAGGGGAGAGACTCGTGAAACTTGAAGAGCCGATCCGCGGCCAGGAAAAAGTTCCGCCACGTCATGGGCCTCGAGTCTAACTGAAAAGAGCAGATTCTGCGCTGCGGATCGACAAAAAGCTCATCGAGACTCGCGCGCTCGGGAAGCTTCCAGGCAGGTTTTAAGGCGTAAAGGATGGTGAGCGGCACGACGATGCCGCGCGTCCACGAGGACATTTCATACAGGTTTATGAAGAACCATCGCGGCAGGAGAATCAGCTCGGGCGGCATGGCGGGAACCATGCTCCATGGAATTTTGCCGGCGAGCGCAAGGTAAAAACGTGTGAAGGAATTCGTTGCCTCAATGCCGCCGAGCGTGAGGACACGGTGGCGCGCAGCTGCCATGTGCGCCGCTTTCGGGTGATCGCCGGCGAGCTTCAGCGCGAAGTAGCCTTTGACGGTGGCATTCAGCTCGGAAGGGCTGCCAGCGTAAAGGCTCCAGCCGCCGTCTCGAAGCTGCTCGCGCCGGATGGTATTGGCCAGCTTGGCAACGCGTCCGGGCGCAGCTTTGCCCAGTAAGTAAAGATAAAAAATGTAGTCGGATTCGAGGGTACTGTCCGCCTCTAATTCGGCGAGCCAATAGCCTTCGGGTTTCTGGATGGAAAGTAAATAGCGGGAAGCGCCGTCGATGGCTTCTCGGAGACTGGCGTCAGTTCGGAAACCAATCTGTGGTAGAGAAGATGGCTTTACGGAAGGCGATCTCCCAAGTTTCGCTGCTTCTTGTGCCATCGGGCTCCGGGGAAGAACAAAAAGGAAACTCAGGCGCGCAGTTCAACAGGCAAGGCGAAACGAACATGTTCCTCAATCACGTTAACATCTTCGATTTGTGTATATCCCTTCTTCCGGAGATACGAGACAACTTCCTCCACTAGGACCTCAGGCGTTGAGGCCCCCGCGGTAATGCCGATGCGCCGCCGGCCCTCCAGCCATGCGGGCTGGATTTCGCCTTCGTTGTTAACCAGATGTGCCTTCGCACCCGCATCTTCCGCAACCTCAACCAACCGGTTGGAGTTCGAGCTGTTGCGCGCGCCCACAACCAGGAGGAGATCGATTTGGGAAGCGACGCTCTTCACCGCGCTTTGCCGGTTTTGGGTAGCGTAACAGATGTCTTCCCCGGGTGGGGAAACAATCGCGGGAAAACGCCGTTTTAGCTTGGCCACGATTTCGGCGGTGTCCTCGACGCTCAAGGTTGTCTGGGTGAGGTACGCCACATGGTTCGGGTCCGGCACATGCAAGGAGTCCACATCCTCGACGGACGTAATCAGGTAAACGCGGTCGGGCGCTTCGCCGAGCGTCCCGATCACCTCATCGTGATCGCGATGGCCGATGAGAACCACCGAATAGTGTTCGCGCACGTAGCGGATGAGCTCAAGATGAACCTTGGTGACCAGCGGGCAGGTGGCGTCAATCACACGAAGGTGGCGCTGGTGCGCGCGCCGTCGCACAGCAGGCGAAACGCCATGCGCGCTGAAGATCACCACAGAGCCTTCCGGCGCCTCGTCCAGATCCTCGATAAATACAGCGCCGTGCTCGGCGAGCTCGTCCACCACGTAGCGGTTGTGGACGATCTCCTTGCGCACATAAACGGGCCGCCCCAGCCGCTCGAGCGCAAGCCTCACAATATCAATCGCACGAACCACGCCCGCGCAGAATCCACGTGGGCGGAGCAGTACGAGTGTCCCCGGCTCCTGAAGGTTTGTTTGGCGGCTTTGAGCCTCCGTTTCCGTAACTAGGTTTCCCGCAGTCATTCCTGGCGCCTATCAGCCGCGCCCGTTTACCTCCCCGTCCCTTACTTTCATCGTAAACTGTCGCGGGGCGTGAAGTCAATTAACGTGTAGGATGCGCACACATAAACCCTTTGCGCGGCTCTGCGCTTCTAACAGCCAGCAGAATTATGCGCGACGTTAGTTGCGCACCTGTTGTTCCCTTGGTTCTGGATCGCGTTCTGGAACGTGTCCCACTTGCCTTGCTCAGTCTTCCCACAAAACGGAGTTTGCCCCGCACCGTTACGTATCACACGAGACAAGAACTTGTCCATCGCGGACCGTCGGTCAATCGTAAATATCGTGTCCCGGAACTGGCGCCAGCGTCGCCTGGTTAGCTAGAGCGTATTGCATCATGTCCAGCACCGTATATCGCGCTGTCTCCGGATCGGCCGCGTACTTCTTGAGCAGCGCAATGCACCTCGTCAGGAGGTCCGGCCTGAGAAAACGAATGGTCGGGGTAGACTTTTCGTATCCGATGACCCTCCAGTAGGTGTGCTTCTTGAGGCTTTTCAACCATTCGCCAGGTTTCGCTGTATCATAAGTCGACGGGTCGCCTCCGATCATGAAGTAATCCGCGGTCGTCTTCTCTTCCTGGAACTCCCGCTTATCTTGCTGGGAATCCTCGCGGGCGAAGCCCGTGTTTACCTCCACTCCCTTGACGGTTGCTTCGACCTTCCCTTTGGACGAAAAGGATTTCATGGTGGTGGTCTGGTTCTTGTCGACCTCGATGATCTCCGCGAAGCCCATCGCGCCGCCAAGCTCAAACTCAACAGGGAGGTAGTGGCCGTATTTTCCGAGGACTTTGAGGAGCCTAATATAGCGGGTCCTCTCGGGGTAAATATCCTCGATCGCGGCGTCGAGCGTCTCTCGAATCGCTTCGGTGAACTCCTCGCTCGCCTTAACGTCCCGTTCGACATCTACTTTCAGTGTTATCACAGGCTTGCAGAAGAGTTGGGAGTTGTAGAGCTTGGACTTCTGCTCATGCTGGGTCGACTCCTCAACCATGCCGAACTCGGATACGAGGGCAGCCCCCTTCACGCCGCCGCCGGCCGACACGCTGGTGGCCGCACGCTTGTGCACCTCATGAGCTGCAAGAGAAAAGGTTGATCTGAATTTGCCCCAGAAACTCTTTTCGGGCAGAGTGAAGTCCGGCCCGTTGGCCGGGAACATAAGCCAGACGGTATCTTTTGCCGACTTCACGAGTGAATCCCCGGGGGCGCCTCTCAGGCTGGCGGCGGGGCCCATCACGATTGCCCTTCCCAACTGCAACAGGGAGTAAATGTATCTCTTCTGGTCCCATGTGAGCGTAGACCACTCGTCTTGGTCCTTCCCGTCGAAGCTACCTCCCGAGATAGCGGGTGGTTTGGTTGCCCCCCCCGCTGAGGTGTAAGTGACCGTCTGACCCCACTCAACCTTAGTCGATGGTGCCGGGGGCAGAACCGGTTTGGGTGTGGTGGGGCCGAGAAGGGGTGTGTATTTGATCGAAAGTTTGCCGCCCTTCGCGACCTCCTTGACCGGCTTCGTCTCCTCTATCGGTGCCAGATCCGCGCCTCCGACCTGGAAAACTTCGCCGGTCAAGCAGCATTTTGTGTGTAAACGGAAGCCCATTGAGAGAGGGGATGAAAGCTCCAGCGATACTCCATCGTCTGGGCCACGTAAGCCAGGCAGCGATAGGTTGAGATTTCACCGCCTGTCACTTCCATGGCTT
>JBOGJS010000254.1:0-5303 GCA_050745365.1 Terriglobia bacterium
CTCCTCATCCGGGCCACTCCACCTGCCTGGCGGCAGGCAGGCTCCCCACCTTCTCCCCAGGGGAGAAGGTGCCCGACGTAGGAGGGCGGATGAGGGGTCGTTTCTCATCCGTTGCGAGCGTCGCAAAGCGAAATGACGAACTGATACGCGACTGAATAACGGCGCGAACTTCTCCAATTAGGTAGCAAAATGGAACAGGAACTTTCCGGCGTCTTGATCGTGGATAAGGCTGCGGGGCCGACTTCGCACGATGTGGTGGCCCAAGCGCGTCGCATCCTCAGCATCCGCCGGATTGGCCATTTCGGTACTCTCGATCCCTTTGCCACAGGCGTCCTGCCTCTTTCTATTGGGAAGGCTACTCGTTTCGCGCAGTTTTACCTGAAGTCGCGCAAAGCTTACGAAGGCGTCTTCCGTTTTGGATTTTCCACCGACACTTATGATGCGACCGGATCGCTGGTTTCAGAGTCGTCCTCTGAGTGGCCGACCCGGGTGAAGCTCGAAAATGTTCTCCGTGAGTTTACAGGAAGAATTCAACAGACACCGCCCCCCTTCTCCGCCAAGCGGATCTCTGGCGTGCGCGCTTACGAACTGGCGCGAAAGCACCAGCCGGTTTCGCTCGCTCCCGTGGAGGTGGAAGTCTACGCGCTGGAGCTAATGAGCTTTGAGGAATCGAGCGGTGTCGCACGGCTCGCGGTCGAGTGCTCCGGCGGAACTTACGTCCGCTCGCTCGCTCACGACGTTGGAAAACGCCTTGGCTGCCCGGCCCACCTCGCCAGTTTACGCCGCACGGCGGTGGCGGAGTTCCGTGAAGGCTGTGCGCTGACGCTTGAAAAGCTGGATCGAGTGGCACGCGAAGGCCGGATCGTAAATGCCGTTATTCCTCTTGAAGCTTTGCTCCCGGACTGCCCTGAACTGGTGGTCGAAGGCCGTCAAGAGAGATGCGTCCGGCATGGTCATGCCTTTGAGTTCGCTCAAGCCTTGAGCGCGCAAGCTGGGATGCGCCTCAGCCGGCCGCCGGTTATGACTTTACTGAAAGTGCTCAGTGCCGACCGCCAGTTGATCGCCGTAGCTCGTCACGTTTCTGGTTGCCTTTACCACCCCGATCTTGTGGTGGGCTAGAGCATGGATCGTGACCCCTTATCACCGCCTGGTCTGAGCATCCGATTGATAAAACAAAGGGAGTGATAGAATGAACTGTCTGGCGGGCCGGCCGGAAAGCTTCAATGAGAGCGCGCCGGGAGGAGAAAAAGCTGATGGTGAAAGGTGGGGAATCAGGTGCGCTAATAACACAGCGGGTGCTGTCTTCCCTCCGCCTGGTCTATGGCGAGGAATTGGGTAAGCTCGAGGAATCTATTCAAAAGGCGATTGCTTACCGGGCTTATGACCTTTTTCAAAGGCGAGGAAGAAGCCACGGACGTGACCTCGAAGACTGGTTTCGAGCTGAAGATGAGCTGGCGCGCCCCACGGACATCGAAATCAGCGAAGGCGCAGGACAGCTTAGAGTTCGGGCGCGGCTTTCCGGGCTGAGCGCCGGTGAGATCCAACTGGGCCTTGCTCCCAGGAAATTGATCGTTTGGGGACAGACGCTCCGTGAGGATCCTGCCGCGAGGAGCGGTGTGAGACGTGTGAGACAAACGTTGGGAGAAATTGAGCTGCCGGTCGCGGTGGACCCCAAGAAAGCCAGCGCCACTTTCAATGCCGGAATTCTGGTTTTCCAGGCTCCCAAGACTCGAAGTCCTTGAGGAAAGCACCCGAAAATGCGAGTACGTGCCGCCGTCGCGGTTCACCCCGCCAACGATTTCAGGTTCATGGAGATCGCGCTTCGCGAAGCCGTGCGGGCCGGGGACGAAGGTGAAGTTCCGGTAGGAGCCGTTGTGGTTCATCACCGGACGGTGCTGGCTCGCGCGCATAACCGGTCCATCCGGCTTAACGATCCTACCGCTCATGCGGAAATTCTCGCGCTGCGGCGCGCGGCGAAAAAGCTGGGGAATCATCGCCTCGGGGCGGCATGTAGCCTGTATGTTACAATCGAGCCGTGCTCAATGTGCGCCGGAGCCATCATCCAGGCGCGAATTGGCGCCCTTATTTTTGGGGCCGAGGACTTCAAAGCCGGGGCAGCCGGCTCGGCGCTGAAGGTTGTAAACCACCCTCGCTTGAACCATAAAGTTCGGATTACTGAAGGCATTTTGGGAGCGGATTGCGCAGCAGTTCTCCGGGATTTTTTCATACAGCGCCGTCAAGAAGCAAGATGTTGAGAAGCTGTGGCAAAATCAACAGGGACTTTCATCCGTAAGAAATTCTCGGTGCGTTAAAGATTCGTCGCTGCCACGAACCCGTCATCCGATGCTCCATGCGCCATTTTTGAGCGACGGAGAGGTACCGAAGTGGTCATAACGGGGGCGCCTCGAAAGCGTCTTGCCTGCCAAAAGCGGGCGCGTGGGTTCGAATCCCACCCTCTCCGCCAAATCATCCATCTTTGATCTCAGCTAGATTAGCGGCCTCGCCTTTTTCGTGTACCTTACAGGTCCCTCTCGTTTAGGCGCACACTCGCGCACACTCGTTTGACCCGGCACGGCTCTAGTGGTAGCGTAGACGGAATTCCTACACGCGAGGGAAAGCCATGGCTGACAACGAGGTGCTGATAAGTATCAACGAACGACTGGGGATGATCGACAAGCGATTGGGGGGATTAGAGGCCCGCGATCTGCACAGGTGGGATCGCGACCTTCTTGCCGCCGCCCGCAAAGGCCTACTCAGGGCCTTAGTTCGCCTCGAGGCGACGCCTGAAGACCTCCAATCGGTAGGAACTGACCCGACCCCCGGGAAGGCGGTGAGTAAGTTTGATCGGCGTGGGCTGTATGAGGAACTCCGGTCGCTTCCGGGTGGGGGCTACTGGCACAAACGTTTCGACGACGCCGAGGAAGACAACACGGACTTCATCCTGCCGAGTTTTTACCTACGCCCGATCAAGCGGCGAAAGTGAATATCTACCGTGCGCGGACGTACCTGGAGGCGGGCGGCACTCTGGAGGAAGCCGAAGAAACCGCTGGCGACTGGGGATTCGAGCCGGCGTTTGTTGCCGCGGTCAGGACGCTCCGAGGCATACTTACCCGAGATCTCGTCCGCGTCGAGGCGCTCGAGGAGGATCTTCGGTCTGTAGGCATCGATCCCATTCCAAGGGAGACCGTGCGCCGCCCGAGGTGGAGACCCCTGACAGCAAAGCGGTGCATCTATGAGGAACTTAGGCCGCTCCCCGGCGGCGGTTTTCTGAGCTTTTATGTGTCACCCGACCAAGTGGCGAACTGGGAGAGATACCTCAGCGGTTGCGATGAAGGCAGTAGCGACGACGATGGGAGCAAGTTCCGTCCCCCGAGTTTTTACCTTCCGCCCGACCAAGCGGCGAGGGTCAATCTGTATCGCGCTCGGGAGTGCTTGAATGGTGGTGGCACTTTCGAGGAGGCTGCCCGGCAGGAAGGTTGCTGGGGCTTCGAGCCGAAGTTTGTCTCCTCAGTTGAGGCGCTGACGGCGTCCCGCCAGGGAAAGTCCAGCGACGCCTCCAAGTCCGCTGATCGGCCTCAGGAAGTGGAGCCCACACCGGATCGTTGCCCAGACGTCAGCGCAGGAAAGCCTGAACAGATGGGTATGATGCATCAGGAGCTTTTGACGCTTGGTTATTTAAAGCGGAAGCTGGAGGGCATTTCCGCATTCCTCCTTCTCACCGCAGTGGGGACAATTACGGCAGACTTGAGGACGGGTTTGGCTGTTGGGCTTTTAGGATGGGCCATTGTTGCCATCATAATGCGACTGTTATACATGAGGCACGTTAAGTTGTTCGCAGCGGCTGTAGAAAAACAGGCCCATGAGTTAGGCTTCAATGGCGACCTCTTCATGGCAGCCGATGGGACCCACCGTTGGTGGTTAGCGGTCGATGATCCCCACCTCAGCGCGAAGTAAGTCGCCCAGCCAAGACTCAGAAGTGGAGCACTCCAATTCTGGATGCTAAAGAGCAGGATGTTTCCCAGTTCGCGTCCGGACTTGCAGGTGACCACCCAGCGGTAATTTGGAGCCACGCCGATCTCGCAACTGCGCCGCATTAGTTTAAGCAGAGTTTAGCACTGTGAAGGGAAAATATAACGCCCCACAGAGGAGCCCTTGCGCTCCTCGGTGTGAGCTTACGCCCGGTTACCAGCTTTCTCCCGTCGGGGTCTGGCGTAGGGAGAACTCGCAAAACCTAGGGCATCCTTGGTTGCGAGATCTCCGAACGTCTTGCGGTAGCGGTCCAGCGTCGCACGGGAGCGTGCGCAAACCTCGATTCGCTTTCCAGCGCACGAGTCCCGGAGGAATTTGGACGCCTCTGAATCGTAGGGCGGCAGCGAATATCCAATGAAGACCACCACCTCCCGTTCCTGGATCGCTTTGGAGGCTTCGTCCCAAATCTTAGCTATGCCATCCTCATTCTCAGAGTCTCCGGGGAATATCACCTGGCGAAGCCGCTGGTTAACGCCGCTGCCAAATGGGTCGAAGAACGGATCGCGCGGGATATAGGAAAAAGGACTGCTTGGGGCGATCAGCTCCCAGTCGGGTGACTGTGCTACCAGCCCTCGGTCTTTATAGT
Organism: Terriglobia bacterium; assembly: GCA_050745365.1. Lineage (GTDB taxonomy): Bacteria > Acidobacteriota > Terriglobia > UBA7540 > UBA7540 > RH2-MAG17b. The sequence goes on from JBOGJS010000254.1 coordinate 4,616, forward strand.
TGCTCCAGTTTATCGAGCCGTGTGGCTTCAGAATGGGCACGCAGCACGTGCCCGAATTGTACCGCCAAGGCACGGCGCCGTATTGTAGAGCAGCCTCCGCTACAAGATCCCAATTCAGGGACACAATGGCGTTTGGCTGTCCGTTGCCGTGATGTTCACGCAGCCACGCCGCGAAGTTTCGGTAGGCCGGCGCCAAGGTAAGTAATGTCTGCCTGTGCCATAACAGACGGCTACAGGCATCGCGAAGCACGCGCAGTGTCAAGTGGCACGGGTCACGCCGCCCGGCGAGCCTTTCGCGAAGGGCAATGAGCAATTCCTCGAAGCCGAGCTTTTCATGGTCCGGCACACGATTCAGGCCCGACCAGAACTGTCCGCCCGGCCTCAAATGGAGTTCCCAAGAAGGATGCCTCTCGGTTTCGATCCAGCGAAACACTTCCGATCTGAGGTCCGTCATAAGCGGGAATTCCGCCAACGCACTGAATCCAGCGCCCAAAACGAACGTTTTGCTCGCCATATCAATAGCTGAAATTGGGTTAGCGTAAAAATGGCGCGTGCATGGAAGCCCCTTAATCCACCGTCGGCGGAGTGCCCAGCTTGCGTTCCCCCGACCCGCCCTGTTAGGTTCGAGCTACGGGGATCGAACCTCCGGCTCGGGTGGCTTGAGAGCAGAGGGGATGATTCGGCTGGG
>JBOGJS010000255.1:0-14977 GCA_050745365.1 Terriglobia bacterium
GGCTCACTCTGCTCGCCACCCTCTCCCCACGGGAGAGGGCTTAAAACCGCGAGGAATAACCCCCTCCCAAGGGAGACATGAGAGGCCCAGGCAAAAAAACGCTCGCCGCAACCATCATTCTCTTGGATTAATTATCACCCAACGCAGTTGCATCCGCTATATCAGGCGGAGCGCTCACTCCGGGCTCCAGAACCATCCGCTCGACCACCTCTGCCGCCCGCTCGATGGCGCCTCCCGTCCCTAACCGCTGCTTCACATTGCGTAGTTCAGTTTTCAGGGCTGTGCTGGGGTGGTCGAGCAACTCTTCTACGCTCGCGACAACCCGGGAGGGAGTGAAATCACCCTGAATCAGTTCTTCCACTACTTGATGGCCTGCGAGTATGTTAACCATGCTGTAGAAAGGCACACTGACCATCCAGCGGGCGAAAAAAGCGGTAATCGGGGAAACTCGGTAAACCACCACCATCGGCCTTTCAAGCAACGCCGCTTCAACTGTGGCCGTGCCGCTCGCGACCACCGCGACATCGCTGTAAGCCAGCGCGTCATAGGTGGCGTTCGCCACCAGTTTCAGCTTTGCCGGGCGCCCACGGCGCACGCGCTCCTCCATCCGGCTGACGTTAAGAGCAGGCGCGACCGCAATGATGCATTGAATCTTTCTCCCTTCCCAGAGTCGAGCGGCCGCTTCCACCAGAGTCGGCAGGATGTACGCAACCTCAATTTCGCGGCTACCGGGAAGCAACGCCACAGTGCGTGTATAAGGATCAAGACCTGCCTGAGAGAAAAACTCCTCCCGGGAAACCCGTGGCCGAACCGTATCGACTAGGGGGTGACCCACATAGTCCACCAAAATTCCAGCACGCCGATAGATTCCCTCCTCGAAATCAAAAATGCACACCATCCGGTCGACCAGTGAAGGAAGCTGGCGAAGTCGCCACTTCTTCCACGCCCAGATTTGCGGGCTTATAAAGTAGAGGACGGGGATGCCAAGCCTCTTGAGCCTTTTAGCCAACCGCATGTTGAGCGAAGGAGAATCAATGAGGACTGCCAGCCTCGGCTGCCGCTCGCGAGCGGCGTTCACAAGACGGTTCAAGGCGCGCCAGGCGCGCGGAAGCCCGGAGATCACTTCCGTGATTCCGACCATGGCGAACTGCTGCGAGTCAACGATGGTATCCACGCCTCCTTGCCTCATCATGTCCCCGCCGCAGCCAAAGATCTCCATTGCGGGTAGCCGCGCCTTCAGACAGGCAGCAAGGCGGCCACCATAGAGGTCGCCGGAGCGCTCTCCCGCAACCATCAGGAGGTTAAATTCTCCGTTTGATTGCATTAGATCATCGGCCGTGCATCGCCGCTTTGGCCGCGAGGTTTCCGCCTGCCCGCTGGGTTATAATCGGCCTATGGCCGATAACCTTGAACGCACGATGCAATTCATCGTCGAGCAGCAAGCCCAGTTCACAGTGGACATACAAAAGCTTCAGCAGCGCCAGGAGGCAATTACTACCATGATCCGTCAACTGGTAGATGTGGGTATGTCGCTCGCGCATCATGGTGACGAAACCGACCAGCGCATCCAACAGCTTACTAAAGCGCAAGCCGACACCGACCGCCACATTAAGGAGCTGACAGAGGCTCAGACGCATACCGATCGCCGCCTGGACGCTCTGATTGACGTGGTCGATAAAGTTATCCGCCGCAACGGCGGCGACTGACCGGTCATTCTACCGTAACCGATTTGGCCAGATTTCGCGGCTGGTCCACGTCACATCCTCTGAGCACTCCCGTGTGGTAGGCGAGAAGCTGAAGCGGGACGACCTCCAGGATCGAGGAGAGCAGTTCGTTGGTGTGAGGAAGCGTGACGGTATGGTCAGCGATGGCTTTTACCTCCTGATCCCCTTCCGTAATCAAGGCCAGGATGGTAGCGCCACGGGCTTTCGCCTCTTCGACATTCGACAAGGTTCGTTCGTAACGAACTTTTGAATCCGCAGAATTCCAGTCGCAGGTGGCAATAACGACCACCGGAAGTCCATCGCTGATGAGGGCGCTTGGCCCATGCTTCATTTCTCCGGCAGGATAGGCCTCCGCGTGAATGTAGGAAACTTTCTTCATTTTCAACGCGCCTTCGAGCGCGATCGGAAAGTGCACGCCGCGTCCAAGAAACAGAAAATCCGCCGAACGGTAGAAATGGCGCGCCAAATCCTCAAACTCTTCATCGCGCTGCAGAACGGACTCGAGCTGCCGTGGCAACACCGTCAGATCGGCGAGCAGCTTTTTCGCTTCGCCGGGAGCAAGCTGTCCCCGAAGCTGGCCGAGATAGAAAGCGAAGAGATAAAGCGCGGTCAACTGAGCGGCAAAAGTTTTGGTGGATCCCACGGCAATTTCCGGTCCGGCATGGGTGTAGATCGCACCGTTTGCCTCTCGCGGCCCCACACTGCCCAGCACGTTGCAGATGGCCAGCGTCTTTGATCCTTTGGCTTGAGCTTCGCGCAGTCCGGCAATGGTATCCGCCGTTTCGCCCGACTGCGTGACCACGATCGTCAGGGTGCGGGAATCCACGATCGGGTTGCGGTAACGAAACTCCGAAGCGTAATCCACCTCCACCGGAACACGCGCGAGGCGCTCGATCATGAAGCGACCCACGAGCCCGGCGTGGCGCGACGTTCCGGCGGCGGCAATCTTGATTTCGCGAAAATTCCGGAATTCCTCTTCTGAAATCTCCATCTCGTCAAGAAACACCTGGCCCGTTTCTGCCGAGGTACGGCCGAGCAGCGTATCGCGCACCGCTCGCGGCTGCTCATAGATTTCCTTCAGCATGAAATGGCGGAATCCGCCCTTCTCGGCCAGAATGGGGTCCCATGTGATGTGCTGAACGCGTCGGGAAACGGGATGACCGTCAAAATCCGTGAGCTTCACTCCATTCGGAGTCAGCACGGCCATGTTACCGTCTGCCAGAAAAAAGAGGTCTCGGGTGTGATAGACAACGGCAGGAACATCGCTTGCGACAAAATATTCATTTTTGCCCAGGCCAATGACGGCGGGTGGGCCCAGGCGCACGGCGACGATCTTATTCAGATCTTGTGAAGAGATGATGGCCAGCGCAAAGGCGCCCTTCAGCCGTTGAACGGTGGCGCGCACTGCCTCTTCCAGGTTCGGCGCTTTTTGTGTCCCATTCAGGTACTTCTCGACGAGGTGCGCGATCACCTCCGTATCCGTCTCGGTGAGGATCTTATGTTTCTCACTCACCAGCTCGCGCTTTAGCTCTTCGTAATTCTCAATAATTCCGTTGTGCACCACCACCACGGTGCCGTGACAATCGCGAAGCGGATGAGCGTTCTCTTCCGTCGGAGCACCATGCGTGGCCCAGCGCGTATGGCCGATGCCATAAGAACCTTCAAGCGGGTTCAGCCGGATGGCCTCTTCCAAGTTGCGCAACTTGCCTGGGGCACGCCGGATGTGGAGCGTTCCATCTTGAATCACCGCAAGGCCGGCCGAATCGTACCCGCGATATTGAAGATGGTGCAACCCTTCGAGCAAAACGGGGACAACCCGCCTGTTGCCAATGTAACCGATAATTCCGGACATGGTGTCGGGTCTTTGATTATACCAGACCGTCTGCGCGCCCCCCGGCCAACAACGGCTGAGGCCGGACATCAAATTCTTTGATTCCTTCCCCCCTTTTTGGATGATAGACTGGGGAAAATCGAACAAGCGGAGGTGGGCATGGAGAGCGGGCAGGGGGTGCAAACGGAGTTGACCGACGGCCCGACCGGGAAGCTCTTTGTGGTCGCTACACCGATCGGTAACCTTGAAGACATTACGTTCCGGGCAGTTCGAACCCTGAAAGAGGCCGACCTCATCGCCTGCGAGGATACCCGCCGGACGCGAGGCCTGCTCGAGCGTTATGCCATCCGTACCAACCTGATCAGCTATCATGAACATAATGAGATGACCCGGGCCCCGGAGCTAATCCTCTTAATGGAACAAGGAAGCCGCATTGCCCTGGTTTCGGACGCTGGAATGCCGGTGATCTCGGACCCTGGCTACCGCCTCGTCAAGCTGACCATCCGCCATGGTTTCCCGGTAATCCCCATTCCGGGCCCCTGCGCCTTGGTGGCAGCTCTGGTAGCTGCCGGTCTGCCGGCGGACCGCTTCCGCTTCCTGGGTTTCCTACCTGCCAAAAGGTATTCACGGCTCAGGAAACTTCGTGAACTCCGCGACACCTCGGAAACCCTCGCGTTTTACGAGGCTCCGCACCGCATTCAGGAAATGCTCGAAGACGTTCAAAAGGCGCTCGGCGACCGCCCGGTGGTGATCGGGCGCGAAGTCACCAAGATGCACGAAGAGTTTTTGCGCGGTCGCGCTTCTGAAGTCTTTGCAGCCCTTGAAAGAAAGGGCGCGAAAGGCGAGCTCACCGTACTTGTGGGACCTCCCGATGCTGCAGGAAAGAAGGTCACACTGCCGCCGCAATCCTTGCGTCAACAAATCGAGGAGTTAATGAAAGAGCGGCGATTGAACGAGCGCGAGGCGCTGAAGAGCTTGGCGAAGGCCAGCGGAGTTTCTCGGAGCGAGATTTACCGCCGCTGGCAGTCCGAGAAGGGGAAATTAGAGTTGTAGCCAAGGGCTCTCCTTTTGCCCTCACGACCTCTAAATCCACAAAAGCGAACACGGCTAATCTCGCCGGCATAACGAACAAACATCGGCCAGCAGAGCCGGGGACTTTGTGATTGTGGCCCCTCAAAAAGTGGCCTGATGATCATCGCCGAAAGGTGGCGCCGCTTCGGCGCCGCGAATGTGATGGATTTTCAGCCGCCCGGGGTTATAATGCGCGCAAGGAGTCTCGCAAAGAGCAGAACGGAAAGGGTTACGAATGGCCGATTCCGAAAAGCGACTGGGCGACCTGATTGACGACTATTGTCCCCGTTGCCGCCTTCTCCTGAACCATGCGATCGCAAGCATGGTGGAAGACACGGTGGTCAAGGTCATTTGCCAGACGTGTTTCAGCGAGCATGCTTACCGGCACGGTGAAGGCGGGAAAAAGAAACCTTCCAATTCTCGAGCGACCTTGTTTGCCCAGGTGATCGCAAATATGCCGTCACCAGTGGCAGATGCTCCTCCATCCCACCCACCTCGGAAGAGAACGGCAAACCCCGCGCGTTACATTTCCAGGCATAAGGGAAAGCCCCCGCGAGGCAAATCCTGAGAAGAGAAAGCGACCGAACTCTCTTCGAGAGGCAAACACAATTTCTTACATTAAGGTGAATGCGCTATGCGCCGTTTGACCCTTTTCGTACTTTGTGTGGCAACCCTCGTCCTTTTGCTGTTTCCAAGCTGCTCTGAGAAAGCTCAACCGCACAAGGCTCGCACCGTCACTGTCCCTAGTGCCCCGGCTCTCTATCTCAAGAACCTCGACGCAAAGGTGAAGCCCTGCGACGACTTTTACGACTTCGCCGATGGTGGCTGGATGGCACGCAACCCGATTCCACCAGCCTATCCCGCCTGGGGCACCTTCAACGAGCTGGCGGAGCGGAACCGCGACATTCTACGGAAGATCCTCGAAAAGGATGCGGCAGACAAAACGGCCCCGAAAGGTTCAAATACCCAGAAACTCGGCGATTTTTATGCCAGTTGCATGAACACTAAAGTGATTGAAGCGGAAGGGGCAAAGCCGCTGGATCCTGAATTCAAACGTATTGACCAGATCCACGACGTTCCGAGCCTGGAAGCGGAGATTGCCAGGCTCCAGGGCATCGGCGTGGATGCGCTCTTCCAGTTCAGCTCGGAGCAGGACTTTAAGAACAGCTCCATGATGATCGGCGACGCGGAGCAGGGAGGCCTCGGACTGCCGAACTGCACCTACTACACGAAGCAGGATGCGAAGTCCAAGCAGATTCGCCAGCAGTACATGGCCCACGTGACGAAGATGTTCGAGCGCCTGGGCGACAAATCAACGACATCCGCTCACGAAGCTCAGACGGTGATGACGATAGAGACGAAGCTTGCACACTCCTCCATGACTCCGGTTCAGTTACGAGATCCCAAAGCCGTTTACCACAAGCTGGACCTTGCGCAGTTAAAGCTGCTGACCCCAGACTTTTCCTGGGGTAATTACTTTGCCGAAACCGGGCATCCCCATCTGAATTCCACCAATATCGGCCAGCCGGATTTCTTCAAGCAGATGAATAAAATGCTGGCTGCTGTGCCGCTTTCAAGCTGGAAGACTTACCTTCGCTGGCACTTGATTGATATGGCCGCGCCTTATCTTTCCACGCCCTTTGTGGACGAGAATTTCAACTTCAACGGAAAGATCCTGACGGGAACAAAGCAAATCCTACCGCGTTGGAAACGCTGCGTTCGGGCGGCGGATAGCGGCCTCGGCATGGCGCTCGGCAAGCAATATGTCCAGGTGGCCTTTCCTCCCGCCGCGAAGGCCCGCGCCTTGGATATGGTGAACCACCTCGTCGCCGCTCTGCACAAGGATATCTCCACGCTCAATTGGATGGGGCCCAAGACGCGCCGGCAAGCCATCGCAAAACTCCAGCTCCTGATGAAAAAAATCGGCTATCCCATAAAGTGGCGGGATTATTCGAAACTCCACATTATCGAGGGTCCCTATGTCGATAACGTCTTCCGCGCGGACGATTTCGAATTTAACCGCGAGGTTGGCAAGATCGGCAAGCCGGTAGACCGCACCGAGTGGGAAATGACACCGCCTACCGTGAACGCCTACTACGACCCTTTGATGAACGAAATTGTATTCCCAGCCGGCATCCTGCAGCCTCCCTTCTTCAATCCGGCCGCGGATGACGCCGTCAACTACGGCGCGATGGGTGTAGTGATCGGCCATGAGATGACTCACGGTTTCGATGACGAAGGTCGCCAGTTTGACGCGCACGGCAACCTGGTGAACTGGTGGACGCCGGAAGACCTGAAGCGATTTAACGTACGGGCGGCTTGCGTTCGAAAGCAGTTTGACGGCTACGTTGTGGAAGACAACCTGCGCGAAAATGGTAAACTGGTGCTGGGTGAAAGCATTGCGGACCTGGGCGGCCTTGCCATAGCCTATGCTGCCTTCCAGCAGACTCCGGAAGCAAAGTCCAACAAAAAGATCGACGGGTTCACGCCGGACCAGCGCTTTTTCCTCAGCTACGCCCAGATCTGGGCGCAGAATATTCGCCCCCAGTTTGCGCGTCTGCTTGCCACAACTGATCCCCATCCCATCTCGCGCTTCAGGACCAACGGCCCGCTTTCCAATATGCCCACCTTCGCCAAGGCGTGGAATTGCAAGCCGGGCGATCCCATGGTCCGCCCGCCCAAAGAACAATGCAAAATCTGGTGAGCGAAGCACCAGCACCCACCGCATACCGATGTTATAATGCGAGGTATTAGCATACTGCAACTCAGGTTGCCGGGCATCTCGCCGGCGGCCGCGTTGTGAACAGGCGGTGAGATCAGATGATTCGATATGTTCCACTTGTGCTGCTCGGTTTTCTGCTTTGGACGCCGGGTCTCGTTTCCGCTCCGAGAGGACCTATCACACCCGTCAAGCTACTCAAATTGCAGCAGAAGATTGAACGTAAGCGCCTTACAGCAGCACAAAAAGCATGGAAAAAGTCGTTCCGGGGGCAGCATATTCCCCGAGCCGAGCGACTAGAAATCGAACACCAATATAAACGGAACATGAGGGACCTTGAACTACGTCAGAAGGATCAGCTCCAGGAGATAAAGGATCAGGAAAGGGTGAGAAAGGCGCAGGGACATCATCTCTACTCCGGCGGGAGAATGATTCAATGAAGCTTTTTGGGTGTGCGGGTTCGTGAACCGGGTCGTACGCTCCCCACCTTCTCCCCAGGGGAGAAGGTGCCCGGAGTTTCTAAATTTTTAGGCCCGAAGGGCCGCTCTAACCTAGCCCCTGGGCAATGCCCAGGGTGGCCGGGGCTTCTCTACGAAGTCTTTAGTCCTGAAGGGGCAGCCCGAGCTCTCAGTCCCACACGTAGCGTTCGTCGCACTCGACCTCGTATTGCTTTAATAACTGTCGATACTCATCCTGGAAGCTCAGCGAGCGATGGTGTACCTCTTGCCGCTCAATGTACTCCGCCACCCGCTGCAGTTCGCCCGCACCCACCGAAAAACCCCCGTAGCCGTTCTGCCAATGAAAACCGCCGAGCCCTCTGGCCTGCGTCTTGATCCAGCGTGACGAACTCGTTTTAATCTCCTCCACGACCCCAGCCAGACTGTGGTTCTTTGAGAGGCGAAAAAGTGCATGAAGATGGTCCGCCGTGCCTCCCACCTTGATCGCCGGAGAATCGTGATGGTTAAGGACCCCCGCCAGGTAAGCGTGCATCTGGCCCCGCAACTCTCCGAGCAACAAAGGCTCCCGACCCCTCGTGCTGAAGATCAGATGAACGTACAGCTTAGAAAGCGACTGCGCCATCCAGGCTAACCTCCGGTGCTCCGCCCTTTCAGGGCTTCAGAAGACAACGGTCTGGCTCGGCACCCAGGCCTTTGGCCTGGGCTGAGATGGGACGGCCCCTCGGGCCTTCAGGGCTCCAAATGCCCCTATTTCGCCGGATCGGAATGTAGATACTCAGGCCTTCTGCTTCTGCAGGATGCGCCAAATTGTCCCGCTGAAGATGTTTGCCTGCGCCTCGGCCGGCACGCCACAGGCGTCCAGCATTCGGCGGTAGCGCCCCGGACCCGCCTCCAGTTCTCCCAGATCGCCGCCAAAACAATCCGAGCCGAACACCAGCTTCTCGAAGGCGCTCGCGCTTGACTTGGGCGTATGAGGGCTCACAAGGCCGGTCCACCAGAAAACGGATTTAAAAAAGGTGGGATCATCTTTCTTCTTGAGCAGGCTTGAGCCGGAAAGGTCAAACAGCTCATTGGGATTCCAGCGCCCGGTTTCCCCCGCCCAGTGGTAGTCGGGATTGCCGCAATGCGCGCCAATTACGTTGAGGCGGGGAAAGAGCCTTGAAATGAGGTCGAGGCGCGTGATCCGCAGCCGGCTCACGCTCACGTCGGTGGGAACTTCCGGGCGGGGATGAGCGACGATTCCAGTATGGAAAAGCGCAATCATCCCGTGCTCTTGTGCGCGGTCGTATATCGGCCAGTAGGACGGGTCATCGTAATTCTTCCGCGATCCCGAGAGTTCGCCAATCCCACGAAAGCCTGCGTCGTGGAACTGATCCACCAGCGCGACGGCTTGCGGGTCATCCAGGCTGAGCTCGCAGAGACCCATCAGGCGGTCTGGATGGCGGGCCATGGCGCTTTTCGCACTCTTGAGGTCGGCGGGGGGGACGAGCAAAAATGCCATGCCGTCCATCGATTCGAGCAGGGCAGCAAGTCTATCCGCGTAGGCGGGGTCGCCATTGTAGTGGTTGTGGACGTCGAAAATTTTGGGTTGGCCAGGCAAGGGGTCGGCGCTGCCCGCCGAGGATGGCAGGCCCTCCTCATCTGACGCTTTGGCTGCGGATGCGGAGAGGGCCAGCGGAAGCGCAAGGCCCGCTGCCTGGGTCTTAAGGAATTTGCGCCGTGAAATCATCGAAAACCTCCTGGTTGCCGATCTTTATACGTTTCTCGGAACGATAAAGGGTGAACGATAGCCTCGGTCCGCATCCTGCACCAGCATGTCCGCATCCTGGTCGTCGACCACCTCCTGAGTTTCGGGGTTGAAGTTAATTGTTCGGCCCAGGCGATAGGATGCATTCGCCAGATAAATCAGCGTGACGGAAGCAGCAGCTACTTCAGGCGGCGCGTGCAGGTCTTCCTTCTTCCGGCTGATGACGCAATCAATGAAATTGGCGAAGTGCAGCACTTCTGTGCCAGCTTCATGGCCTTCCGGACCTGGCTCCTGGCTTTCCCCGATCCAAGTTTTGTAACCTGCAGGCTTCCCCACTGGGTATGCCAGGTAGCCTTTTGACCCGTAAAAGATATTGCCAACCGTATTATTGTATCCGGCATTCGCCCCGGTTTTCGGACGAGCCACGACATGGCGGGGAAGATTGCCGGCGCCAATCTCGGCCTCATGGTTGGTGATCCAGTGTCTCACTTCAAATTCGAGCATTTTGCGGCTTCCGTCCGGCAGATCAAATTCAAAAGCACAGTTCAGTGTGTTCGGCGTTTCCTGGTCGTCCTTGAACATAAAGTGCCCGCCGGTAGCTGTCGCCCTGTTCGGATAACCCACGCCCAGTCCCCAGCGCGCGATATCGAGCTGATGAATGCCCTGATTGCCCAAATCACCGCTTCCATACCACCAGAACCAGTGCCAGTTGTAGTGGAACCGGTTATGCGTAAACGCATGCTTGGGCGCCGGCCCTTGCCACAGATCGTAGTGAACGCCAGTAGGCACCTGCGCAACAGGAGCATAGCCGATGGTGTTCCGCCACTTGTAGCAAAGCCCCCGAGACAGGTAAAGGTCTCCAACCACACCCTCTTGAACTCGGTTGATCGCGTCGCGGACCGCCGGCGAGGAGCGACTTTGAGTCCCGTGCTGAACGATTCGGTTATACCTCTGCGCGGCGCGAACGAGCTGCTTGGTTTCCCAGATGTTGTGCGAGCATGGCTTCTCAACGTAAACGTCCTTGCCAGCCTGGCACGCCCAAATGGCGATTAAGGTATGCCAACTGTCAGGCGTTGCAATCGAGACGGCATCGATTGATTTATCGTCGAGCAGTTTGCGGACATCAACGTAAGTGACGGGCTTGGGAATACCCATCTTCTCCACATCAGCGAGCCGTTCTCGCAAGACGTTTTCATCAATATCACAGAGCGCAGCGATCTCGGCTTGAGGGACTTTAGCGTAAGACCGAATGTGATCCATGCCACGCCCGTGCAGGCCGCAAATCGCTACGCGGACCCGGTCATTCGCGCCGAACACGCGGCGCGGAAAAAAATTGATGGCGCCAAAAGAGGCGACGCTTGCCGAGGCAACCCCGGTTTTGAGAAATTGGCGCCTGGAAACAGAAGACGGTCTAGAAGGTTCGTCCATGATAGCTTTCTCCTTACTTAGAAATGCAAGACATGCCTTCCTATCTTAACTCCGGGCCGCCGGAGAAGCATCTCTTCCGCCCTCGTCAGTCAAAAGAGCATGTCGCAAGTAGCGCGAGGTTGTCTTTTAACTCCACGGCTTTTTTTCCGAACGAAATGCCGCAGAGTTTCTGAACAGCGAAACTCTGCGCTACATGAGAAGGGCCTACGGCACAGACATCGTGCCGTGGTTACCCGTCATCGCTCTTCGGCTGCATACTCCTGATAGGCTTTGGCGATATGCGCCTGCTTGTAATCGCCGCGATGGATCAGAACACGATATTGGAATAATAACGACTTCCCGGCAGGAATCGTATAGGAACCGTTCTGATTCGGGTCATGGGTGAACTCGCGAATTCCAAATGGATTCGCGGCGAACAACCCGTAGGCACGCGCGTGCCAGTAAGTGGGATGACGGAAACTGCGCGGGCTGTCAAAGATAGCGATGCCGACCTCTTTCCCGTCGACTTTTCCGTAATAGTCAACCCAATCCGCCCGCTTTCCCCATATCTGACTTTCACCCACGCCCCCGTTCGAATTGACCATGTGCCCCGGCGGCGAGTCCAGGCTCTTGGTCACGCGGATGGCAAAAGTCCCTTCTTTCGTGTCCCCCATTCGCACCGGCCCGTGGTCGGCCTTGATGACGAACTGGCAATCAATCGTTCGGGTATTGGGACCACCCCGGAAAACATAGTCTTGTGTTTCCTCCGCCAGAACGCGACCGCCTCCCACTAGATTGAAGAGGGCGCGGATTTCACTGGAATGAGGGCCGGACTTTACTGTTTCCAACTTTTCGAAAACCGTTCGGCCGTACTTGTCACGCTCATGAGGGTAAAATTCCTTAGCGAATACTTGCTCGCTCCAAAATGTGTAACCGTCAATATCGCCGTGCGCGAAGTACATTGGACGCTGGTGCGGCTCGATGGAGCGATCATGCCGGTGGGCGGGCGGGATGTAGTTCCCGATCGGAAACCCTCGCGTTACGATAATGCCACCTGCGGTCCGTAGGGGTTGCAGGTAAGGCTTGGCCTCTTTGGAACTGAAATAGTATGTCGTAAACGGCTTCCCGCCAATCACAACTTCAATTCGATAGGGATGCCTCACCAGCTTCACCGCTTCCTGCGCATTGGCTTGAGGCAGCCATAGGAAAGCCGCGAAGAAGCAAATCAGAAGAGAAATCTCAATTTTTAACCTCATCAACAATCAACCTCCGTGGTGTGGGCTGCGAACGCCGGCCCTGAGAGTTGTAAAAAAGTTCGAACTGCCGATTACCAGCAGTACCGCCCAGGTCGTCACCAAGCGTGTTTCCTGGGCATCAGATTCATCAGCCGGCGCCAGGGGACGCGCATGAAGCTACCTCGCTGAACGCTATGCCGTGCTCGCCAGCCACTTCAAATAAGTCTCTTCAGAATCCCGATCCGGCTCTGTAACAAAGCGTACGCTTTGAAAAAGCGGCGAATTCAGGTCAACCCTTTGGCTATAGTCTTCCCGCACGGCAGATTCAGCCAGTATTCGGCCGCCCGGATCAACGCTATTCAGCAGCCAGCACGGGCGCGGATTGAGAGCAGCCACCACATCGGGAAGATCAAACCGGCGAAGGATACTTGGCACAAACCAATCCAGCTTCAGCGAATAATTCTCCGCTTCGACCAAGGACATAAAACTCACGAGCGTCCGATCAAGGAGAATTGACCGCGGCCGGCTGTCGATTGCTGCGGCCAGCATCGCCGCGATGCCGGCGCCGCCTGCTCCCAAAATGCGGATTTGAGATGCTCCAACGTCAGGCCGGCTCGCCAGATAATCGATAGCCCTCAACGTGTCCCAGACCCTTTGCCCAACAGCGGACTGGCCCAGGATTAAGCAGGTCCAGGCGTACCATTCACCAATGTTGCGCCCGTCGCCATAAAATAGCGGCCCGGCGTTCGGGAGGCGCGGGCTTGAGACATTGATCCCGCGCAGAGCAAGCGCACAGACCGCATGGCCGGCGCCCAGCACGCCGTCCATCGACCCCGGTTCCATGACAACCTCAATTCCGCCGCGGTCACTGATGTAGAGCACCGTCGAATAAGGAGCATTGGAGCCAGAGGGCCGCACAAACCAGCCCATGACGCGAACTCCTGGCTGCGATTCAAACTGAATCTCCTCAATCACCACGTCCTTTCGCGGATTAGAGGAGAGGATCCTGGCGTTCAGCGTCGTGCGGTGTTCGGGCAGCGCCAATAGCTTAGGGATCTGGCTTCGAACGTTATCTTTTGCAGCCGCATCCTGCGCCCCATTCCGGAAGGGGCTCTCGGGCAGAATTTGCCGGGCGAGATTGATGTTCACCTGAACGACCGAACGCCCGCCCAGAGAAGTGAGCACCTGGCCGGTGCTGGTGCAGTTGAGCGTTCCGGGGGGCGAAGCGTCAAAAGGCGCTTCCGTGCTTTCGGCCGGAGAGACGCCCAGCCACCGGTCAAACCAATCACACACCGCCCGCCGCTGAAAGAAATCGAAATCATGCGGGAGATGAGAAGCAAACAGGCTCACTTTCTCCTGCGCTCCCAGCACTCCGTAAACCTGCTTCAGCCCGTCATAGATTTCTTCGGTGCCCTCCTCATAAACCGGCGAGTAAGTTACACCCTCATCGTGCGTCGTGTAACACACCAGCAGAGGCTTTGGAGCGAACGCCCAAAGCAGATCTCCGCGGTCAATTCCAATCGGGAGACCGCCAATGATATTCTGCTCGGCGTCAGCCGAATCTCCGGGAGGAGCGAAAAACGGTCCTGCCATATTCTCGCAATTGCCTTCGACAGACGAAGCCACCTGAAAACGAGGCTCCAACGCGGTCAGGTACATCGTCATCGTGCCGCCGCCGGATTGCCCGCAGCAGCCTACCCGGTGCGCGTCCACTTCCGGCCGGCTCAGAAGATAGTCGAGCCCCCGGATGCAATCCCATACGCGATACAGTGCAAAGGTATCTCCAAACAAAAGCATCGGGCGGCCAGCCTGATCGTGCTCGCCGGTGGGACCGTAGAGGGAGCGTCCTGTCTTCGGGTTAATATACTGCCAGCGCTCTCCCTGGCCATAAGGATCAGGAGCAAGCACCACATAGCCTCTTCGCGCCAAATCCTGAAAGAAATATTGATAGTTGCGGTATTCCTTGCCGTCCTCCGTATGGCCCAGGGGCGAGAGCACGGCCGGGAATGGCGGAGTGCCTGAGGCGGGAATATAAAGGTTCGCTGTGACGTAAACCTGCGGAAGGCTTTCGAAAATCACCTTCTCAATGCGGTATGTGCTCCGATGGATCGTTCCTGTAGTGCGGGGGTTGAGCGGAGTTTTTTTGAGCGGGCCACCGATAAGCTCCCACAACTTTGAGCGCACGTAGAGGATTCGCTGCTGCGCTTGGGCCGGGGACTGGATTGCCGCTAGCTCTGCCTTCCGCTTACAACGTGCTTCTTCCATTTGCGCCGTCAGAAAATTCGGCCAATCGTTCCAAAAATCGCGGTGAAAACGAGCGATAGGAGCCTCCGAATTCTGACCCGACGCGAGAGCCATTGGCTGCGAGCCCAGCGCCCATCCGGCCGCGCCCGCAAGATTTGCAGCTAAAAACGACCTTCGAGTAGTCATGCGCCTGCCCCTTCGAGTTTATGCATTCGCCGTCGAGAGGTACGGTCAAGCCCTGGTACTGTCATTCTGAGCAAGCAGGAGCGAGGTGGAGAATCCGTGTATCTACTGAGCAAGCAAATGCAGCGATTCTTCGTCGTCCTCGCGTCCCGGGACTCCTCAGAAAATTTGGGCGCGAGACCCCTCACCCGGCTCGCGTCGCTCGCCACCCTCTCCCCGTGGGAGAGGGTTTAAAAGACGGGAGGAATAGCCCTCTCCCAGGGGAGATGGTGCCCGACGAAGGAGGGCGGGTGAGGGGTAATTTTCGTGCTTCGGGGTGTCGCAAAGCGCCATGAGCAACTCCTCAGAACGGCAGCCG
>JBOGJS010000256.1:0-36376 GCA_050745365.1 Terriglobia bacterium
GAATACGAGCTAAAAATCAGACCGGCAAGCAGTTCTGGCCATAGCCTCATGTATCTTAAGTCGATCGAGTTGAAGCCTGAAGAGAGGCCAGTTTCTCCGGTGCGCGCTGAAGTTTAAACGTGGGTGAGAAGCAGAGGGATAAAAACGTACCTAAGCTGGGCGGCTTGAAGCCGTCATTTCGGATCGCGTATGAACCGCGGGTGGCGCAGACATCGTTTAGTGATGCGTGCGATCAATCGATCTTTTCAAAAAAAGCGCGAGGGCTGGACTAATAAGGCCGGAGGCGAACTTGGCGAAGTCGTGCAATCTCCAGTTGAGCCAGGAAAAACGAGGGCTGATCTGATCCCGTTTTCTGCTTCAAAGCGCGGTATTGAGCTATGGCCGCTGACGCTTTCTCATGCTGGCCTTCGATGACATAAAGTTGAGCCAGCCGGCGGTAAGCCTCGGGATAAGCGGGTTCAAGTGCCACGAAGGCTTTCAGATCGGCGAGGGCTTTCCCGGTCCTTTTCTCCGCGACGAAAATTTGGGCGCGCCAGAAATAGACGGAGGGCGTGGCGGGGTCGATGGCTGACGCCCGGTCCAATTCCTGCTCACCTTTCTTGAGGCGTCCTGCCTTGAAGAGCGCGGCTCCTAATGCAGAATGATACAACGCAGAGCTTGGCTCGATCTCGACCGCTCTCTCGAACTCCTGCTCTGCCGCATTTGGGTCTCCCTGGTCAAACTTGATGGCTCCCAAAAGGAAATAAGCCGGAGCAAATTTCGGAGCCAGCCGTGCAGCTTGCTGGCACAGAGACGCGGCGGACTTGTAGTGACGCTCAAAAATATAAACTAACGCCATCTGGTAAGGAAAATCCGGGAGTTTCGGCTCTATCTGCTGAGCTTTCATGAAGGTGGCAAGGGCAGCGTCATAATTTCGTTGAAGGGCCTCAAGCTCCGCGTACGAGGAGAGATATTCGACGTTGTGGGGGCTCGCGGCAACCGCAGAGGCGACGAGCGGCGCAGCCTCTTTCAATTTTCCAGACTCTATGAGCGCATATCCACGCAGGAAATCTGTCTGCCCTGGTGCCCCGGCACGGGATGGCACGCCCCTCAGCACCGCCAAGGCCTCTCCAGGCTCTTCTGCCCCCAGGCTGGCTTGGGCGAGGAGTAATTTCAGGCGATTATCATTCGGTGAAGCTTCGCTCGCGCTTTCCAGCAATTCGCGCGCTTTTTGGGGCTGCTGATACTTGAGACACAGCTTCGCCAGCACAACGGTTAAGCTTTCGTCGTCGGGCGCTGCCTCCCTTTCTTCATCGATTGTCTCTATTGCCTTCTTGACCTCTCCAGCCCTGAGTTCCGCGCGCGCGAGCTTCACCCACGTCACAGGGCTTTTCGACAGTCGGGCGCAAACAGGTTCGAGATCCAGGAGCGCAGCTCGCGACTTCCCCGCATCCAATAAAGCCATCCCTAGGGCGCATCGAGCTACGGTATCGTGGGGATCGGTGCTGACGGCAATCTGGAGCTCGCGAATGCCGGGGGCGAGCTTATTTTCTCCCAGGTAGGCGCGCCCTAAGTTGTAATGAATGCCCGGCGTGTGATTTCCCAGGCGAATTGATCTTCGGAAGTCTGCAATGGCTTGAGGGTACTTCCCCTGGGCTCCCTCCGCTATGCCAAGATAACTGAAGTTCGCGGCTGAAGGGTCCTGCTGTACTAAGACGGAAAATATATGTTCGGCGGCCGCAAAGTGACCTTCTTTGAGGGCTTCTACGCCTCGCTCCTCGAAATCGGATGGGGATTGGCCTTGGCCAACTGCAGCGAAACCGAGCACAATCAGAATGCCAAAAACGCAGCATTGGCTGCGTACTCCCGGCAGCCGTTTAGGGAATAACAGAAACGCTTGCCACATAGCACGTAAAGGGGGCGCTAGCGGTCACCCGCCAGACGCCCGGCGCGTGTTGAGCGCCAAATGGTCGAGAACTGCCCGGATCCATGGGGCAGCATCTGATGGCCAGAGGCCACTCTCACCGGCCTTACCGCCCATAAGCCACCACCGGAGTGACAATATCCTGTACGGCCTTCGGATCGCCCTTAGCTGGGCCATACCACACACTGCCTCCATAGGTTCCAATAAAAATCTTTCCTGGATTCGTCGGGTCAAGGATCACCTCCTGTCCCCACTTAAAGTTGAAACCATCGATGCGTCGCCAGGTCTCCCCACGGTCATCAGACCGCCATGCGGAGGACTCAAAGCCGGCGGCGTAAACCGTGCGGGGCGAATGACGGTCAACCGTAACAGCATAAACATGCTGATCGCGTGAGAGGACATTGCGCCAGGACTTTCCCGCATCCGTCGAAAGGTAGATTCCACCCTGGACGGCGCCGCGCGGCGTCCAGCGACCCCATACCGCCAAGTACAGCCGGCTAGCATCTTGCGGGTCGATAGCGATCCAGTTTGGTCCGTTGACGCCTCTCGGCAGTGGCACCTTTTCCCAGTGGTCCGCTCCATCCCGGGAACGATAGAGCGCGCCATCCTCTGCATTTCCAAAGCTCCCGTTATCGCTGCGACGGGCAATGACGAGATAGAGGACGCCGTTTTTGTCGCGGTCAATTCGCCACGCGAAAGGCTCATGTTCGGGAAGTCCATTATTTCTCAAACTCCATGTCCGTCCACCGTCAACGGATTTAAACGCGCCTCTGCCGAAACCAGCGACGTAGAGAACGCGTGCGTTCACCGGACTGGAGGGATCAAGAAGAATATCGGTGGTGGCTGTGGAAGGCATCCCCTGATTGGAAGATCGCCACGTCTTCCCCCCATCTTCGCTAATACAAACGCCGCCGTTATACGAGGCGGGTGACCTGTGGCGCCAGTCTTTGCTGCGCGGCAAATCGTGAATGCCGCTCATCACCCCCCAAACGCGCCCTTTAACCACCGGATCGAAGGTAATCCGGTAGGTGGTATTCACCCATCGCCTTGGCACGCCGGCGGTGGAGCTAACCCAGCTTCGGCCTCCATTCTCACTTCGAAACAACCCAATGTCGGTATAAGCAATGAAAACGCGGCTTACATCAAATGGGTCAAAGAAAACGCCATGGGTGGATGTGACGTCGAGACCGGTGGTGGTATAGGTGTCGTCGGGCAGACGCTTGGAGTAAACAGCGTACCAGTTGCGGCCGCCGTCCGTTGTCCGCAGGAGCGCGCCTTCGTCGCTTCGATAGCAGATATCAGGATTGGTCGGAGCTACGCCCAGGCCGAAGCCCGGCTCGCCCCATCCGGCTCCAAAACGCGGGTCGAGCCAGGCGTCATGGATGTTCGGCGCTTCCTTCTCTCCCTCTTTCCATACAAGCTGCCACGTTCTGCCGCGGTCGCTACTCTTCGCGACGCCGTGCAGTGAGCCGCCGGACGGGGAACGGAGGCCGGTGTAGGAAACGTAAGCCACTTCCGGATGGCGAAGGCAGGTAGTCACAGCGGAGAGCAGTGGAAACGGCGCGGAGGGATCAAGCAGACGCAGGAACCAGTCATTTGCCTGACGCCACGTTACTCCGCCATCGTCGGAGATAAAAACTCCGCCGATCCTGGGGTTACCCTCCCTCCTCCCGTTCGCGACGGCATAAATAGTAAGTTTTCCGTCGGTCGAGAAAGCCGCTGAGGAATCCCGTAAGCGCGTCACGCCAGCGGGCGGCGCGCACGGAATCCAGCGGCCGGCCCTCCTGATGCTAACCGAATTGCTGCCGACAACATAAAGCGTGCGTTCAGACTGTGGTGACTGGGGGTCCAGGTAGATTTGCCGGCCGCCGCCACTGAGGCTGGCCTTGCGATCCCAGTGCGCGCCCCAGTCTCTCGATACGTACAAGGCCGAGTTTTCCCGCCCCCCAACCACGATAAACAGAGTCTTTGAATCCGCTGGATCGATGGCGATTGCTGTTACGCGCTCAGCCGGCCCACGATCGGTCTCGAGAATCGGCGATGCCTCATCACCGGGCATAATGAGTCGCTTCACCGATGCCGGCGGCGGATAGACCAGGCTCCATGTCCGACCGCGGTTCACGCTGCGCCACAGGTTGTCCGTTAGGGTATAAATGACATGGGAATCATTCGGATCATAGGCAAATGAGTAGGCCCGCCGCCGAAGGTCAAACATCCGCCAGGAGTTGCCGCCGTCGGTTGAAATATAGATCCCCGTCATGTCACAAGCTGTCAGCACCAGGTGGGAATCATGAGGGCTCACGGTAGGACAATACATGGAGCCGCCACCCCCGGGTCCGATAACTTGCCACGCATCAAAACGAGGGGCGGAATAGGGAGCAAGTTTGAGATTCTTGCCGTCACCTGCCGACGCGCGAGAGACCGTTAACGCCGCCACGCCCAATGACGTTGTAGCCAGTCCCGTAACAAATTCTCTGCGATTCATTGCTGCCCCCTCATTTGTCGAATTGCAGCCCGAACTTTGGGCAGTAAAGCGCCATACTGACGTGGTGACGCCTTTTCCGCGAACTCCGTCAGGTAGTGCAGAGCTTGCTGGCGGCTACCCGTCTTCTGATAGAGAACTCCCAGGTTGAAGACGGGTTCGAGATTGGTGGGGTCTAATTTTATGGCCTTCAGAAAATCCTGCCTGGCGCTCGCTGCGTCACTATGCGCCACAGCGACAAGCCCAAGCCCGTCGTAGGCCTGAGCAACTTTGTTTGACTGAACGATCACCGCATCAAACGCTTTTCGAGCCTCGTCAATGCGGCCAAGCTGGAGATAGACATTTCCTAACCTACAGAGATTATCCAGGTCCGTCGGGTTGAGCTCGGCAGCCTGGGCCATTGCGCTGGCAGCTTGATTGAGCTGCTGAAGATGCAAATAGGCTTTGCCCAGCCGCGAATAAATTTCACCGGTCTTTATGTTCATCTTGATCGCATGCTTGTAAACCAGGATCGCTCGCTGGTAATTTCCGGTCTGCTCCAGCGCCGTCGCCAGATAGAGATGAACGGCGGGATTCGTGGGGTCTCGTCGGAGAGCTCTTTCCATCAGCGCAGCAGCTTGTCTCGACGAGCCTTTGTCGAGCAAGCCTTCGGTCTGCTCCACCATTTTTAATACGTCGATATAGTCCTTCGGATCAGGTGCTTTTGTTCCGAGCTGGATTTCCTGGAGAAGCCCCGCGTTCACATAACCCAGGGACTCAAGCTCCGCACGCTCAGCAGGGGGCAGTGGAACCGTCGTCACATGGTTATCTTTGCCCGGTCCGCCAGTTACGCCCCGGATGTCCGCATCAAGTTCTTGAGCCTGAACGGGATTGCGGGATATCGCATTGATGGTCTCGAAGGGATCAGACTGAAGGTTATAAAGCTCGGGATGCGGCGCCAGAATGAACTCCCATTTTTCCGTGTGCATCGCCCGCAGCTCTGACCAGCCCATAAAGATGCGAGGGTACAACGTCTCACAATATGCATAGTTTGTCTGGACAGGCAGGTTGTGCAGGATCAACGGCCACAAGCTCACGCCTTCGACGTCCGGACCCGGTGAAAGATTAAGATATGCCATGATCGTCGGCATCACATCAATGGACCGCACCTGCGCATCCTCCACTTTTCCCGCCGGGACACCTGGGCCGGCCATAATGAATGGCACGTGAAGGGTGGAATCGTAAAGAAAAATGCCGTGATACTTTTCGCCGTGCTCGCCAAGGCCTTCCCCGTGATCGCCCATGGCCAGCACGAGCGTGCGAGAATACAGCCCGTGCTGATTCACCCAGTCGAGCAACCGACCGACTTGCTGATCCATGTAAGCGATTTCGCCCGCGTAAGGATGCTTTGCGTAAATCTGTTTGAAAGGCTCTGGAGGATCGTAGGGCGCATGGGGATCATAGTAGTGCACCCAGAGGAAGAATTTGGTCTTGTAATGTTGCTCCAGCCAACGAATAGCGTGATCGGTGACGACGGAAGCAGGACGCTTCGAATAACGGCCTGCCAGCCGCTCGATTCGATGCTCAGCGATGTGATCGTCGTACGTTCGAAATCCGTGGTTGAGACCATATCGCCTGTTGAGCACTGCAGAGCCAACAATCGCTGCCGTCGCATATCCAGCCGCTTGGGTCAGCGTAGCGATGGTAGGGATGGTCTTTGGGAGGACGAACCCGCCCATGCCGCGCACATGGTTTCGAGTGGGGTACGTTCCAGTAAGGATGCAGGCATGGGAAGGAATGGTGAGAGGGACCTGAGCTATGGCATGCGTAAAAAGAACGCCCCGCGAAGCGAGCGCATCAAGGTGCGGCGTATTTGCAAAATAAGCCACCGCAGCCGGTTCGTCCTCGCGATGGGCAGCATCAACGCCCCGACTTTTCACGAGGTGGGCGTAGCAACTCAGGTGATCGGCGCGTGTCGTATCCAGGGTAATCAGTAGGATGTTCGTATTAGGAGGTGCAAGCTTACCTTTCGTCTGGCTGTGACGGCAACCCGAAAGAGAAGCGACCGTCACTCCCAACATGGCTACGGCGAAATAACGCCAAGCCCGAGGTGTGGGATAAACCCGCATGCCGTCTCTCCGCATTCGCAGAATACACTCGAGCGCCTGACCTGATTGGCACAGATGCGCCGAGCTAGAAGTCTACCACCTGCTTGCGCGGTTGAGCCATTTCTGGGGCGCAGCGCATGTTCTCAGAACGTGGAATAAATTCGATTTGTTGCTCTAGAAGCAGGAAACGCTCCGCCCCTTCCGGTTTGGGGCAGTGCAGCGCACGTAGCGGGGTAGCCATCACGGTCAGTGCTTTCCTGATGGCCCTGGACTTTTGACGTGAGGACAAGCCCACGATCAATTAAAAAGACGGATTAGGCGTGACTACCACTCGGATTCGCGGAAAAACAGCATCTTGCGAGAGGGACAAAACCTGGAAATTCTGCGCTATCCTTCCTGTTGTCCGATCCCGGTAGCCTTCCGCAGCCGAAAGAACAGTGGCGGTTTGGCGTCTCTACGAATTCAACCGGTTTTCCTGGTTACGCACCTGGGCATTCCCGTACTCGCCGGGAATGTTTTTGGGGCACCCGGTCATCCGTAAGAGGCTTCTGGCGGCGCTCGACGATGCATCGCGACCACAGTGGAAGACATTCGACTGAACTTCAGAAGCCCACGGCGTAGTTCCACTTAGCGTCGCGATGCAACTCTGGCTGCCTTGGTTCGCGCCTTCTGGGTCGCCGGAGTTCGAAAAACGCCTTCAGACCCCGCGTTAAGCGAAATTGGGGCGACCGTGCGAGGTTTTCATTTTGTATTCGGCGCGTCTGCGCTCGGCCCCTCTTTCGAACTCCGCCATCTGCCGCGCTTCTTCTGCCTCCCTGGCCTCAAGTTCTGCGGCTGCGCGCTGCGCAGCTGCTTTCAGGGGATTCGGCCCTTCGGATTCAGTGGTATCAGGTGACGTTTCCGGCGCGGGGAATCCGGGTATAAAGTCGAGCAGTTCGGCCATCTGTGTGCCTGCCTCCTTAAAGATCCCGGAAGGGCAAGGTCTGTCATCAGAGTCCTCCATCCCGAAGCCACGATATGACCTAAAGCCGAGCGCCGCGTCCATCGCGCGCCCAAGCAACCCGAATCTTTGAAAATCTCGCATGTTCAACAATGGTGATTCTAGAATTGGGGACGCCAGGCGCGCGAGCAGGTTCCGAAGACGACGCCGTATGTCGTCCACCCAAGCGCGTTGCTCGTCAGGCAGGTACGGTCCAGACCGGCTGTCAATGTGCACCGCGCGGTGGCGCTCGACCAACTCCAAAAACGCGTTCGCTTCGCCCCCTAATTTGTTGAACTCATCTCTGATGACCGGCGATCATATGAGTCACAAATACTCCTCTCAATTCTTAGCTTCAAGCGGGCAGCAGGAAACGAATGGAAATCTAAGTGCGCAGCGCTGTCTAGGAACGCGGTTTGCCGTGGGCTTCTTCGGCGTTTTGCTTCCGGTTTTGAGACAAACTTCAGCGGTGCCGGAAATTGCTTTGTGACAGTCAATGACAGGATTGGCGTTCTTGAGATTTGTAAATTGTTGAAAGAGGGTGCCGCGGGACGGAGTTGAACCGCCGACGCCAGCCTTTTCAGGGCTGCGCTCTACCACCTGAGCTACCGCGGCAAGTATCCCTATTCTCGCGTTGATCCGTTCAACGTGTCAACAAAAGCCGCGTGTCTTTGGACCACTTCCCTTTCCCGCCGCTCAAGCGGCCCGTACAGCGTTCGTCGATCCGGTTGTCAAAGACATTACTTTTTCCACGGTTCCTTGCGTATTTCCGCTCCCACGGTGTACCTCAGCTTATCAATTGGGGCCATTTGGTAAACGTTAATGCGAAAGCCAGGATTTACCCCCAGCAAGAGGTAAGCTTCGCGCTCGGAGCAGCCGTAGTCCTCCACCAGCCATTCCATCAGTTGAATGCTTGCCCGCGTCACGGCTTCCTCGAGCGGGCGGGCCGACGTCAGAGCAATGAGGCTATTTTCTTTTTCAAGCCGCGGAGAAGGCACGCGCTTGCCTTTAATGACCTCACAGCGCAAAGTGACGGTGCTGCGAGTCTCCATGGCCGTTCCGTAAAATTCCGTGTCACCTTGGCAGGCGTGCACGTCGCCCACAAAGAGCAAAGCGCCGGAGTGAAAGCAGGGCAGCAGCAAGCAGGCGCCGGGGCAGATGTCGCGAACGTCCATGTTGCCTCCCCAGCTTCCCTGCCCGAGCACCGACGTTTCCACTTCCCGTTCTGGCGCAACGCCAATGGTTCCAATGAAAGGCGATTGGCGCACGCGCAGCCCTAAAGGATGACAGTTCACCCGGCCATCTTCCCAGGTGACCGCTTCATCCATAATTACTTCTCCATTCTCTGCACGGCCGATTACAAGGGTCGGCTTGCTTAGCTCCGGCCACTTCAGGGAATCGCCAAGGGGTCTATGGCCCGGGCGCCAATAAGTGACCCCTTGCGCGTCAATTTCCACACCCTCGACGTGTACCGCCAACGTGTCACCCGGCTCAGCACCTCGAATCGAAACCGGTCCCGTTACAGGGTTTGCCTTCGGAGGCGAATGTTTCAGGTACCAAGCATCGAGAAGATGGGCTGCATCATCCGCTGCGCGATACAGTCCTGAAGGCGCGTCTTCGGTCTGAAGGCTGAATGGCTCACCCACCTCGACCTCCAGGATGGGCAGGTGCCGGGAGTCGATCGTGTACTTTAGATTTTCGGGGCTGCGTTCGGCATTTTTCATTGTCGGACCGTCCATTAGGAAATTCCCATCCTCGCAGGATGCGCGAACAGATCGCGCTTCATTGTACCGTGTGCGAGCCTTGCGGAAAAACAACCATTATGGCCAATTTCAATCGTCAAAAGAATGAAACCTGTTCCCAGTTTGAAACTTTCCCGCCGATACCTGCCGCCGTGCCCTCCGGCCGGCGAATAAATAACCCAAATGATATCAAGTGTTTAGTCATTAACTCTTAGTAATCCAGATCGGACCCATAAACATGGCACTTCAGTTGCTCGTCACTCCGACAGAGCCTTGAAGGAGGAGGAAAAAGCAGATGAGCGGTTTAGGAATCATGCTGGATCCGAGCCGGAAGAGCTATGAGATTCAAAACTTCGACGATAACCTCCGCCGCCGGGTGATTGGACAGGATCGGGCGATTCGCCAGTTGGCGCGGGCTTACCAGGTTTTTAAGGCGGGTATTGCCGCTCCGGGGCGACCCCTTGCCAATCTGCTCCTGCTGGGCCCGACCGGGTCAGGAAAAACACGGCTGGTGGAAGCGGCGGCGGAAGTGTTGCTGGGAAGCGAGCGGGCTATTTTGAAGATCGATTGCGCAGAATTCCAGCACAGCCACGAAATCTCAAAGCTCATAGGCTCGCCTCCCGGCTACCTCGGCCACCGCGAGACGCACCCTCTGATTACCCAGGAGGCGCTCGACCAGTACCATTCCGAATCGCTCAAGCTCTCTCTCGTCCTTTTCGACGAAATCGAGAAGGCCAGTGATTCACTCTGGCAGCTTCTGCTGGGAATTCTGGACAAAGCCACATTGACGCTGGGCGATAACCAGCGGGTCGATTTCTCCCACTGCATGATCTTTATGACTTCAAACCTCGGCTCGCAGGAGATGGCCAAGCTCGTGGAGGGAGGACTCGGTTTTGCGAGTGCGCTTCCAGGAAGTGACTCAGACCTCGACCAAAAGATTTATCGTACAGCTCTCGAGGCAGCCCGGCGAAAATTCACCCCAGAATTTATGAATCGGATCGATCGCGTCATTGTTTTCCGCAGCCTGCAACGCGAGCACCTGGAGCAGATTCTTGATATTGAACTGAGGCGGGTTCAGGAACGTGTCACGCGCTCGACCGAAGAGAGACAGTTTATTTTCCACTGCACGACGGCCGCGCGCGACTTTCTGCTTGAAGAGGGAATCGATGCGAAGTTCGGTGCCCGCCATCTGAAGCGGGCCATCGAGCGTCACCTCGTCTTTGCACTCTCCAACCTGATGGCGACGGAGCAGATCCGGCTGGGTGATGTGATCACGGTGGACTTTGATTCTTCCGCGTCAGGCCTGGTGTTTTTCAGAGCGGAACGAGCCGCACTGGTATCAGGAGCCGCACTTCGAGCGGAAAAGGCCATGAGCGCCGTGTCGCACTCGACCCCCGCCGCTTTGCTTGCTCCCTAACAGCCCCAAATCCTGCGCCCTGCGGCGTGAGCTGGACCGACCCGCTCCCTCCAGGATTTCCGAGCCATATCGAATATCCGAAGAGTATAGGGCAAATGGGATTTTGGACCTTTTATCGCAACAGGAATGCATTGGGCGTTGCGCAGGGAATCAGGCTCTGAATCTCCGCGATGCCATCAACAAATCTCACGCGTTGTGTCCCAAACTCAACCCACTGGCCTGGGTTGCGGCAGATTGCCTCCTTCACACAACCGGGAATGCGCGACAAGTCAAACCGCTTACTCCGCTCGGCAGACTCGCGGGTGGATTCACTTATTTGCAGTAACTGCATATTCCCTCCTTCATTCGGAGCAGAGCTGGCCGACCTGCCGGCGCTCAGGCAGGCCGGGGCGAGGACTACCACGACGCCTTTTCTGAAACGCTTGCTACGCCTTGCGCCTCTTTGGCCCGATTCATCTTGGGCCTTGATCGCTGCCGGATTTCCGAGAGGATCATCGGAATCAGGCGGCGCAATCGAAGCTCATCACTCGATTGCGCAGGACGATATCCGTGCTGATAACCCAATTCCCAGTAGGCCTGTTCCGCATCGCGCGCACCGATGAATTTCCGCGCGAGATGGTAGTGCGCTGCGGAAGGAAGATTCACGTCTGATTTCGCTCGCAGAGCGTGGTCCGCCGTTGCAGCGCCAATGAGGCAGCAGCAGGACTGGTACGTCAGTTTTCCGCTCTTCGCATGGGCCAACAGCCAGGCAAGCCGCTCATCCGAATAAGCCGTCCTGAGGTACTGGCGGATTGCATGTTTCCTTACTCGTAAACTCATGTCCATAATTTCCTCCGAAGGCCTGCTATGGCCGCTCTCGTAGCGTGCAATTCGCTATCCAAAGCCCACATTCAGACTTTTCGTGCGCGGACAATCTGGCGATCCTCTCACTCGGAAGGATGGGACACGACGAAGAATTCCCGCTCTTGCTTGGTGTTACAGAAGGCGGGATCCTTCTGGTCGCTCAGCGTGCCGCGTCTGATAGCGCGCCAGAGAAGCCACTTCATTTCTTGCTCGAAGCACGACCTTTCTTAGATTCTCGGTTTTAAAAGGAAATTTCTTGCTCCCAATGGATAAAAGGATTTCTTATTATCCTCGCGAGATTGCGCGGCTATTTACCATGCAGTATACTTCCAAAACTCAGGACAGGGATTTCTCAAACTGTAAGGCGGCATGCTATAAAATAGAGTGATGAGATGACCGGCACATGCCGGGCGTGTAGCAGTCTGACGCAATGATGGCCGAAAGAGAGAACGAACCCAAATCCAGAGCGGGGTTTTTCGAGAGCCGATTCTGGCTCCGCGATCTCATTCTTTCATTGCTCCTGGCATTCATCGTCATCGTTTTCTTCTATCAACCGGTTCAGGTGGAAGGGACCAGCATGATGCCGGAGCTCTACAACCACGAACGAATCTTCATCAACAAATTCGTGTACCGGTTGGAACCGATCCACCGGTTTGACATTGTGGTGTTTCATTTTCCTCTGGACCCTTCCAAATCTTTCATCAAGCGAGTGGTTGGACTACCCGGGGAGACGGTCGGCATCCGGGGTGGCCGCGTTTATATCAACGGGAAGCCTCTTGCGGAATCGTTTATCCCTCCCAGTTATCTGGACCACGACAATTTCGGACCCATTCTCGTCCCTCCCCACCATTACTTTGTGCTTGGTGATCACCGGGACGATTCGAACGACAGCCGGGAATGGGGATGCGTGGGCCGGAAGTATATTTACGGCAAAGCTGTTTTCGTTTACTGGCCCCTGAGCCAGATTGGGGCATTGAATTAGATAAGCCCTCCGCATTCTGCAATTCTCCCGATTTGTAGCAGGATGCTGAAAACCTCATTGGGTGTGTCATGCTGAGAGAAGCGAAGCATCCCGGCATTTGCGAGCAAATGCGGAGATCCTTCGTCGCCTCTGTCTCCTCAGGATGACAGTTTCCCGACGTTTTTCAGCAAACTAGAAGCCGGGAATCAAGACGGTAAAATTATGGAGGCGATCCTCGCCTTGGAAGATGGAAGGGTGTTCCACGGGCGCGCGCACGGCGCCCGCGGCGAGCGCTTTGGCGAAGTTGTCTTTAACACTTCCCTTTCCGGCTACCAGGAAATTCTCACGGATCCGTCCTATGCCGGACAGATTATTACCCTCACTTACCCACACATCGGAAATTACGGCACGAACCCGCTGGATAGTGAAGCGGTGCGTCCTTACGCCGAGGGACTGGTGGTGAGAGAGCTGAGTGAAGTTTCGAGCAACTGGCGCTCGGCGGAAGAGGTTTCAGAGTTTCTGGCGAGGTTCGGCGTGCCCGCAATTTCGGAAATCGATACTCGCGCGCTGGTGCGGCATTTGCGCAGGTATGGCGCCCTGCGCGGCGTGATCTCTTCGATCGAACTCGACGAGGCGAGCCTCGTCCGAAAGGTGAAAGCTTCGCCCGGCATGGTGGGGCTCGATCTTGCCAGCCAGGTTACGACAGCCTTCCGTTATCCCTGGAACGAGCCTTCAAAGGACATCTTCGATTCCTCCGGGGCTTCCACACCGCCACGATTTCGGGTGGTGGCCTATGATTATGGCCTCAAGCACAACATCCTCCGGCGGCTAGTGGATGCGGGTTGCCGGGTAACGGTGGTGCCGGCGCAGACGCCGGCCAAGGAGGTCCTCGACCTGAAGCCCGATGGTGTTTTTCTTTCGAACGGTCCGGGCGATCCGGAGCCTCTCCAGTACGCGGTGAAAGGCGTGCGCGAGATGATGGGCCGTGTTCCCATTTTCGGCATCTGCCTGGGGCACCAGCTCATCGGGCTGGCGCTGGGCGGCAAGACCTTCAAATTGAGATTCGGCCATCACGGCGGAAATCATCCGGTGCTGAACCTTGAAACCCAAAAGGTCGAGATTACCGCGCAGAATCACGGCTTTGCTGTTGATCCCGATTCGCTCAAGACCGGGGAGGTGGTCTTCACACACATGAATCTGAATGATCAGACGCTCGAAGGCCTGCGGCACAAGTCCCTGCCTCTTTTTAGCGTGCAATATCACCCGGAAGCTTCACCCGGCCCGCACGACTCGGCCTACTTGTTTGACCAGTTTGTGAAGATGATGGAAGAGTGGAAATCGTCAGGGCACGGTGAGTAATGCCTAAACGCACTGACATCCACAAAATCCTGATTATCGGCTCGGGGCCGATTATCATTGGCCAGGCGTGCGAGTTTGACTATTCGGGCAGCCAGGCGTGCAAGGTGCTGCGCGCAGACGGGTACAAAGTGGTGCTGGTAAATTCGAACCCCGCCACGATCATGACGGACCCGGAGCTTGCCGACCGCACCTACATCGAGCCGCTCACGGCAGAGTATCTGGAAGCTATCATTGAGCGAGAAAGGCCCGACGTGCTGCTGCCGACGGTGGGCGGCCAGACGGCACTCAATCTGGCGGTGGAGCTTTCCGAAAAGGGAATTCTCGAAAGACACAAGGTGAAGCTCATTGGCGCTTCGCCCGGTGCGATCAAGATGGCGGAGGACCGTCTGCGCTTCAAAGAGGCGATGCGCAAGGTGGGGCTGGAGGTGCCGCGCAGCGCTCTCGCCAACAGCGTGGAGGCAGCGCTTCGCACAGCGGACGAGATTGGCTTTCCCATCATCATCCGGCCCTCCTTTACGCTGGGGGGAACTGGATCCGGCATCGCCTACAACCGTGAAGAATTTGAAGAGATGGTGGAATTTGGTATTGAGATTAGCCCGGTGCATGAGGTGCTGGTCGAGGAGTCCGTGCTCGGTTGGAAAGAATTTGAGCTTGAGGTGATGCGGGATCATGCTGATAACGCCGTGGTTGTCTGCTCGATTGAAAACGTCGATCCGATGGGCGTGCATACCGGCGATTCCGTCACGGTGGCGCCCGCGCAAACGCTTACCGATAAAGAGTACCAGCGAATGCGGGACGCCGCCTTCCGCGTGATCCGCGTCGTCGGCGTTGAGACGGGCGGATCGAATATTCAGTTTGCCGTCGAGCCCTCCACCGGGCGGATGGTGGTGATTGAGATGAATCCGCGCGTCTCGCGCAGCTCGGCGCTTGCCTCCAAAGCCACGGGCTTTCCGATCGCCAAGATTGCAGCGCGGCTCGCCGTCGGCTATCGCCTGGATGAGATTCCGAACGATATTACCCGGAAGACTCCGTCCTGCTTCGAGCCGGTCATTGACTACGTGGTGGTGAAAATCCCCAAGTGGGCCAATGAAAAGTTCCCCGAGGCAGACCACACCCTGGGCACTCAAATGAAATCAGTGGGTGAAGTGATGGCCATCGGGAGGACGTTTAAGGAAGCACTGATGAAGGGCCTACGATCGCTTGAGACAGGCCGAAAGGAGCCGCCGCCGCCCGAAGATGAGGACGCGCTCAGGCGGCGACTGGTGAACCCGCACCCCGAGCGCCTCTGGGACATCTTCTACGCTTTGCACGCGGGATATGCCGTAGAGCAGCTGACGGAATGGACGCGCATTGATCCGTGGTTTCTGGACCAGATGCAGCAGATTGTGAAGCTCCAGAAGGAATTGAAACGCTTCAGCGCGGAGGACGCGCCAAGGCCGGCGATTGTGGAAGCCAAGCGCCTTGGCCTCTCTGACGCGGATCTTGCCGGGCTCTGGGGCGTCAAACCCGAAGCGGTGCGCGCGCGCCGGCTTGCCTCCGAGGTGCGCCCGGTTTTCAAGCGCGTGGATACGTGCGCGGCGGAGTTTGAGTCCTTTACACCCTATCTCTATTCCGCGTATGAAAGCGAGGATGAAGCCGCACCCTCCAACCGCAAGAAGATCATGATTCTTGGCAGCGGCCCCAACCGCATTGGTCAGGGCATCGAGTTCGACTACTGCTGCTGCCACGCCGCGTTCGCGCTCAAAGAAGAGGGTTATGAGACGATCATGGTGAACTGCAACCCTGAGACCGTCTCCACCGATTACGACACTTCGGACCGCCTCTATTTCGAACCCCTTACCTTTGAAGACGTGATGGCGATTGTCGAGAGAGAAAGACCTTCTGGCCTGATCGTCCAGTTCGGCGGGCAGACGCCACTGAACCTGGCGCGCCAACTCAAAGACGCGGGCGTGCCCATTATCGGCACTTCGCCGGAATCGATTGAGCTGGCCGAGGACCGGAAACACTTTGGCGCCCTGCTCGCGCGCTTAGGTATCCCCCAGCCCGAAAACGGCGCGGCCATGAATGTTGCGGAGGCAGTTGCTATCGCGCGGCGTATCGGCTATCCCGTGCTGGTGCGCCCGTCTTACGTTTTGGGCGGCCGGGCGATGGTGATTGCCTATGACGAGCGGACGCTGGCCGATTACGTTGCTCGCGCCGAAGAACTGCAACGGGCTTTCCCCATTCTGGTAGATCGGTTCCTGGAAAACGCCACCGAGGTGGACGTGGATGCGCTGGCGGATGGCGAGCAGGTGGTGGTGGCGGGCATCATGGAACACATTGAGGAAGCGGGCATCCATTCAGGCGACAGCTCCTGCGTGTTGCCGTCCGTCGAGATCCCGGAGACAGCCCTCCAGACGCTGAGAGAACATACGGTGCGGCTTGCGCAGGCATTGCGGGTGGTTGGCCTCATGAACGTCCAGTTCGCCATTCAGAACGGCAAGGTCTACGTGCTGGAAGTGAACCCGCGCGCTTCCCGAACGGTGCCTTACGTCAGCAAGGCTACCGGCGTCCCGCTGGCCAAGATCGCCGCCCGCCTGATGGTCGGGCGAAAGCTCAAAGAATTCTCGCTTCCCGAAGAGCTCACCGTGAACCATTATTTTGTGAAGTCCCCCGTTTTTCCGTTCCAGAAGTTTCCCGGCGTAGACACGATTCTGGGGCCGGAAATGAAGTCCACGGGCGAAGTCATGGGTGTGGGAGAGAGCTTTGGTCTTGCGTTTTCAAAAGCCCAGCTCGCCGCCGGCCAGCGCATTCCGAGCGCCGGTAGAGTCTTTTTCTCCGTCAATGACCACGATAAGCCTCAGGCGATTCCGATTGCCCGCAGCCTCCATGAGCTCGGTTTCCTCCTGATTGCGACTCACGGCACAGCACAGGCTTTGCGCGCGGCGGGGTTGCCCGTGGAGACAGTCTACAAGGTGAATGAAGGGCGACCGAACGTCGTGGACCTCATCAAAAGCGCAAAATTGGATCTGGTGGTCAATACGCCGCTTGGCGGGCCTTCTCACTTTGATGAAAAAGCGATCCGGCGCGCCGCCGTGCAGCATGGGATCACCTGCATTACCACACTCTCTGCCGCTGCGGCCGCCGTCAGCGGCATCCGGGCACAGCGCGAAGAGCCGTTGCAAGTGTTTAATCTGCAAAGTTTGCACAAGGCTCTGAACCGTCAATCCTCTGTCGGGGAAGCCTAGGGTATGCGCGTAGATGAAAGAGAAACCTTATGACCCATCGAGAAGTTTTTGAGCGACTGCGGGGCATCTTTCCTCCAGTTGTTACTCCCTTCGATCGTCGCGGGAAACTCGAAGAAGCAGCATTACGGGCAAACATTCGGAAATACACGGGAATTGGGCTTTCCGGCATCCTGGTTGCCGGTTCGACGGGCGAAGCGCCACATCTCACGCTTCGGGAACGATTACGCGTTATTGAGGTCGCTCGCGCCGTCGTCGAGCCTCCCGAGCTGCTGATCGCCGGAACGGGTCTGGAATCGACAGCCCAGACTCTCGAACTCAGCCGCGATGCGGCCGCATGCGGGGCGGATGCGGTTCTGATTGTCCCCCCGACATATTACAAGCCGATGATGCGCCCCGATGTGCTTTCAGCGCATTTTCGGAGAATTGCCGATGGCGTCCGCATCCCGGTGCTGGTCTATTCGATTCCGCAATATACGGGCTACCGAATGGATGTGGCCGTGCTCGGGCGGCTTTCGCGCCATCCAAACATCGTCGGGATAAAAGAGAGCTCCGGAGATTTTCAATTTCTTCAAGCTATTCTCGACAACGTCGGACGCAATTTCAGGGTCCTGGTCGGCTCAGCCAGTATTCTGGTAGAGGGCTTAAAAGCAGGGGCGGCCGGCGCTATCCTCGGGCAATCCAATTTCGAACCTCATCTTTGCATCGCGATTTATGAGGCTTTTGCTCAAGGCGACCTGAGGACTGCCGAACGGCTGCAAGAGCGCTTGATGATCCTGGTGCGGGAAATTACTGCGCCTCTCTCGATTCCTGGGATCAAGGCAGCACTCGACCTTTCAGGAATCCGAGGAGGCTATCCACGGCCGCCGCTGGCGCCGGTGGGCCCCGCAGCGCGGCGCAAAATAGCCGCCGCGCTAAAGCATGCGCGTCAAGGGCTGGACGTTTGAACCGCCGCCAGTTCCGCCTGTTGCGGGCTCGAGAACGCTGACAGAGTGCTCGCCCAAAGGCTCGAAGCTGGTTGAGCGAATGTTCTCCCAAGTTTCCGGCGGCAGCGAGAGAAAGCTGATGACCACCTCCGGATCAAACTGGCGCCCAGATTGGCCCTTGATTTCCTCGATCGCTCGCTCGAGTGGCATCCCTCGGCGATAGGGCCGGTCGGAGGTCATCGCGTCCAGCGTGTCTGCCACGGCGAAAATGCGCGCGCCCATCGGAATCTGGTGTTTCAACAGCTTGCGCGGATAGCCACAACCGTCAAAGCGTTCATGGTGGGTGCGTACGATTTCAGCGGCGGGATGTAAAAAGGCAATGCGGCTGACAAGGTGATAACCGATAATCACGTGGGTTTTCATCACCGCGGCTTCTTCCTCGTTCAGCGAAGCTTCTTTGAGTAAGATGCCATCGGGAATGCCGATCTTGCCGATATCGTGGAGGTAGGCGCCGTGAGTGATCTCCTCGAGATCCGCCTCGGAACAGGCCATCTGGTAAGCGATGGCAAGAGCGTACCGCGTGACGCGATCCGAATGCCCCGCCGTGGCGCTGTCTCGCAGGTCGATAGCAGCTCCCAGCGCCTGGAGCGTTTCGTCGTACGTCCTTTTAACCTGCTGCAGAGCGCTTTCAAGCTCTTGCGTCCGCTCTTCCACCATCTGTTCGAGATTCTGCCGATACCGTTCGAGCTCGAGCTCCAGGCGCTTCCTCGCAAGGGCCTGAGTGACGCTGTGAAGAACCGATTCGGGGTGAAACGGCTTCACGACATAATCTGAAGCTCCTTGCTTCATGGCCTCCACTCCTACGCGCACATCCTGTTCGCCGGTGACGACTAGGAATGCCACGTGGGGGAATTCCTGCCGCGCTTTCTGCATAAACTCAATCCCGGAGATACCCGGCATGTGCAAGTCAGAGAGGATTACGTCAAAATCCTCGCGGCGAAGCAGCCCGAGGCCTTGCTCTCCGCCTGGAGATTCTGCGCAATCGTAGCCTGCGGCCTCCAGGATTCCCCTCAACAGCGTGCGGACCGCCGGCTCATCATCCACAACCATCGCCCTCGCAACGTATTTGGAATGTTGTGTCATGGTCTAAAACTGCTCCAGGAAGCAGCAAGCTTCTTACGCTCCAGGTTTATGAACACCTTATTGCCAATATAGTAACACAACCGCTTGAAATCAAGTGGGGATAATTCTCGCGCGCATCATTGGATTTTTATCGAGTCAGAACTGCGAATCGGGATCGCGGGTGGCGCAGACATCGTTTGGTGATGTCTGCGACCAAAGGGGCATTCTGGGATGTTAACCAAAAAAGGCCGCAGACATGCTGAGAAGCGCATGTGTGCGCCACCCACGCCGAGAATTCTCGCGCGCCTCATTGGAATTTAAAAATAAAACTTGCCGGCGAGCTGAAGGATACGCGGCTCAATATTGCTGCCGGGGAAGATGGAAAGAATCTGGCCAAACTGCGGGCTATTGATGTCACCCACCGGCGGGCCGAACTGCGTGTGGTTGAAAAGGTTATAGGCTTCGAGGCGCACCTCGATGTATTTGGATTCGGTGATATGGAAATCCTTCAGCAGCGATACATCCCAGTTGTTGATGCCAGGGCCGTAGAAAGGATCGCGGGATGCGTTGCCCCATGTGCCCGGCGCGGGCGCTGTAAAGGCCTTTGGATTAAACCAATAATTCGCGCCTCCGGCAAGAGTGTAATTCCGCGGGTTTCCAATGTTCAGCGGGACTCCCGGCGCCACGCTCGGACGGGCTGGGCAGGGATAGAAGGTTTTTGCGGCATTGCAGGTAAGTGATGGAAATGCCGTATCGTAAATCGGAACCGGGAAACCGTGCTGGAGCGTTGTGATGCCCACCAGGTTCCATCCATCTGTAAGCGGTCTCAAATGGTGAATGAAGTGGTAGAAGGGCAGCGTGTACATGTAGCTGATGACGAGCCGCTGCGGAGCGTCGTTGGCTGAAGGCCCATACATATTCGTGAGATCAAAAGGATTGATGCCCGGATAAACGAGTCCGGCCTGGTTGTCGAAGCTTGAATTGTAATCGAAATAGCGGGACCACGTGTAGGCGACGAGGAATTCAAGTCCGCGGCTGAATCGCTTATTCACGCTAACTTGGAGAGAATTATAGTTGGAATTGAAATCAGTCACTTGCTGGCCGACAGACCCGAAAATGGCAGGGTTATACCGGAACGATCCCGGATCGCAAACCGCAAGATTAAACGCGGTGCAGCCGAGCGCCGCTGCTCCCGGGTTCACACCCGGAAATTGGCCCGCAGGATTAATTTCGTAAGCCCCATCCAAGTGATGTGCAGCGTTTCCCACATAGCCAATTGACAGAATCATGGAGTTCGTAAGCTGGCGCTCAAGCGTCAGGTTATAGTTTTCCGACATGGGGACGCCAAAGTTCGGGCTCAGGACATTGAGCGAAAACGGCTCATAAAGGCCGAAGTTCACTTTTGCGCCCGGCGCAGGAGGCGAAAAGGGAAACTTGTTGGGTATGGATCCGGCGGTTGCACCTACGACGACGCCAGAGGAATTCGTAATGGGCAGATAGCCGGTGAACGGAGCCGCAAAGTTGGGCTGCCCCCCGACGTCAGCAATGCCCGTCGAGCTATTTGAAAAAGGCGGCGCGGTGAGGTTCTGGAGCGCCAACTCTTCTTCTGTCCGGTTATAGTAAAGTCCCACTCCGCCCCGTAAGCTCCACTTCCCTGAACTGCCCGGACTCCAGGCAAAGCCAACCCGCGGAGCAAAATCCGTCAAGTGTGTGGTCGGCCCGCCGGCGCTGGTGATTCCCTTGTCGCCGGGAAAGAGCAAGCCTGCCGGCGCAGTGGGAAACACCGTAGACTGCTGGCCTGGCCGGAAAGCGTTCACTGCTTCGCCGCCTGCAAAGAGGTTGAGGTATGGGGTTTCGATATCCCATCCGGTTCCATACGTCAACGTCAGACGAGGACGCAATTTGAACTGGTCCTGGATGTAAGAATAGTATTCTCTGGCGCGCCCGTTGTTAATGGCGCCTGACTCCTGGAGGTATGAATCCGGGATTCCGAGCAGAAAGTCCGCTCCGGGAAACCCCGTGGAAAACGGTCCGGCCCCACTGTAGGTGAAATCACCATTCAGTTCGCTGAAGAAAGGGTTAAAGGTTTCAAACCGTTCCATCGTGAAACCAGCCTTGATCGTATGTCTTCCCGCAATTTTCGAAAAATTATCGATGAACATATAAGTGTTCTCGACCCGGGGCTGCGGGCCAAAGATACTGAACCCGAGGTTGAAAAGGCCGGTGAGCGATGCATAGGGAAGCCCAGTGTCAACACTGGTCTGGGGCAGGATACCGGTGAAACCATAAGATGTCGGGTCCATGGGGGTCTGGGGGAACACAGCGCCAAAATTAAAGCGGAAATAACCGAAACGGGCCTCGTTCAAAGTTGTGCTGTTAAAAATATGGTTCCAGTCAAGCGCCATTTCCTGGTCGTGCTCGCCGTCAATCTCCCCAAAACCCGGGAGCGTAGCTCCAAAGAACGGCAGCGTCTCCGTGGTCGGATTTCGCTCCCAGATCCAAAGCCCCCAGAGAGCATCCTTCGAGCCGAAGCTTTCATCGATTCGTGTGATGTATTGGTCTTCGAGACCCTTCACGGAGGGGCTGAAAAGATATTCGTTTGATGGACCGTTCGGCGGCGGGACG
Source organism: Terriglobia bacterium (assembly GCA_050745365.1). GTDB lineage: Bacteria > Acidobacteriota > Terriglobia > UBA7540 > UBA7540 > RH2-MAG17b. The sequence goes on from JBOGJS010000256.1 coordinate 21,671, forward strand.
AACTGATTCATCAGTTTGACGGCAAGCGGGTTGAGATCGGCTTGCGGAATCTGGCCCGTCGGAAATAAGGTCGCGTAAGGAGTTCCTGCCGGATACGCTGACCCATCTTCTCCCACCAGCGGGAAAGGGGAAATGGCAGAAGCGCCGGTGCTCGGATTGACTGTGGGAAATGCACCGCCCGTTGCCGTCGAGAAATTGCCTCCCCGCTCAGCAGTCGAAAATACCGGCGCGACCCCCGGAGAAGAACAGTTGCAGTCGGAAGAGGTTTCAGGCGTCACATTGCGAAAGCCCTGGTACGAGAAGAAGAAAAACATGTGGTTTTTCCAAATGGGGCCACCGATGGTACCTCCAAACTCATTTTGGTGGAACGGGCTTACCGATGGCAGGAAGAAGTTACGAGCGTCGAGCGTGGTATCCCGGTAAAACTCAAATGCATCGCCATGAAACTGATTGGTTCCGTTCTTGATCACCGCATTCAAAATGGCGCCGGAATTGCGGCCATATTCGGGATCGATGGTATTGGTGATCATCCGGAACTCGCCCAGTGCGTCAGGGCTGGGAATAATGCCCGCAGCATTTAAGGCTACGTCCGCCGTGTCCACTCCGTTTACGTAAAAGGCGTTCTGTTGAGTCTCAGCACCGTTCGTGGAAAAATTCGTGCCGCCCGCACCTTGGCCCAACCGGTCCGAGCCCGCCACGACACCGGTCTGCAATTGCTGGAGCTGAATCCAATTGCGGCCGTTCAATGGTAAATTGACGATTTCCTTACCGGTAATCGTGGTCCCCAACTGCATGCTGGTGGTATCCACCTGGGCCGTCTTCGCCTCAACGGTGACGTGCTGGGCGGAGGAGCCAACCCGCAGCGTTACTTTCACCACAAATGTCTGGTTCAGGTTGAGATGAATATTGCTGGTGGTATATTCCCGGAATCCGCTCTTTTCAATCGTAACGGTATAGGTGGCCGGGGCAAGGAGGCTGAGGAATTCAAAGCTGCCATCCGGCTGAGACTTCAGTACCCGATTCGTTCCCGTGGTCACGTCTCGGGCCGTCACGGTGGCGCCAGGAATCACGGCCCCGGAGGGATCAGTGACAGTGCCGCGGATGCTGCCGTACAGGCTATCGGCGCGGCTCGGGGCCGGAACCATCAGGACCGGTCCAAGTATCGCGAGCGTTACCAATGGAAATAGTTTTGTGATTTTCATCGGAATGACCTCCAGCGCCTGAATTTCTACGAGCGGGTTGTAGCGCGGGTTTGTTCTTTAACTCCGCCGCTTTTCCGGTCGGAGAAGCCGCAGAGTTGAACAACAAGTCGGCGCTACCTGGTCGGAATGACAGTTTTCGAAAGGCTTGCCGGAGAAACCGGAAATTGCGGGCTTGTAGCGCAGGATCGCTTTCTAAGTCCGCGGCTTTTCTTAGGCGGAACGGAAAAGCCGCAGACCTAAAAAGCAAGTCTGCGCTCCTATCGGCTACGCCGGGAGCGCCCGATAAAGAAATGCTGAATATGGTTAGAAGGTAACGTGGGTTGGTCGCCCGCGATGCTCCCCCTCGCGATTCTCGCACTGAGAGCAGCACGGCTACGCCTCTTAAACTGATGTCTTGGTTCTACCACCGCGCCGGGAGCGCGTCAAGCGGGTAGTTCCCCGGTACTTCCCCGGCTATTACACAAAAGGAACTTTCGCGTGAAGCCTAAACTCGCGTGGAAAGAGAGTGATCTGAATTTATTACCGAAAAGATGAGCTTGTTGCCTTCGCGGTCGATGCGGTCGAGGCGCACGGCAATGCGATCGCCCAGACGAAAGGCACGACGGGAATCGCGGTGAACGAAGGCCCGGAGCTTTTCGCGATAGATCCAGTGAGGGTCTTCAAAACTTTCAATCGGCACGAAGCCTTCCACAAACAAGTCGATGAGCTCGACGAAGAAGCCGCGCTTCGTGATGCTGATGACGAGCGCCTCAAACTCATCCCCCAGACGGCCCGCCATAAAGCTGACCTTTTTCCATTCCATCAGCTCTCTCTCCGCGTCGGCGGCTCGCCGCTCGCATCCGGAAGTTTCGAGGCCCAGTGCGTGCAGCTCTTCCGGTTCGACGAAAGCGCCACCGGCGAGAGCCCGATGGGTCGCCGCAGCCGCGCCCGGCTTAATCCGCGGTAATTTGTCCTGGACGACCGCTGCCGAGCCTTCGCGCAGTGCCGCTTTCAAAATCCGATGCACGATCAGGTCGGGATACCGGCGGATGGGCGACGTGAAGTGGGTGTACGTAGGAAAAGCCAGGGCAAAGTGGCCTTCGTTTTCCTCCGAGTACCGCGCCTGCTTAAGCGAACGCAGCATAAGATAGGAAAGAATGCGCTCCTCGGGCTTCCCGGCAAGGCGTTTCGCGAGCCGCTGGTAGTGCCTGGAAGTGATTTTGAGGTCATCCGCTGCTTTAAGCATTTGAAACCGTGGGTAGCGCTCTTTGTTACCGCGTTCCTGGAGCCGGATCCGGCGTGCGGGCGGCAGCTCAATGCCCAGCGAATAGCCGAACGTAGCGGCAATCTCCTCAAATTCAATCACTTTTTGAGCATCGGGTTTTTCGTGGATGCGGTAAAGCGTGGGAACATTCCGCTGCTCAAGATAGCGGGCCACCGCCTTATTTGCCGCCAGCATGAATTCTTCGATGATCCGGTGGGCGATGTTGCGCTCCGAGCGAGTAATGCCGGTCATCTGCCCCTCGGCGCCAAACTCGATTTCAGGCTCAGGCAGGTCAAAGTCAATGGAGCCGCGCGCGTCCCGGCGGCGAATAAGAATCTTTGCGAGATCCTCCATGTGTTTGAACGCTTCGACGAGCGGGCGGTATCGGCGGCAAGCTCCCTCGTCTCCGGAGAGGATTGCGTGGACCGAGGTATAGGTCATGCGCTCGTGGCTCCGGATGACGCCCGGCACGATCTGGCTTTCGACGATGCGCCCGGCAGCATCGATTTCCATCAACGCGGATAAGACGAGGCGTTCCACTTGGGGATTAAGGCTGCAAATTCCGTTCGAAAGTTCGATGGGCAGCATGGGTACGGCGCGATCTGGAAAGTAGACTGACGTTCCACGCACGCGCGCTTCGCGGTCGAGAGCCGTGCCAGGCCGAACATAGCGGGCCACATCCGCAATGTGTACCTGAAGAAGATAATTGCCGTCCGGCTTTCGCTCTACATAGACGGCATCATCGAAGTCTTTGGCGGTTTCACCATCGATGGTAACAATCGGAAGGGAGCGGAAATCCGTGCGCCCAGTACGCTCCGCTTCAGAAACAAACTGCGGAGCGCTTTCCGCCCCTTCAAGGACGTCGGGTGGGAAGCGATGGGGCAGGTGATACTTCCGGATGATCATCTCAACGTCAACACCAAATTCGTCTCGCCGCCCAAGGATCTCGATCACACGGCCCCAGGCGAGAGAAGTGGGCGTGGAAAAGCGCGTGATTTCCACATCCACGATCAACCCTTCCGAGTCTTGCTCTGCCCTGCTGACTATGGGCCCGGATTCTCCGCCGAATTGCCGGTGTCGGCTGTGCTTTCTCGAACTCTCCGGAATCTCTTCACCGTGCGGGATCACAATTTCATGCGAAACCCGGCGGTCAAAAGGAAGAACATAGTTGTAACGCGAGCCACGATGAAATTCACCCACCACGGTTTTTTGAGCCCGGTCGAGGACGCGCAGAATGGCTCCCTCGAGTCGATGCTGTCCTGGATTGCGAAAATCCGTTTTGGCACGAAAGATTTGCGCTTCTACCCGATCGCCGTGCATTGCGCTGTGCATCGCTGGCGGCGGGATGAAGATATCCTGGTCAAGGCCCTGGGCAGACTCGTCGGGCACCACAAAGCCATAGCCATCTCGATGCCCGATCAGTCTTCCGGTCACGATATTGTCGCGTAACGCCCCTTGTCCCACCCCGACAAGCTGCGGAACCGTGGTATTTCTGCCATTACGTTGCGTTCCAAGCACAAAATGGTTCTTCTTCAGGTAAAGAATTTTGCGCTGCTTGGAAAGCTCTTTCAGAACGGACCTTAAGTGCCGTGCCTGGCTGCTGCGCAGTCCAAGCTGCTCGACAAGCTCGCGTAGGCGAAAAGGTCTGTTCGGCTGTGCTATGAAGATCTTAAGGATTTCTTCAGGTGAAGGAAGGAGCCGCATCGCGCTTTTGAGATTAGTTCGGAGGTCCAGCGGCGGGATGGGCAAAAGCGACTTCATGCGTAGGTTGACCAGGCGCGATTGGAACGGGCTCTTTCGCAAGCGCCAGTTCCAAGGCTTCCCTGATCGTCTTCACGTAGCTGAGCTTAAGATCGCCCAGCAGTTCGGGAGGCAGGTCCTCGCGGGCATTCGGCTCGTTTTCAGCGGGCAGCAGCACTTCCCAAACTCCCGCCCGCTTGGCCGCCAGCACTTTCTCCTTGATGCCGCCTACGGGCAGAACCTGGCCGCTCAGCGTAATCTCTCCCGTCATGGCCACGCGCTCACGGACGGGGTGGGAAGACAGCGCAGAGACCAGTGCCGTGACCATGGTGACTCCTGCAGAAGGGCCATCCTTGGGAATAGCGCCAGCCGGAACGTGGAAGTGGATGTCGTGAGACTGGAAAAAATCAGGATCAATGTTGTAATCGGCGGCGTGGCTGCGCACCCAGGCAAGCGCCGCCTGCATGGACTCCTGCATCACTGGGCCGACGTGGCCCGTCATCGTGAAACTCTTGCCGCCTTTCATCACGCTCGCTTCGACAAAGAGCACGTCACCGCCGGTCGGTGTCCAGGCAAGGCCGACGGCGACGCCGGGCCGGCGCGTGCGCTCGACGATTTCCGTTTCCAGGCGGAAGTGCGGCACGCCCAGGAATTCCTGCACGTTTTCCGGCGTCACTACCAATTGTTCCGGGTGGCCCTCCGCAACACGGCGCGCCTGCTTGCGGCACAGCGTGGCAATTTCCCGCTCGAGATTTCGCACGCCCGCTTCCCGCGTGTAGTGCTGGATGATGTAGGCAAGAGCTTCGCGGGTAAACTCAATCTGTTCTTGGTTACGAATGCCATGCTCTTCCGTCTGTTTGGGAATCAGGTGACGGACTGCGATCTGCACCTTTTCCTGCTCCGTATAGCCCTGAAGCTCGAGCACTTCCATGCGGTCGAGGAGGGCGGGCGGGATCGTATCGAGAATGTTGGCGGTGCAGACAAAGAGGACCTTCGAAAGATCGAACTGCACGTCCAGATAGTTATCCCGGAATGTTGAGTTCTGCTCCGGATCCAGGACTTCGAGCAGCGCCGAAGAGGGATCACCCCGAAAGTCGCGCCCGATCTTGTCCACCTCGTCCAGCACGAAGACGGGATCACGCGACTCGGCGCGCCGGATGCCCTGAATGATCTGCCCGGGCAAGGCTCCAATGTAGGTGCGGCGATGCCCTCGGATTTCGGCTTCGTCGTGAATGCCGCCGAGCGACATTCGTACAAACTTGCGATCAAGCGATTTAGCGATGGACCTGGCGAGAGAGGTTTTGCCGACGCCGGGCGCCCCCACAAAGCACAGAATGGTGCCTTTCAATTGCGGTTTCAGTTGTAACACAGCAAGATAGTCCAGAATGCGCTCTTTAACTTTTTCGAGATCGTAATGGTCTGTATCCAGAATGCCACGAGCCTTTTGAAGATCGACCTTCAGGCCGCTCACCTTGTTCCAGGGCAGCGTCACTAGCCAATCGAGATATGTGCGCGTTACGTGATAATCGGCTGCGGCGGGAGACATTTTGGCGAGTCGTGCAAGCTCGCGCAAAGCCTCCTTCTTCGCTTCGTCGCTCATGCCGGCGGCCTCAATTTTCTGCCGCAGCTCTTCAACCTCGTGCTGCTCGTCGGCCTCGCCCAGCTCTTTCTGGATGGCCTTCATCTGCTCGCGCAGGTAATACTCGCGCTGGCTGGCGGTGACCTGGTCCTGCACATCGGACTGAATTTTTGAACGAATCTGCTGCACCTCCATCTCTCGTGCAAGGTGCCGGTTGAGCCGCTCGAGCCGCGCCGTAAGATCCAGACTTTCCAAGAGTTCCTGCTTCTCCAGGTTCGAGATGGAGGGAAGATTGGCGGCGATAAAGTCCGCCAGGCGTGCCGGATCATCAATATTCATCACGACGGTTTGCAGATCATCGGAAAGACCGGGCGAAAGCTGAACCACCTGTTGGAAGAGCGACGTGACGCTACGCACCAGGGCGTCGAAGCCGGGGGAGTTTTCAGCCGGCATCGCATCCTCAAGAGACTTCACCCGCGCGTGAAGATACGGTTCCATGCCAATGATTTCTTCGAGCGCAATGCGCTGCAGTCCCTCGACGAAAATGAAAAGATTCTGGCTGGGCAACTTGATAATCTTATGGATGTACGCCGCAGTGCCGATCTGGTAGAGATCGACCGGCTGCGGGTTATCCACCCGGGGATCGCGCTGCGCCACCACGCCGATAAATTTCTCGTCGTCCTTAAGATCACTGACGAGTTTCAGTGAGCTCTCCCGACCTACCGTAAGCGGCAGGATGGCGTTGGGAAACAGAACCGTCTCCCGCACCGGGAGAATCGGAAGCTCCGAGAAGTCACTTACTTTCTTGTTAACGGTTGCCACAAGTCGTTTACTCCCGGCCGGTCGCCTTGCTCCCGGCCCTTTGCCGAGCACTTGCCAAGCATACTTTAACTGAGGTCAAAATATCCAACTTCATTTTAGATGCACGGCGCGACTCTCGTGATTCAAAGCAGCCTCCCTGCCACGGGCTGCGCGGCGCAAGCGAAGGTGTGAGAAGATCAAAGCCATCTCGCCAACGAGCGGGGGGCGCTGCTCAGAAACTCTGCGGCATTTCATTCGGGCATAAACAAAAGCCGCGGAGTTAAAGGACAATTCCGCGCTACTTGCGTTGCGGCACCCGGAAACCGTGAACAACGACCCCTCATCCCACCCTCCGGAGTTTACCCTGAGCGCAGCCGAAGGGTCGGGCACCTCCTCCCCAGGGGAGAAGGTGGGTGGGGAGCGTAGCGACGACCGACTCAATGCAGTATCACTCCTCGCCGTACATCATTCCCCCCTGGGGAGAAGGTGGGCGAGCGAAGCAACCGGATCCGGAGGTGCCTCGCTCGCATTTTGAGAACGTGTGGAGATTTTGAAACGGTCATGCTGATGCCACAATCGCGGGAGAAGCATCGATGCGCTCCTTTGAAAACAGATACAGAGATCCTTCGCTGTCGCTCAGGATGACAGCCCGTTGTTGAGCTTTTCGCACCTTCTGCGCGATGATGAGTGAATTAAAAAATTCTGTTGACTCCCTAGATATTAGAGCCTAAAATCACTATCGGATTGTGAATTTCGATTTGCAGTCCTCAAAAACCACATGGCTCGCCCAAATCGGAGCAGGAGAGCCGATGAGAGCATCGAGGGCAGAAGTTGACTTTAGCCGTGCCTCAAACGGCCCATTTCAGGCCAACTTTAGTTGCTGAGTTTCTCCCCCCTTCCTCAGCGTCTAAAGCCTTCCCTAACGCGGCCTGAGGGGCAGGGCACGGCTAAAACCAGCTTCTGCTCGAAGCCGTGATGTTTGCTCCGCATCATTTTTCCCCGCCCTTATAGCAACCGAGCACACGGAGGAAGTTCGTGACTTCGGCGAGGTGGTCGAGAGCCTTGCGGCACTTTTTGTCCCTTACGTTGCCGGCAAAATCCAGGTAGAAAAAATATTCCCAGGGCCTTCCCCGCACGGGGCGGGATTCCATTTTGGTGAGGTCAATGTCGCGCAGCGCAAAAACGCTGAGACACTTGAAAAGGGCTCCGGGAACATCACGCGTCGAGAAGGCAATGGAGACCTTGTTGGCTCCCGGCGGGGCAGCGGAAGAGCGGGAAAGCTGGAGAAAGCGGGTGAAGTTTTCCTGATGATCCTCCAGGTGCGTTTGGAGGATTTTCCCATCGTAGACAGACGCCGCAATACGGCTGGCGATTGCTCCGGCACCATGAATTTTTCTTTCCGCCAGCATCTTCACGCTTCCGGCTGTGTCGTAGAAGGGAATCTTTTCCACTTTCGGGTGACGCTTGAAAAACCTGCCGCACTGGGCGAGAGCAACGGGATGCGAATAGACCTGCCGGAGATTCCCCGTTGTGGTCCCCGGGAAAGCAATGAGGTTGTGAACGATGCGCAGGTTGATTTCCGCGATGATGTGCAGGTCATGCTCAAGCAGAAGATCGTAGTTTTCGTAGACGGAGCCTGCCAGCGTATTCTCAATCGGCGCAAGGCAATAGCGCGACTCACCTCGCGACACGCTCTGAAAGATGGCGGCAAAGGTTTCTTTGGGTAACACCCGGACGCCTGGCCCGAGAAGCCGACGCGCGGCTTCTTCGCTGAAGGAACCCCGTTCACCTTGAATCGCAACCGTAGTCTCTGGCATGTCAAAACACCCTGACCGAGTCGTGCGTTCGTCTTCTTAATGCAGTTTCATTCTAAAACCCGCGGAAACGTAAGCCAGACCCTCGACAGCTCGTCACAGGCTCCGGGCGGGGGAATCGGCGTGCCGTTCCTCTTCTAAACCCAGCAGGCCGCGGAAGAAGAAGTCCGAATACGCTTCGGCGATCTGCTCTTCCGGAATAGGGCCCTCAACCCGATACCACTGATACAGCCAATTGATCATCCCAAGAAGAACAAAGGCCGCCAGGTTAGGTGGAACCAACTGCTCGCGGCCAGACTCCTGCTGCACCCTTGCGATCAAGTTCTCCAGGAATCGAATGTACTCCTTTTTTCTCGCGTTGATCTTTTCCCGCAACGGGTCAGGAAGCGAGCGGTTCTCGTGCAGGATCACGGTGGTTTCGCGGTCGCGCGCCCGGACAATCAGGTGGATATGTCCGGCGATGGTCTGGCGCAGCTTTTCGTGCGGGTCCCGAATAGGAGCCACGCGATCAAGCACAGCTTCCTGAAGAATGTCCATGCCGTGATTCATAATTTCGAAGAGGAGCTGCTCCTTGCTGCCAATATGATGGTAAAGGCCGGCCTTGGTTAAGCCGACGGCTTCGGCGATGTCCTGCATCGATGCGCCAGCATAGCCCTTCTCGTAAAACACGCGCGCCGCGGCACGGCAGATCTCGCGCAACCTGTTCTGGGTGTCCGCTGATTGAGGCACGAGAGAAATGTATCACAAGAGGGCGCCCATTCGCGCTGCAGATTCAGACCTCGCGGGACGGCGAGGTCAGAGAAAAGGGGGCGTTGTTTCCGCCACCGTGATTCCAAGTTTTCCCGGTGCTTTGTGGAGGTTGTAAATCGATGCGCACGGCTGCTAAATTGGACATTCCATGCGCTCGGAATGGCGAGTCCTCCTTCTTCTTTTCGCCGCGATTTTCGGAGTCCTCCTGGTCCTGCACGCGCCTTTTTTGCGCCTGCCCTACTTCTGGGATGAGGCGGGATATTACATTCCAGCCGCTCTGGATTTTTACCGTCACCACCTGCTGATTCCCCATGACACGCTCCCGACCGGCCATACGCCCCTGGTGATGATCTATCTTGGCGCGGTGTGGCGGCTTTTCGGCTTTGGTACGCTCGCGACACGAACCGCGATGATTCTCATCGCCGCGGCTGCCGTCCTGGTCACGTTTTTACTGGGCCGCCGCGTGGCAGGAACCGAAACGGGCCTTTGGAGCGCACTGCTGCTGGCGCTCTCGCCGCTCTTCTTTGCTCAGAGCTCGCTGGTGTTTCTCGATCTCACGGCGGCGCTCTTTACCACGCTGGCCGTTCTCTTCATTCTCGATGAGCGCTGGCTGCGGTTCGCCGTCGCAGCATCAGCCGCGCTGATGAGCAAAGAGACCGCCGTGGTCATGCTGCCAGTGGTGTGGGCATTCCTGTGGCCTTCCCGTAAAGAGCGGCGCAAGAGCGTGTGGTTGGCAGCGCTCGCGCCTCTTGCCCCGCTCGCAGCCTGGGCGGTTTATTACCATCACGCGACCGGCTTCTGGACCGGAAACGCAACTTATTTGAAGTACAACCTCTATGCCACTCTGACGCCACTGCATATCCTGAGAGGCCTGCTGGCTCGTCTGGGCGAGGTGTTCGTTCAGGGATTCAACTGGATCGCTACGACGGCGGCGCTGTTGGGCCTCTGGCGCTTGCGAAAGCAGAAACAGAGCATGGACGAGGCCGCTTCTTCGATCGCGCCGCTGAATGGCGCGTCCAGTCTGTCCTTCCGAGGAGTTGCCGTCAGCCCCGAGCTTCGGCGGGAGGAATCTCGGAAGATCCTTCACTTCAGAGCGAGATTCCTCGCCGAGCTCGGAATCGGTCTTCCTGGCAAGAGGCTTCGGCAATGCGGCGGATTTTTGCGCGGGGAGACGAACCGCCGCCCGGGCTTCGCCTTTCTTGCCATCGGTCTGATTCTGGTTTATCTCGTGATGCTCAGCCTGGTGGGAGGCGCGATTCTGCCACGGTATCTGCTGCCGGTCTTCCCCGTGTTTTACGTAGGCGCGGCCACGCTTGCGGCGCGCCTACCACGAACCGCCGCGCGAGCGCTCATGCTCGTTGCGGTGGCTTGTTTCATCAGCTCGTGGTTTATCAATCCACCGTACCCGTTCCCCTACGAAGATAACCTCGCCTATTCGGATTTCGTGCGACTGCACCAGCAAGCGGCAAATTTCCTCGAAGCTCTACCCGGAAATCCCGTCATTCTCACGGCGTGGCCGGCAACGGACGAACTGAGAAGTCCATTTCTCGGCTACGTAACTCATCCACTTCGCGTCGCCGCGGTGAGTGATTTCAGGCCGGCGGATCTTCGCAATCTGCCGCATTTTGACGTGCTCTATCTCTATTCGCGGCAGTGGGATCCCGGCGACAATCTTCTTTCGCCACGCTCGCCGCTTATCACCCGTCTCAGGCGCTTTTTCGAGTACCGTCCCGCGATGCCTCCGCGCGCGCTCGCCACCCGCTTTCACCTGGCCCTTCTGCGCCAATTCACGCGCCGCGGCCAGTGGGTCAGGATCTACACTGTCGAAGGCGACGACTTCGGGAGATGAAAATCGAAGTTAGCCGGGGAAACCCTCGCCTCGTTTAAAGCCCTCCAGAAAATTAAAGAGCTTCGGGTGCTCAAAGATCGTGGCACTGATCAAGGCTGAGAGGGCAGCACCGGCATCCCGGAATTCATCGAATCTTCCTTCCGGTCCCCCGCTCCAAATCCGCTTCGCTTCTTGAACGGCCTCTTGTTCTATCTCCTTGGGCTTCATGTCGCTTTCCTCGCTCTTCAAGTACTCAACGATGGACTCGAACTCATCCCGGTCAAGCCACATCCCGCGGCACCGCGGGCACCAGTCGATCAGGATTGAAGATTTTCCGAAGAGCACCGAAACCATCTTTACGGTTTTGCATTTAACGCATCTGCGGTTCGTTACTCTGGCGCTCGTCGTCTCGATCGCTTCGATCTCGTCATTCATCCATCGCAACGAACCGTGGTCTACCTTGTTTTTCAGCTTTCTCAACTCATCCTCAAATAGCCAAATCCCTTTGCATTTCGGGCAGCCTTCAAACCTCATCGAGAAAACCTCGTAAAAATTGAGCGTATGTTCGCATCGGGGACAAATATCAGTGGTCGTCCCCTGTTCCTTTGCCCCTTGAATCGGCTCAACCTCTACATGAAAATCGACCTCGCTACTTTTTCGCCTGATCTGTTTGTGCCAGTAAGGAACGTGCACGTGGTTCACAAAATCAGAAAACCCTTTGCCCTGCACCGGCATAATTTTTCTCAGCTCTTTGTTGATCAAGTTCAGCTCACCGCCATCGAGCCAGAAGCCACAACAGTTTCCACAGCAGTGCAGAATGATATCGGAGTATTTCAAAAACCTCACTCGATCTAAGACGGAATCCTCACAGCGAGGGCACTTCTTGGGCTGAGCCTCAGGCGTGCCGTCTTCGTCCTGGGAACAGTATTCGATGCTTCCCTCAACCTGAAAAGCCATCTTGTCTAACTCGCCCGCATCCAGCCATAAGCTTCCGCACTGCTCGCAAGCATTGTAAGAGATATGACCGTGCTGAGTGGTCACGTTATTGTTCATCATTTCGCTACCGCAATTTAAACACAACATCGCTTGCTTCCAGGGTTGATGGGTTAAATGCCGTGCCTATCCGTAGGTTGCACCTACGGCTATGCATGGCCCGGCCCTTGCGGGGCCATATTCACTTCCCAGGTCTCAACTTATGTATCGGGCACCCGGTCCCGTTCCTGAGAGTTGGTGTGGCGGCTTTCAAGCCGGCGCAAGGCCGGCGAACAATTCCGCGCCGCGGTATTTTGCTCTTGTGCCGAGGTGTTGCTCGAGGCGCAAAAGTCGGTTGTACTTCGCTAGACGCTCGGAGCGCGTGACGGAGCCGATCTTAATTTGCCCGGCGCCGGTCGCTACCGCCAGATCGGCAATGAAATCGTCTTCGGTTTCACCGGACCGTGCGCTGATCACGGTGCGATAGCCGTGATCGCGGGCTAATTCGAGGACGGCGAGCGTTTCCGACAGCGTCCCAACCTGGTTCAATTTGACCAGCACGGCGTTGGCCGTGCCTTCCCGGATGCCCCGCCGGAGACGAGCGAGGTTCGTAACAAAAAGGTCATCGCCGATCAGTTGGCAGCGGGCGGAAAGGCGGGCGGTTAAGTCCTTCCACCCGCCCCAATCCTCTTCCGCCAAGCCATCCTCAATGGAAAGGATGGGATACTGGCCCACCCACTCCTTCATTCGCCTGGTGAATTCATCGGACCTCAGCGCCACGCCCTCGGCGGAAAGGCTATAGAGACCGTTTTGGAAAAAGTGGCTTGCGGCGACGTCGACGGCGATGGCGGCCTCCGACCCCGGCTTGAATCCCGCCTGCTCGAACGCTTCCACCATCAACTCAAATCCCGCTTCATTGGATTTGAGCGCGGGTGCGTATCCACCCTCATCTGCTACACCAGGTGTAAGGATTCCCCGCGACTTCAACACGTGTTTCATCGCGCGAAAGACGGCGCACGCGTCCTCTAAAGCTTCTGAGTAGCGGCGGGCACGAAGCGGGATTAGCATGTAATCCTGAAAATCAATGTTGCCGCCGCCGTGAAGTCCACCGCTGAGAACGTTCACCATCGGAACCGGCAACTCCACGGCTTCAAGACCGCCGAGATACCGATAGAGCGGCATTCCCGCGGAAACTGCGGCGGCCCGCGCCACAGCTAGAGAAACGCCCAGGAGTGCATTGGCCCCCAGGCGGCTTTTGTTGGGGGTGCCGTCAAGATCGCAAAGCCTCTGGTCCACGAAGGGCTGGTTACTGGCTTCCATGCCACGGAGCTCACCAGCAATCATCTGCTCGACGTTTTGAATCGGATCGAGCACGCCCCGGCCTAGATAGCTCGCCGGGTCTTTATCTCGCCGCTCCACCGCTTCCGCGCTTCCGGTCGACGCGCCCGAGGGGACAATGGCGCGGCCGAGCGCGCCATCCTCGAGAAAAACATCCACCTCCACGGTGGGATTACCGCGGGAATCCAGAACTTGCCGCGCTTGAACATGTTCTATTCTGGCCATGGTTCCATTTTTCCGGCGGCGCGCGAAATGGCTTCTTCCACGCTGCCGGGTGGGCGCGAGAGAATGCTCCGCGCGAGCTCGCGCACGCGCTCTTTCAGACTCGCATCGCGAATGTATTCTACCGGAGATTTCCCGTCGATTCGCGCCAGCATCAGCCCGCCCAGGTGCCGCAAAGTCATCTTCTCAAATGCGGCCGGCTGCTGATTCTCGCCGAGGCCCCGCCAGAATGCAAGAGCAGCCTGGAAATAAAGTTCAGCATATTGTGGCTGATACAGAGCCTTCAGGAACAGATGATTCAGCAGAAAACCCGCGTCAAACGCGGGGTCACCCCAGTGAACCACTTCAAAATCGATCAAGAAGATCTTCCCGTCTCTCACCAGAATGTTCTTGGGGCTGAAGTCCCCATGCACGAGCGCGGTGCGGATGCTCCATGAGTCGGCGATGAGCCTTTCATAAGCTCCCCTCATTTCCGGATGGCGCTCTGCCGTGGTGCGATAGTATGGATCGATTCGCAACTGGTCGAAGACCGTCCGATCCTGGAATCTCTCCTGAAGCGATGGGTCGTTCGCCGCCGCATTGATCAGCTTGCCGAGCAGCTCTCCGGCCTGGCTCGCCACCTTAAGGTCTACTTCCCCGGCGAGCAACAAGGTTTTCCAGACTTCTGAGCCTGCGGGAGCCGCTGTCATGACGAAGGCGAAGTTTTCCCGGTCAATATCAATGATCTCCGGCAGCGAGGAGCGACCCAGAACATCACGCAACGATTGAATCGCTTCTGCTTCTCTGAAAATCCGTTCTCTTTTGGAGCGCCAATCATCTTCCACCCTGAGCTTCTCCAGAGATTGCTTCACCACCCACCGGCGCTCCGGGTCGCGACACCGTTCCGCCAGCAAGACAATATTGGAGACGCCACCGCCCAGCTCCCGCACGCAAACTTCCTCCCGATCTCGGATGAGCTGACGGCTTTCCAGGTAGGCTGGCAAGTTTGCGCACGTAAGTTCTAGCGGCAGTGCTTGTGGAGACGTTGTGGTCCTCCACCGAAAAGTGGGGCAGCGCAGAGTTTCGCTGTTCAGAAACTCTGCGGCATTTCGTTCGGGATAAACAAAAGCCGCGGAGTTAGAAGGGCAACTCCGCGCTTGCTCATGTCGCCTTACGGCACCTGGAAACCATGGAAAAACGGCCCCTCATCCACCCTCCTACGTCGGGCACCTTCTCCC
>JBOGJS010000257.1:0-3058 GCA_050745365.1 Terriglobia bacterium
CCGATCATCAGTCCAAAATGCCGGCCGAGCGAGCCCAGCCGCTCGCGGAGATCTGCGCGCGACGGAAAGAGGTTCTGAACGTCTTTTTGAGGCGAGAACTGCGAGCTGTAGCATAGGACAGCCTTGAGCTTCTTCTCAAATTGCCCGGTGAAGTCAACCACGAAAGAGGGGCGGATGGAAGGCATGTAGACCGAGGCATAAATGATTTTATAGGGACGGAATGGTTCTCCGTTCAGAGGCACTCGCGCCAGCCCGGCCAGAAAGCAGGCTTCATAGCCTATCTGCCCGGCGGTGTAATGATCCGGGTGACGACCTTCCCAGTAAGGCAGGATAACGGTGCGAGGTCGCAGGGCGCGAATCCTGTCGGCGATCTTCAATTTGTATTCGCGAGTATGCTCGAGGGCCGCATCCGGCAGCCCTAAGTTCTCCCGGTAAGCAATGCCCATCGCGCGCGAAGCACGCGATGACTCTCTTGCCCGCAGACGAGCGCTGCCCCGCGTGCCGGACTCGCCCGCCGTTAAGTCGAGCAAGCCCACTTTGTAACCCGCCTCTGCCATCTTGATGATGGTGCCGCCGCAGGTGAGCTCGGTGTCGTCCGGATGCGCGGCGATCGAAAGGAGATCAAGTTGCATGCCCTGCCCCAAGGCTTGAAAAGGCTACAGCAGCTTTAAAAATTCTTTTTCGTCGAGATGATAGCGAAACGCCATCTGGCCGTTGATGAACACGACTGGAATTTGCTCTTTGAACTTTTCGGCTGCAGCGGGATCCTCCAGGATGTTAACTTCGCTCCACTCAAACGGACGCTGCTTTTGGAGAAGCTGCAACTGCGCCCTCACCTTGTCACAAAGGCAACAGCCGGGCTTAGAATAGACGACGATTTGACTGTCAGCAGCCACGGTTGAATTCTATGCGAACAGGAAAGGAGCGTCAAGGAAATGACCAAGCCGGAACCAGATCAACCTTTGCACGGCCAGGTAGCCTTGGTAACGGGCGCTGGGCTACGCATCGGACGGGCTATTGCTCTCGCGCTGGCCGGAGCCGGCGCGCATGTGGTGGTAAACTATCGTCGCTCGAAGAAGCCGGCGATGGAAACGGTCGAGGAGATTCGGTCCCTCGGGGTTGAATCCGTCGCGCTTCGCGCTGATGTTTCCCACCCTCACGAAGTTCGGGCCATGTTCCAGGCGGTCAGGAGGCGATTCGACCGCTGCGACGTGCTGGTGAATAATGCCGGGATTTTTTATCCCGTGCCATGGGATCGCGTCACCGAGCGCGATTGGGACCGCATCCTCGGCACCAACCTCAAAGGCGCATTTTTCTGCGCGCAGGCTGCCGCGCGACTGATGATGAAACAGAGCGGCGGACACATCATCAATATCTCCTCTCTCGGAGGTATTCAGGCCTGGCCGCTTTACCTGCATTATTGCAGCTCGAAGGCTGCCTTGATCATGCTTACGAAGTGCCTCGCCAGAGCGCTCGCGCCGCGGATTCGCGTCAACAGCATCGCGCCCGGAACCATCCTTTTCCCCGGAGAGGAGCGCGACCCGGTGATGAAGAAACTTGTCCGTGGCGCGCCGCTCGGTATCCCCGGCCGGGCGAACGATATTGCAGACCTGGTTCTGTTCCTTGCCACTCGCAACCGGTTCATCACCGGCCAGGTGTTCACAGTGGATGGAGGAAAATCCATTATGTAAAGGTTCGAACGTCTTCGAAGGAGCTTGCGACTTCACGCCCTGCCGCGCGGCATCCTCGGGTTCACTTCAGCCGCTCTGGGCGTCATCGCTGAGCTGGACTGCCGGCACGCCCAGTGCCGCAAGTACCGGATCGGAAAGGCGCGCGCCACTGATTTCAGGATGACAGTCGCAGTTGATTTTTTCCACGCGAGTGATCCCCTCGCGGGAAATTCTCAATGAGGTAGCCGGTTAGGCTTAAGAGAATTTCCTGACGTAATCCAAGAATGACATGGCAACGCGATCGAGATTCTCGATGGAGCCT
The DNA here is from genome assembly GCA_050745365.1 of Terriglobia bacterium. Classification (GTDB taxonomy): domain Bacteria; phylum Acidobacteriota; class Terriglobia; order UBA7540; family UBA7540; genus RH2-MAG17b. Next base: position 1,993 of record JBOGJS010000257.1, read on the forward strand.
CCGCCTCGCGTAACGGCGCAGATCTCGTAACCTATATAACCGTGGTATCCAATCTCCTCAAGTGCGTTAAAGAAACTATCATAGTCCACCATTCCCGGACCCATCGGGATTTCAAGGTTTACAGACGGGATTTTCTCGTAGTTCACTACATCCGGCAGGTAACGGTATCTGGGCAAAGTCATATACTGAGCAGCCGTGGTGTACACGATGTACGGTTTCAACTTAAGCACATCCTCACGGATCTGGGCCGGCGTATAACCTTGCGCCGAGGGGCTCCATGCATCCCAGGCGGCCTTAACGTTCGGGAGATTCACTTCATTTAGAAGCCATTGCATGCCATCTGCAGTGACCGCCAAATCGTGGTGGTTTTGCACCGCCAGGGTGACGCCATAGCGCGCAGCCTGCTCCCCGCCCAACCGCAGGCCTTCCACGACCGCGCTGTATTGTTGATCGTACGGAATGCCCTCACGCTCGAAGCCCGTGAACACTCTCACCATGTTGGTGCCCAGATCGTGCGCCAGACGCGCCACCTCTCCCAAATAGGTGGCTTGAATTTCAACATGGGGAATGCCGGGCCTGTCCATCCCGGCGGAAAAATCGGTATAGCCTCCCAGGATCACCAGTTTCAGGCCAAGCTGCTCAATCCTCGATCGTAACCGTTCGCGCGCCGCCTCATCATAATCCAGTGGCGACAAGTGGGGGCGCTTGCACATCAGCTCCACACCGTCGAAGCCAAGCTCCTTGGCCTTACCCACGACCTGGTCTACGGTCAAAAACGCCTGCCCGCGCCAAAACCCGGCGTAGCTGATCGTATTCAAGCAGGCTTTAACCCTAAAATTCCTAGCACCGGCTATTTGACTTTTGCCCCCGACCGGCAACTGCTGATCGAGCGGTGCGGATGGAACTGATGCTGAAACCGCCAATGCGGCGGTACCTCCCGTAATCTGCCCCATGAATCCTCTCCTGGTAGACATCGTAGCCTCGTACTGGACTTCTACTGCAAACTACCGGAGGGCATGCCCTGACTGGCGCACAGCTTTACTTCCCCCGTGCACGGCAATGCTCC
>JBOGJS010000258.1:0-9254 GCA_050745365.1 Terriglobia bacterium
ACTATGCGCTGCATCCCCCTCGAGCAAACCCGCGGCCGTGGCAAGTGTGTTTACTGCGGCCAGCTCGCGGTTGAGAGAGGCATCTTCGCGCGCGCGTACTAATTTTCCTCAAAATCCCGCCTTGATACCTCTGAGTCCGCCTAGCAGAGTCGCTACACCCCCCCGGACCCATGATCTCGTCGTTTTGGACCGGCTCTTGGCACCCATGTATCCAGATTGGTCGTGGCCTGTACAGAACCTCCCCCTCTCGCCCGCGCCGCCCTGGATTTCCGTTCTTCCGATTAATCGACGGACAAGAAGAAGCATCCGAGGCAGTCGAAGCCGCCACACGACTTTGCGCAAAGCTACGGTCGCTGTTCGGAATGTCAGAATAATTGGGCCGAATAAAACGGGCAAGACTGGCAACCAAATCGAGAGCGTCGTGGCAATCGCAAAGGAGGACGGCCTCGATAGCGCGAAAAATAGTCCCAGGTGCGTCTGGCGCGGTTGCCGTACTATACTTACAAACTGAAGAAGATTATCGTAAGCTCAGTTCACCGTACTTACGCGTCCGATGCCCGCAAATATGTTTCAGGAGATTAAGACTTCTCTCCGCCGACTTTACGTGGAGGACGAACGGCCCTGGCTGGTGGGCTTCAGCGGCGGCAAGGACAGCACCATGCTGGCCTCGCTAGTTTTCCATGTCGTCCTGTCCATCCCGGCTGAGCAGCGCAAAAAGCCGGTGTCCGTTCTTTGCACCGATACACGCGTCGAGATTCCCGCCATCGCGGAGATGATCGAAAGCTCCCTGGATAAAATGCGGAAGTGCTCCGAGCAGCGCAACCTAAATATCGACGCCGCCTTATTGAAACCGATTATCGAGGAATCTTTCTGGGTGAACATCATCGGCCGTGGCTACCCGCCGCCAAACCGTACCTTCCGCTGGTGTACCCAACGGATGAAGATTGATCCGGTCAATGTGTTCGTAAAGCAGCGCCTCGGTCATTGGGGCGGAGCGATTCTGCATCTTGGCGCGCGCCGCGCAGAAAGCTCAACTCGCGCACAGACGATGGCGGGTCGTGAAGCGCGCAATGGGTTACGCCGGCATCCTGACTTGCCCCGCGTGTGGGTGGCCAATCCGATTGAATTTCTTAGTACAGAAGATGTCTGGGCGTACCTGCTTCAGAGGCCCAACCCATGGGGTGGTGACAATCGGTCCCTTTACAAACTCTACGCCAGCGCGAGCAACGGCGAATGTCCAATCCAAATCGATACCAGTACGCCCAGTTGTGGCAACAGCCGGTTCGGCTGCTGGACCTGCACGGTTGTTGAGCGTGATAAGGCCAGTGAAGGATTGCTTGCCAGCGGCGACGAGCGGATGGAGAAGCTGATCGAATTCCGTGAAACGCTGCTATTCTACCGTGACCCCGCCAACAACAAACGCGACAACCGCCGCGTGAACGGCAATAACGGTCCCGGGCCGCTGCTGATTTCCTCGCGCCGAGAGCTTTTGGCCAAACTGCTCGCTTTACAGGAGGAGACCGGCTTGCAGCTCATCAGCCCCGAAGAACTGCTGCTCATCCAGCAAATGTGGAAGGCCGCACGAGACCCAGATGACGGCCGCGGTGTGGCCCGCATCGTCAACAAACAACGAGGTGGTACCATGCACACCGACCTAAATGAACTGAATCGCCTGCGTGAGATGGAAGATGAGGTTGCTCGGGAGAAAGGTGTTGACCCCGAGATGTTGCGCCGCATGGTCGCCAAGGTCGAGGAATACGGCGAAAGTCACCGCGCCCACGGCCTGCCGGACGACCTGCTCAACATTCTCAAGGATGACCTGGAGAACCAGGCGGCCAGCGCGAAGAAATAACGTGGCAGAGATCTATATCGACTCGCTCACACTGGAAAATTTTGGCCCATTCTACGGTGAGCACAAGCTGAAGTTTGGCAGCTTGGACGGGCGATGCGGCATCCTCATCGGCGGAAAGAATGGCGCAGGCAAGACCCATCTGCTGCGGGCGCTGTACTTGGCAGTTGTCGGTGAAAGCGGCGTAGGTGACCTGAAGCGAGTGGAAACCGGCTCAGATGCGACCCGCTTCCTTTTTGACAGGTCGCTGAACCGACAGGCGCAAGCCGAAGGCCAGGATGCTGTCCGACTTAAAGTCGAAGTCTCATTGCGAGATGACAAGAGCGGTGGCAGCCGTAAGGTTGAGTTGGTGCGTGAAATCAGACATCGCCCAAACTCCCCACCCGTGTGGCGTTCCTGCGCTCAGCGTTCGGATACTCCCGGCCTAATTGAGGACGAACAGATTATCCAGAAGCTTCGCGACGCATTTCTTCCGCGGCATCTGGCCCGCTTCTTCTTTTTCGATGCAGAACGTAGTCAGAGCGTCAACTTGGGACAGCAAGACATCGTCGAGGGTGTGAGCCGCATTCTCGGGCTATGGACCTACGGCGAACTGGAGAATGATCTTCGGCAATTAATTCAGTCGAAGATTCCCCGAAATTTCAATTCAACCAGCGGCCCCGATCCCGCTACAAGACTTGCCGACCTTTCCGCTGATGTGCTCCGAGTTGAGGGGCACCTGAAAGCACGTCGTAAGGAGCAGGATAGCCTCGATCGTGACTTAAACGAGGTTGAGGTAGAGCTGCTGGAGGTCGAGGACGACCTAAAGACGCTCGGCGCAGTTGACCCTGCGGAGCTTGACCTCGCGCAGGAGCGACGAAACGAGCTCACCAAAATCAAAGCCGACCTGGAGGCACATCTCACCGCGGCTTGGGAGTTGGCAATTCCAATTTCTCTGTTGGGCACGTATCGCAAGGAGCTTCATGATTACTTGATCTCCGAGGAACGGAGGCGTGAATGGGAAAGCGCAAAATCCACCGTTGAACCAAAGATACCGCAAGTCAAAAGAGACATCTTTGACGGTGTGCCCCTAGAATTCTCGCTACAGCCAGACGTTCAGGCATTCTACGTGAAGCGTCTAGAAGATGCCTTGCATCGGTTGTTTCATCCGCCTCCGGACGCAATGCCCGATCGAGTTTTCGTCACCGATCGTAATGATACCAGTGCTCAAATACGGTCCCGCCTCATCGCCCCCGGTGGTTCGCTGCGCGACTTGGCTGAAAGGTGCGCCACCATCGAGCGAATGGACGTCGAGCTCCGCGAACTGGATCAAAAGCTCAAGCAGATGCAGCAGAACACCGCTGCCTTTAAGCGCGGTACTGAGTTGCATGAGAAACGCGGCGAACTCATTTCCAAGCGCGAGCAAATTACCAAGCGCCGAACTGAGATTGCTTCGGAGATATCGCGGCTGGATGCCGAACTTGGAGAACTGAAACGCCAAGAGACCAATCAACGTGAGATCGTTGAGAAAGCTGAAAAAGGTGAAAGTCTCGCCTCGCTGGCAGCGCGTTATCGCGAAGCGGCCTGCGAAATTCGCAGTCGGGCGGCAATTCGCATGCGGAAGAGAATTTCGGACCATGTGGGCGGGTTGTGGACGCAAATTACCGACCGGACCCGCGAGTTCGCGGGGATGGAGTTTGACAACCACTGGCAGTGCTTGCTCATTCGCCGTGATGGCAGGCGCGTGGCGTGGGAGGAAACCAACACCTCTGCCGGTCAGCGGCAGGTTCGTATGCTAGCGTTCTATGAGGCACTTCGGCGTTTGGCCAAACTCGTGCCACCTTTGGTTGTAGACACGCCGCTGGCCCGTCTTGACAAAGAGGTTCGAGCCAACGTGCTCGACCAGCTTTACCTTACCGGCCATCAATCCGTTATTCTCACAACCAACTCTGAAGTTGACCCGGAAGGCCTGTTGTTCAAGCGCATCAGCGATCGGCTGGCACGCGTGTACACATTGCACCCGCACGGCAAACCTGAGAGCAGGGACTATGAAGTGAGGATCACCAATGATTACTTCGGACATGACTTGTGACTTGGGAGGAGGAACACGATGAGTGCATACATCAAGGCCATCATGGAGGACACCGGGTGCAATCCCGACGACGCTGCCATGATCGAGGACATCATGCGCAACGAGATCTTCCACAGCACCCTGGACTGGCAAACGCGGGCGCAGTTCTGTCAGGGCGCGCGACAAGGTGCAAGGATTCTCGATGAAAATCGCGAACTGTTTGAAGATAACCGTGCGCGAACTATCGGCATGTTCGATGAAATGAAGAGGTCGCAAAAGTGAAGAGGCTCAAGCTCCATGAAATTTGACACGAGCGAAGAAGCGCACGAGTTCATCGAGGGCGTATACGCGCGGGTCGGGGCGCGAAATCAAGCTGTCCTCGGGCGCGCTGCGCTATTCCTTGCTTTGGGCGAAGGCCTGCCCTCTGAGTTTAAGCCCAAGGATGCGAAAGGCGTCACGCTTAACGATGAACAGGTGGTCGGAGACGAACTCAGAGACGTTGTCCGTGCGGCTTTGAACCACCACAGTGGTCGCAGCCTTGATGAGAGCGCCTACCGGCAGGAGCTTCGCAAGCATTTCGAGTTCGGCTGTCTGAGGCTCAAACAGATTTGGGAGGAATCAGGCAACGACCAGGCTAAGTTCGTGAGTGAGTTGCTAAAGCTAGCCGACGGCGTCGAACTAGGCACGGGACTCAGGCCCTCAGTCCCCGCATTGCCCGTGGTCGAGACTGAGGTGAAACTCAAGGTTTTGGTGGATGCGCCTGAGTGGTCGGTGAACGGCCCCGGCACCAATAACGGCTTACTGGTAATTTCCGGGCAGCCGGGAACAGGCAAGAGCCAGCTTGCGCTCGATCTGTTGGCCCAACTTGCAAACTTTGGTGTTCGGTTCGTGTTCTTCGACATGAAGGGCGAACTGGAGGACGACCCAAACAATCCGCAACAACGGAGGAATCGCGCCCAGTTCTTGGAACAGACTGCGGCGAGCCCCGTGCGGCTGATCCAGCAAGGTCTGCCCATCAATCCGCTTTACCGGCACGCAAACCCAGCGCAAAATGCGCAGGTCGCCTACGAGATTGCCAATCTGATCCGATGCTTTGCCCCGCACCTGGGCGCGAAGCAGGAGCGCAACGCCTCTGATGCCTATGAACATCTCACCACGCCGGATTTTCGGTCGCTGTCACTGGAATTGCAAAATGGCGGAGCGAGCGGAGTCGATCTTGCAATTATCCAGAAGATCGAAAGGTTAGGCCTGTTCGCCAATGCGGACCGCGCGATTACCGTCGACGAATGGTTGAACGACTCGCTGGTAGTCGATTTCAAGGAGTTCGGCAACGATACTGAGACAAAAGCGCTGGCGGTGGCCCTGATCCTGAACTTTCTCACCAAGAAGCTCAGCCAGAATCTGGCAGTCAAGAACAACGTCCAACCCATCAAGATGGTGCTGTTCGTGGATGAGGCGCATCTCCTGCTGCCGAAAGAGAGCAAGGCCGGCCTCCTCAGTTCGCTCGCCCGGCAAGGGCGTTCATGGGGCTTCCCTCTCTGGCTTGCGTCGCAGGATGCCGATAAATTCTTGAGCGTTGGCGCAAGCGAGACCAACTTCGCCGACCTGGCCGAATGCGGTGTCCACTTCTCCCCGCAGACACTGAGCGACACCGAACAAAAGATGATCCTCGGCGGCGTTATCCACCAGAAGTTCCGGAAAGCCGAGGCGGCCTTGCGGCTGCAAGGCAAGCTCACCACCGGAATGGCCCGCCAGTTTTGGAAGGATGGAGGGAAATAGCTATGGCGGATAAGCCCGAGGAACTCGCCTACCTTGACCCGGTTCCTGCCATACCTGTTTCGCAGGGTGAGACGACCTTTTACCTATTCGCGATTTCTGCGAAAAGGCTACTTGAGATCGCCTACACCTCGGAGCGAACTCAGTATAACAAGATGGGAATCCAGCGCGGGCTTCGCCCTGATCGACTGAGGGAGATCGGCAAATTCCTCACTTCCAACGGGTCAAGCCCCGCGCTTCTTCCGAACGCAATTATTATTAGTCTCAGCCCAGACAGCAAATTTCTAAACGGGAGACTACACATCTGCAAACGGCCGGCTGGTGAAGCATTCGTAATTGATGGACAGCATCGGCTCTGGGCCTTCGGGCCGGACTACTCCGGTGACAAGGATATGAACGTTGTTGTCAGCGCGTTCTTGAATCTTGATAATTCCAGGAAGGCGTCCATCTTTCGGTCCATCAACGCGAACCAACGAAAGATCAATCCATCGCTCGTCTATGACCTCATACCTATGCTGCGTGAAACGGAGCCGGTCCAATTCGAGGACAAGAGGTGCCAGGAATTGGTCGCGTTTCTGAATGAAGCGCCCGAATCCCCCTGGAAAGACCGCATTGCAATGGTGGGCGCCGGAAACCGGATCATCAGCCAATCTTCATTCATCTCCGCTCTAAAGAAGCTTTTTAGGAAGGGACACTTGTTTGGCAGCACGGACCCAGATTTCTTCGAAGAGCGGATGCAGCACGAGTTGTTACTCGAATATTTCAGGGCCATTTCCAAGCCGTACTCAGCTCAGTGGGACAACAAGGCCTTCTTGTTGTGCAAGTACGTCGGGGTATCTGCACTGCTGAACCTGCTGGAGCAGATTGTCGCTGACCTCAGGCGCAAGGGCGCTACTCTCAGTGACGCGACCGGCTTAACAATCGACGAAGAAGCCTTCGCGCCCTATATCAGGAAACTTAAGAAGTTTTCGTTCAGCGCCGCGGAGACAAAGGCTGAGGGATTCTCATATGTCGGCGAAGGTGGGATTACAGAATTAACCAAACGCGTGAACAGGACGGTATTTGGCGGGTGAAATGCCGAAAGTCGTGAAATCTCCGGGCGCACCGTTGGAAAGTATGCTGACGCACTCGTGGCTTGTGCAGGACCAACAGGCTGCATTCGCAGCGTCGCCATTTGTGTCGGACCCTACGTCTGTCTCAGCTTACCTCGGCCCTTGGCTCATCGCCAAAGGCTATACCGCATCGGCCGTTGATAGTGCGGCTGTCTATGTTCAGGATGCAAAGATAACGGCCTGCTTGATGAACCAAGCTCTGGACTTTCTTCAGAGGGCGTTTTGCAACACGATGGCTCATTACATCCTTGCGCGAAGTGGCCTGGAAACGTGGGCGCGCGTGACAAATTACTACGCCAGTTATTTTTCTGTTCACTGCCTCCTGTGCCTTCAAGGTCGAACAATTACGAAATTGGAATTGGACAGATCCAAGATGGTCCAGGTCCTTCCGATCGACTTCCGCAAACACGTATTCGGCATTACGGAGCGCCATCTGGGAAGAAATCCACACCACGAGACTCCGTGGAGGCGCTTTTACGACATCTACGACAGGTATGCCGTTTCACACGAAGCCTACGAGCTGGTCTCAAGGCGGGCCTACGTCACTGATCCAACTGACGAGTCGATTGAGCGAAACATGCTCAACTACACCCCGTTCAAAGGCTTCTCAGAGATTCGCGACATCGCACGACATAAAATCTTTTCCGATGCCTTCGCAAAGTACGTTGCGATTCTCAAGGGGAAGGGCACCTTGGCGGAGTTTCTCGTCGACCTCCAGGCCTACGCATCAGATCCAGATCACAAATACTTCGCGCGTACGCTCTTGAAGCTGGCTCTAGCGGGGGACATCATCCTGCGCATACGGACCGCGAGCCAAGCCATTGAACTGGAGTGGGTCGGAATGCGCGCACGGTGGCAGGCCTTCCTTGCGACGGTGTTTCCGAATTCAAGTGAGTGTTACTTGCTGAAGTTCGTCCCGCTGATCGGCTCGGCGCTGAACTAGCGCGGACTCGGGCCAAGCCCCGATCTCAGGTGACCTTCGCCCGAGAGTCCCACGGATCGAGCAGCATTCGCACGAGCTTTGGGGCAACTGACAACACCGCCCGCATATCTTCGGTTGTGCTGTCGGTGCCGAGTGAAAGACGAATCATTTGCCGGGAAGCGGCACCTTCAGGCTTCATAGCCTTGATGACGTGCGACGGCTCGTCGGAATCGGCAAGGCATGCCGAACCGGACGAGGCACAGATCCCTTCCTTATCGAGCAGGATGAGCAGTGCCTCGGATTCAATACCATGGAAACTGATATTTGTGGTGTTGGCGAGCCGCTGGGTTTTGTGGCCATTCAGCTCGGTGTCAGGAATTGAACTGAGAATGCCTTCCTCCAGCGCATCTCGCAGCGGGCAAACCTTGCCTTCATAGTCAGGCAAGTGTTTGCGGGCCAATTCAGCGGCTTTGCCCATTCCCACAACCAGAGGCACACTCTCCGTGCCGCCTCGCCGGTTGCGCTCCTGATGTCCACCGTAGATTAAGGGTGCGAACGGCGCCTTGCGTCGGACGTAGAGCGCGCCAATCCCTTTCGGCGCGTGAAACTTATGGCCCGTCAGTGACAGATAATCGGCCGGTAGCTTTCGCACGTCAATCTTCACCTTGCCTGCTGCTTGCACGGCATCGCAGTGATATAGGACGCCACGCGAGCGGCAGATTTCCGCAATCCGATCGACGGGGAATAATACGCCCGTTTCGTTGTTCGCCCACATCAGCGATGCCACGGCGGTCTGCTCCGTGAGGGCTGTTTCCAGGTCAGCCAAGTTCAATAAGCCATCGCGATCAGCGGGCAGGTAGGTGATACGATAGCCCTCTCTCTCCAGAACCATGCAATAATTCAGCACGGAGGAATGCTCCGCGCTGGAAGTGACGATGTGCCGCTTGTCCGGGTTAGCCTTGAGTGCTGCTTTGATTGCAGCGTTATTGCTCTCCGTGGCGCAAGAGGTGAAAATGACGTCGAGCGGGTGCGCTCCGATCAACTCGGCCAACTGCTCACGAGCGGTCTCGATCGCCGATTTCAGCTTCGAGCCGAACTTGTAGGCACTAGACGGATTGCCCCACTCCGTGGTGAGGTACGGCATCATTGCTTCCAATACCTCTGGCAGGATTGGCGTCGTCGCGTTATGGTCGAGGTGGATCACGAGGCTCATCCTAGCCGTATCTGAGAAAGAGTGCAAGGCGGCGTTCGAGATTGTGCTTGAAGAAATTGAGGCCGAAATTGACTTCTTGCTATTCTTTCTGAGATGGGTGGCCGGGTCAAGATGTCCGATGTGCCGGATCACCGACGGGCACGTTTATGTCCGGTCTCTCCTGACGCACCAAGAGTACGATGATCCCGCCAACTCGGACAAGAGGGTTCCACGTTGAGCACAGCACTGGCAAATCCAGCCGAGATGATCAAAAAGGGAGCGCCTCACGTCATTCACTCGGATGAGGAACTGGCGGAGTACACCAAGGCGCTATTTGATCTGACGGCGAAGTA
>JBOGJS010000259.1:0-9762 GCA_050745365.1 Terriglobia bacterium
CGCTGCTCCTCCATTGAGGGCAGCGAAACGCCGTCCTGCCGCGACAAGAGATCAAAAATAGCGACGCTTTGGTATTTCCTCGAGATGAGATAGGCAATCGTGTTTGCGACGAGGACCGGGAGGATGATCGCGTAGTTGCCGCTCAGCTCGAGAACCATAAACACGGAGGTCATCGGGACCCGGAGGAAGCCAGCGAAGAGCGCCCCCATACCGACGAGGGCGTAGGCGCCCACGGGTCCCGTGAGATGGGGAAAGAAATGGTGTTCCACTCCTCCCACCGCGCCGCCAATCATCGCTCCGATAAACAGCGTCGGCGCGAACATGCCGCCGGGCGTTCCGCTGGCGAAGGAAAGAGAGGTGGCGAGAATTTTGAATGCGGCAAGTAGCGCCAGGATGTGCCAGACGTATTGATCGTGCATGGCCTGATCAATGGAGTAATAGCCGGCGCCCATGATCTGAGGGAACCACAGCCCGATGAATCCTATAATTAAGCCCGCCGCGGCAGGCTGAAGATAATGACTCCAGGAAGGAAGGGCTTTCAGGCGGGCCCTTAAGGGGCCAATCAGCTTGACGAAGACAAGGGATGAAAACCCGCCGACAATGCCGAGCACGGCGTAGGCCAGAAATTCAGTTGGGTTCGCGAGACGGTAGGCGGGGATGCGAAAGAGCGGCTCGGAGCCCAGAAAGCCTCGCATCACCACCACGCTTGAGACCGCCGCCAGGATGATGGCGCCCAGCACTCCGGCGCTCCATTGGCCGATCACTTCTTCTAGAACGAAGATGATCGCCGCGATGGGCGCATTAAAAGCTGCTGCCAGCCCCGCTGCTGCGCCCACCGGCGCGATAAGCCGGATCCTTTCCCGCGAAAGCCGCAGCCGCCGTCCGAGGATGGAGGCGATGCCGGCGCCGATCTGAAGAGAAGGATCCTCTGGGCCGAGTGATTGTCCGCTGCCAATGGCGAGAGCGCACAGGATGAACTTGCCGACCACCGTTTTGAACGGAATATAGCCATCGTAAATGTAGACGGCGGCTTTCGTCTGGTTTACGCCGCTGCCGCGCACGCCCCGGAAAACGAGCATGACGCAGGCGGCAATCACCAGCCCTACAACAGCCGGAAGAACCAACAAACGCAGCGGAGAAGCGTGAAGCGCGGAGCCGAAAAGCCACAAGTGCGTCCATTTGATGGCGATCTGGAAGCACACCACGAGCAGTCCGGAAGCAACACCGATGAAGATGGATAAAAGAAGGAAGAGGTTTCCTTCCCGCAAAGTGAAGCCGTGGGTAAACTCATCGAGGGCGCGGCGGGTGGCCAGAGAGGAGACGCGCCGGCGGGTGGCTTCAATCACATCTCGCCAGGCCGCCGGCCCGGAGTGAGGGAGAGGCATACCAGCCGGGGAGGTGGAAGGCGCGCTCCCTTCCTCCATTAATCTTCACCTCCGCTTTTCGAGGCAATGAGCAGCAAGGCGAGATCGGCGCCCTGGGGCGCACCGCAGTCTTGTGCCGTCATCTGCTCGACCTGGAAGATGAAATTCATGATGACGTCCGCAAGGTCCGGGTGAAGACGCAGGGTGCGGTCGCGCACCTTCGGCTTCATCTTCAGGGCGCTGGCATAAGCCTTCTCGAGGTCGGTTTGAGGAGTGGGAACCTGAAGAGTCTCGCCTCGGCTTTTCGCGCAGCTCTCGATGCGCGCCAAGGCGAGCTCGAAATCGGCCACCACGCGCCGCCGCCGCTCGGCCGCGGGCACGCGCCGATCAAAGGGGTCCATCTCGAGGACGCGATCCGCCGTGCTCAGGCGTGCCGCAACGTCCTTGTTGCGCGGTTCTTCTGAATGAGCTCGCGAGAGATAGTCACGCGCGGCGCGATAATCGCCCATTTGAAAAGCCGCTTCCCCGGCGCCCTGCCAGGCCTTGGGCTGCCTGCGGTTCAAACGGAGCGAGCGACGAAATTGATTGAGCGCGATGTCATAATCCTGGGCGTTGAGGAACAAATCAGCAACCTGGGTGCGGAGGCGGGCGTTGTTCGGGGTCTCGGCGGAGAGCGCCATCAGCTCCGCCAGCGCTTCCGTCCGCCGGTTCTGGCTGATGAGATATTCGCAGAGTTCTTCCCGCAGCTTGCGCCGCTGTCCTTCGGAGGGGGTAGGCCAGACCCCGTCGATGGCGTTGTGATAACAGGTGATCACCTGCGGAACATTTCCCTGGCGCATGGCTACGCGGGCCAACTCCAGGTTCACCTGGCCGTCGGCGGGGTTGGTCTCCCACAAGCGGAGCAGGTAGCTTCGTGCCTCTACCAGCCGGTTGGAGTGTACCAGCGCCTGCGCCAGCCGGAGCTGATAAACCGGATTATCGGGGGCATGGAACAAAGCCGTCCGGAAATCAAGCATCGCTCCTTCGGGATTCCCATGTTGAAGGCTTTGCTCCCCCTTCGTATACCAATGCCCGCCGAGCGCTTTCTCCCGGTTGTGATAGAGCTTCACGGCAAATCCCGTGATCGCGAACAAGATGCCCAGCAGCAGCAGGCAGACCAAAAGGAACGTGTCGCGCCTCAGGCGCAATCTCTGGGGGTGCGCGCAATTGGGACATTCCTCAGTCCCTCGCGGAATCACCTGCCCGCATCTCTCGCAAATGCGATCTCCTTCCACAAACGTCACCTTCAGGAAATTGCTAGCCGGGTAGCGCAGACCTCCGCTTTTGAGGTCTGCGGCCTTTGCCCGAAGACGCGGAAAGCCGCGGACCTGAACAGCGCAGGCCCACGCTACACCTCCCAAATTATGAGAAACGACCCCTCATCCGCCCTCCTACGTCGGGCACCTTCTCCCCTGGGAAGAAGGTGGGGAGCCGATTCGCTCCTCTTCGAATCGCCCTGAGCGGAGCGAAGGGGCTCACGGTAAACTCAGCGACCCGGATGAGGGGTCTTGATCGAAATTCGTCGTAAGCTGCGGCCGGCGCGGGAGCGAACCCTACTTGGCATCAGTACCCTCGGCAAGGCGATCAAAGAGGCGGCGCAAACGGCCAAGAGAAAGCTCCTTGAAGCCCGTGGCCACAAAGTCGGCCCGCGTCGATTTGAGCTCAGCAGGGGGAAACGTCGAAGCGATGGCGACGCATTTCATCCCGGCGCGTTTTACGGCCTCGATCCCGGCAAACGAGTCCTCAAAGCCCACGCATTCGTCCGCTTCCACTCCCAGCTTTCCCGCCGTTTTCAGATAGATCTCCGGATCCGGCTTGGGATGAAGCACCTCATCGCCATTGATCAGGCACTGGAAAAAAGGGCGGAGGCCAATTGTTTCCACCACGAACTCAACATTCTCGCGAATCGCGGAACTGGCCACAGCCAGCGGAATTCCCGCGGACCGGAGTTGGCAGAGAAGAGGCACCAGGCCGGGGAGGGGCCGGGCATGAGGACGGAAGACGTTGCGGAACTTCGCTTCGAGTTCCGCACCGAGCTGCTTCATTTCCGGTTGCGCCAGGCGGGAGCCGAAAAACAGGCGAAAGGCATGATCGTTCCGCTGGCCAAGAATCTGTCTGGGTAACTCGTCCCGGCTGAAGGGAACCTTCCGATCGTTTAACAGCTCGATCCACTTTTCAATGTGGAAAGGATTGCTGTCAACCAAAACGCCATCCATATCGAAAATTGCGGCGGCCGGGAGAGAAGATGAGTGCAATGATCGACTCCTGCGTGAGAAGCTGTGAAAAATCTAGCCGCCTTTCGCAAAGGCGCCAAGGCGCAAAGGAAGCGAAAACTTGTGTGTTCCGAAATCTGAATTCACAATTCAGAAATTAATTCGGCGCCGGGCGGAGCGAGGCCAGCAGCTTTTCCGCCGGGAAAGTGTTAATGACGTCTTTTTCTTCCATCCAGCCGCGCCGCGCGGTAATCACGCCGTAGCGCATAAACCGAAGATGCTCAGGAGCGTGGGCATCGGTCGAGATGACAATCTTCATGGCCTTGTCGTGCCCCAATTTCACGAGCCGGTCGCACAAGTCGAGGCGTTCGGGATTGGCATTCAACTCGAGAATCACTCCCTGGCGCTTTGCCGCTTCAAAAACTTTCTCGACGTCAAAACTGAAGGGATCGCGGCGGAGCATCTGCCGGCCCGTAGGATGCCCGAGGATGCGGACGTAAGGGTTTTCAAGCGCTTTGATCAAACGGTTCGTCATCTCCTCCCCCGGCTGAGTCATGCGGGAATGTACGCTGGCCAGCACAATATCAAACTGCCGGAGGATCTCATTCGGGTAATCCAGCCTGCCGTCGCCGAGAACGTCAACTTCCGCCCCGGCCCAGATTTCGATCCCGGTCACTTTCTCCCGCGCCGCTTTGATGCGCCGGATATTTTCGAGCGCACGCTGCTCATCCAGGCCGTGGGCCACAGTAACCGCCTTCGAATGGTCCGTGATGAGGATGTACTGGTAACCGAGCTTTTTGGCCGCCGCCGCCATCTCCTCGGCGGTTGAATGGCCGTCCGAGGCCGTGGTATGCATCTGCAAATCGCCCTTCATCTCCCCGAGCTCCAGGAGGCGCGGCAACATCCCTTCCTCGGCGGCTTCGATCTCGCCAAGATTTTCGCGTAACTCGGGAGGAATCCAGGCAAGGCCGAGCTTCGCATACACCTCTTCTTCTGTGCGCCCGGCTACGGACTTCTCGCCCTCGAAAAGGCCGTACTCACTCAGTTTCAGTCCCATGCGCCGGGCGCGCTCGCGCAAGGCGACGTTGTGTTCTTTGGAACCCGTAAAATATTGCAGGGCCGCTCCGTAGCATTCGGGCTCGAGTAGCCGCACGTCAACTTGCATGTCGTTCTCGAGTTTCACACTGACCTTGTCTTCGCCTTTCGCAAGCACTTGGCGAATGCGCGGATGTTTCACAAAGTGATCGCCGATAGCGCAGGGATCGCTGCCTATAACCATCAAGTCCAGGTCTCCCACGGTTTCGCGCCCGCGGCGAAGCGAACCGGCCGCCGTCACCTGCTCAACGCCCTTGCACTCGCTCAGATAGCCCGAAAGCTCCTCCGTCGTTTCATACGCCACGTCGAGCCGGAACCGGCCTGCTGCTCTTTTGAATACCTCAATTGCCTTCAGAATGTTTTCTTCGGATTTTGCGCTCATGCCGGGCAGGTGGCGCAAGCGGCCCGCCCTTGCCGCTTTTTCGAGGTCATCCACGCATTTGACGCCCAGTTCTTTATTGAACACCCTGACCTTCTGCGGCCCGACGGTCTGGAGCTGGAGCAACTCCAGAAGGGTGCGGGGAACTTCGCTCAAGAGTTGGCGGTGGTATTCGAGGTCCCCGGTCTGGATCAATTCGGTGATCTTTGCCGCCAAGTCCGACCCGACGCCGGGCACGTCCGTAAGCTTGCGCTTCGAATCGCGAAGAATGTCTTCAAGCTGCTGTGGAAAGCTCTCGATGGCCCGTTTCGCGCGGTCATAGGCAACCGCCTTGAATTGCCATCTCGAATCTTTCTGCAGAATCCTGATCAGGCTTGCAATCTCTTCGAAAACTGCCGCAATTTCAAAGTTTTCCATATTCTTTCCGGGCGGCTCACACATCAGAAAAAGCCATCAAATGTTTGGGCGTAAATGACTTACCTCCAGGCTTCGTGTGTTGCTTTTCGCCACACTGATTGTTAAAATGCGGCTTCGTGAAAATTGTTCAGTCAGCCCGCCGATTAGGTCTTCAGACCAAGATTATCATTCTTTTCATCGTCGCCGTGGTTTGCTTGCTGGCGGTTTCCACGTTTATTGCCACTTTCATGACGCGGCAGCCGGTGGAGGAGGAAGGTTACCGGAAGGCGCTCGCCCAGGCGAGGCTGGCAGCTCAGAACCTGGTGAACGATCAGGTTTTTCGGAACCCGCATGAGCTGGCGCGACAGCTACGCCAGATTCAAAAGGATGCCCCCGGCGTTCAGCAGGCGGATGTTTATCTTCATGAAGGCAATCATCCGCTGATTGCCACCACGGTTCCCACCGGTAAGCACCTGGAGCTCGACAACATCCCCGATATTGAGAATACGCGATGGGCCGCGAATCACTTGAAGGAATTTGAGCGGCCCAATGGCAGCCAGTACACCATTGAGACCGCCGACGGGAAATACTGGCTGATCTCGACGGCGCTTGTCGAAGACGGCGAATCGGTCGGCTGCTTGAACTTAAAAGTTTCAAAGCTCCGCTCCGACGTGATCACGCAGGGCATTGTGGAAGGCAACTTCCTGCTGATGCTGTGCAGCCTGGTGGTGCTCATTTTTGTGATTCACGGCTTCTTCCTCAAAAGCGTGCGCGCCCCCGTCAAGGAAATGGTGCGGGTGATGGAATCGGCCGAAGGCGGCCAGCTCAACGTGAGAGCGAGGATGGGAAGTGAGGATGAAATTGGGCAGCTTGCCCGGCACTTGAACCGGATGCTCGAGCGGATTGAAAACTTCAACAACGAGCTGGGCCGGAAGATCAAGGACGCAACTTCGGAGCTCGAGCAGCGCAACCTCGAACTCACCCGCATCAATGAAGAGCTTTTCGAAACGCGAAAGAGCCTTGCACGCTCCGAACGGCTGGCCGTGGCGGGACAACTGGCGGCGAGCCTCGCTCATGAAATCGGTACACCGCTCAATTCCATCTCCGGGCACGTTCAACTGATGGCGCGGCGCAAGACGGGGGACGCGGCCACGGACCGGCGACTGCCGATTATTCAGAAACAAATTGACAACATTGTTCGCACGGTGAGGCAGTTGCTCTCCTGGACGCGTAAATACGACCTTCACATCGAGAGCCTTGACGTGCGACACATCCTCGAAGAGGCCGTGATGCTCTCCTCGCCCGCCCTGGAGCTGAAAAAGATTAAAGTGCGCACGGATTTTCCGGCGGGATACCCCCGCGTCTATGGCGATGCGGGATACCTGCAGCAGGTGTTTCTCAATTTGATCAACAACAGCATGGACGCCATGCCCCGCGGGGGCTTGCTCCAGCTCCGGCTGATTTATCCCATCGATGGCGAGGGCAAAAGCCTGGCGATTGAGGTGAAAGACTCTGGAGAAGGCATTACGCCCGAAAACCTGAACCACATCTTTGACCCCATGTTTACCACCAAGCGCATGGGGACAGGAACAGGTTTAGGCCTTGCGATCTCCAACCAGATTGTTCGCCAGCACAGCGGTAGTATTGAGGTGGAAAGCGAACCGGGCCGAGGCACGCGGTTCCGCATCACTCTGCCTCTCGACTGCCGCGAGCGGACCGAAACGGGAGCAGCGGTCGGCACGACCGCCTGAGATCCCGTAGTCTGAAACCTATGGCTGAAACAAGCATCGCGAACCTCCTTGTGGTGGACGACGATACGGATACGCAGGACCTGCTGCGCGAGGTCCTGAGCGACGGGGGATACCGCGTCGTCACTTCCAGCAGTGGCGAGGAAGCGCTCAAAATCGGCGAGCAGGAAAGCTTTGACGTGATCATCAGCGACATGAAGCTCGGTCCCGACTTGAACGGCCTCGATGTGCTCAAAGCCTATAAGTCCATTCAGCCCGGTTCCGAAGTCATTTTGATCACAGCCTTTGGTTCCATGGAAACAGCGATTGAGGCCGTAAAGGCGGGAGCGTTTGACTACATCTCAAAGCCATTCAAGATTGACGAGGTTCTGCTGCAGGTCAGCCGCGCGCTCGAAAATCGGAGCCTGATCCGCGAAAACCAGAGCCTCAAGCGGCAACTGGGCAACCAGGCTCAGCTCTCCAGCCTGGTAGGGCGCAGCCCGGGGATGCTCGAAGTTTACAAGAAGATCGCGATGGTTTCCGATTCGCGATCCACCGTTTTGATTTACGGGGAGAGTGGTACGGGAAAAGAACTGGTGGCGCGCGCCATCCACCACAACGGGCGGCGCGCCAGCCAGTGCTTTTTCGCGGTCAACTGTGGCGCGCTGGCCGAAACGCTGCTCGAAACCGAGCTGTTCGGCCATGCGCGCGGCTCGTTCACCGGCGCGTTTGAGAACAAACGCGGTATTCTCGAGGAGGCGAGCGGTGGCACCGTCTTTCTGGACGAAGTTTCGGAAATGAGTCCGGCGCTCCAGGTCAAGTTGCTCCGGGCCATTGAGGAACTCGAAGTGCGGCGGGTTGGCAGCAATCAGATGATCAAGGTTGATCTGCGCTTTATCGCCGCCAGCAACCGAGTGCTGGGAAAGGTGGTGGAGGAAGGAAAGTTTCGTTCCGATCTTTACTACCGTCTCCGAGTGGTGGAAATCAATATCCCGCCTCTACGGGAAAGAAGGGAAGACATTCCTTTGCTCGTCGAGCACTTTTTAAAGCGCTTCGGCCGGGAGCGCGACCGAACCGTTTCCGTATCCAGCCAGGCGCTTTCCGTCCTGCTGAGCTATGACTGGCCGGGAAATGTGCGCGAGCTTGAGAACGCCTTGGAAGCCGCCATGGCACTGAACCGCTCCGGCGTGATTACCCTCGAAGAATTGCCGGCGAAACTGAAGCCCGAAAGCCAGAACGGCGATCGGCTCGAACGGCTCCTTGCCGACTTGCCTTCGCTCCACGAGCTCGAAAAGCGGTACCTCTCGCACGTTCTCAAGGTGACCAAGGATAACAAGGCCCGGGCGGCGGGGATTCTGGGCATTAACCGCAAAACGCTCTACCGGATGGCCCAACGATTCAAGCTGCGGATTTGAAGCGATATGAGATATTCTTACATCACAAAATCAATTGCCAAGCATGTGCTCTCGGGTTTCAAGACGCCTTACATGGTGATGTTTGAGACCACGCTGATGTGCAATATGTTCTGCGAATATTGCATTTTCGGCGAAGCAGAAAAGTTCAACGACCTCCAGACCCGCGCTGTGCGCGAGCGCATCTTTAAACGGATCGATGAGTTCTGCGACGTGGGGATTCTGGCGCTCAGCTTCTCGGGAGGCGAGCCGCTCTTGAACCCCAGTACGTGCGATTACATTGCCCATGCCTCCGATAAGGGGATGTGGACTTCGATGCCCACAAACGGCCTGCTGATCAGAAAGTACGCGGAGGGTGTTCGGCGCCTGGATATGCTTGAAGTCTCGATTGACTCGCTGAGGCCGCAACGCTTCGCGAAGCGGCGCGGGATTGATGCTCTGCCGCGGATTATCGATAACCTCGAGTTCGTCATCCGGCAGCGAAAAGCCTTCACGACTCAGATTAACGCCGCCGTCAACCTGGAAAATCTTGACGATTTACCCGCCTTGGCCGAATTTTGCCGGCAGCGAGATCTGGTGCTGCACCCGGAAGCGGTGCACAACGTGATGCGCGCGGGCGAGCTGCTGCCCGACGCCGAGCTGCACGGCGAAGAAATTGATCGCGTGGAGAAATTCTTTCACGGCTTGCGCAAAAGCTATCCTCGCAACGTGCGCTTCTATGCCGGCTACTACCCCTTTTACCGAAACGGAGGCTTTAATGCTGGTTTTCCCTGCCGGCATCCTTCTAAGCTTGTCTCCATGAAGCCGGACGGCTCCATTCACCTTCCTTGCGCTTTCATGACCCTGCATAAATCTGACGCGCCATTGCGGGAAATTTTTGCTTCTGAGGAATCGCGGAAAATTATCGCCCAGGAAAAAACCATGTGGGACTTTTGCAAAGGCTGCAAGATCGGTTGTGCCTACGAAGTGAGCGCCTTTGCGAATAGTCCCGCCTTAGCCATTAAATCCGCGCTGAATTTCCTGCGGATGGTCTGATCCGGGAAATAGCGGCAACCGTAAACTGCGCAAGCAGACCCGTGGTCGTCACATCTCATCACATGATCGGGTGGGCTGGCGCAGACCTTCCAAGGTCTGCGC
>JBOGJS010000260.1:0-2585 GCA_050745365.1 Terriglobia bacterium
TCTTTCTCAAAGATGCGCAAAGGGCATATCATTATGCACTCACCAGCTATACGGCAGTGGGAGCTCACGATAGCTTTCAAATCGGTCTGCGTCGTGAGAAAGAGTCGATAGCATCGGCCTATCCCGAATTCCGCTGATTCGATCAGATGCCAGGCACTTGATCATTGGCCTTCAACTCCTTCCTGACCTGAGAGTAGGCTGAAAAACCCCAGGAGCTGTCATTCTGGGGAGTCGAAGGCGACGAAGGATCTCTGTATTTGCTCGGATTTTAAATAGAGGGATTCTTCGCTGTTGCTCTGCATGACATGCCGCCTGCTCAGCGTGAGAAAAACGACCCCTCATCCACCCTCCTACGTCGGGCACCTTCTCCCCTGGGGAGAAGGTGGGGAGCCGATTCGCTCCTCTTCGAATCGCCCTGAGCGGAGCGAAGGGGCTCACGGTAAACTCCGCGACCCGGATGAGGGGTCTTGATCGAAATCTACCGCGTCTCCGCGCTACGCTTTGTCATGCCCCACGATTGGCAGCCAAAGGGCTGTGGACGCTCAGAATGACAGAGTGGAAGGGCTTTTCAGCATTGGGTTAAGAGCGAGGCGGACTCGAAGAGTAGAATGAAATTTGGCTGAGCCTGTGCGGTGGCGCATTCTAACAGGCTCACTACGGGGAGGCGAGAGTATGGATGAGGGAACAGGAAGCATCAACGGCAGCCGGAGAAATATTCTTCAGAAGATGCTCGGGATCGGGGCAGGCCTCGCGATGCCTGCGGCACTGCTTGCTCAGGAGCAGGTCCCAGCGCCTCGGCACCACAGCCATCTCGTCCGGCCTCTCGCGGCTGCGCCGCCCACTTCCGTAGCCAGGCCGCTTCATCCTTCTGCCATTTCTGGCGTTTATGATGTTCGTGAGTTTGGTGCGACGGGTGACGGAAAGGCGGTGGACACGCCCGCCATCAACAAAGCGATTGCAGCCGCCGCGGCAACGGGAGGCGGGAGGGTGGTGTTTCCCGCGGGCACTTATTTATGTTACTCCATTCACCTTAAGAGTAATGTTGCACTCTATCTCGATCAGGGCGCAACGATACTGGCCGCCGAGCCTCAGCCCGGCGGCAAGGGATATGACCCGCCGGAGCCGAATCCGGAGGCAGATGCGTATGAGGACTTCGGCCACCGGCACTGGCATAACGGTTTAATCTGGGGAGTGGGCCTTGAGAATGTGTCGATTCTTGGGCAGGGATTGATCTGGGGAAAAGGATTATCCTTTGGCCCTGGCCAACGGAACCCTGGGGCAGGCGACAAGGTCATCAGCCTGAAGAACTGCCACAACGTGACGCTGCGCGATTTCTCGATCCTCGAGGGCGGGCACTTTGGGATACTCGCGACGGGCGTGGATAACCTGACCATCGACAACCTCAAAATCGATACCAATCGCGACGGCATGGATATTGATTGCTGCTGGAACGTACGCATCTCAAACTGCACGGTCAACTCGCCATGGGACGACGCAATCGTCCCCAAGAGCTCGTACGCGCTCGGCTACGCGAGGCCCACGAAGAATCTGATGATTACGAGCTGTTTTGTGACCGGAGGCTACCAGCTCGGAACGGTGCTCGACGGCACCTGGAAGGTGTTTCCTGCCGGCCAGCGTGCTCCCCGCATAGGGCGGATCAAGTGCGGCACCGAGTCCAACGGCGGCTTCGAGAACATTGCCGTCTCGAATTGCGTATTTGAAAAATGCGGAGGACTGGCGCTCGAGACGGTAGACGGCGCGTTGCTTGAAGACATCTCAATCAGCAACATCACGATGCGGGATATCGCAAACATGCCGGTCTTCATGCGGCTGGGCAGCCGGATGCGCGGGCCGCAAGGCACACCCATCGGAAAGCTGCGGCGCGTGAACGTCAGCAACATTGTCGCGTCAAACACAGCCGGCCGCTACGCTTCCATCATTACGGGTGTTCCCGGTTACCAGATTGAAGACGTGAAGCTGCAGAATATCTACGTGCTCAGCCAGGGTGGCCGCACAAAGGAAGACGCGGGCATCGTGCTGGCGGAAAACGAGAAGGTTTATCCCGAGCCAACGATGTTTGGCACCACGCCTTGCTACGGTTTCTATATTCGCCACGTCAAAGGACTGGCGATGAGCAATATTGAAGTCGAATACGCGGAAGAGGATTTCCGGCCGGCATTCGCCCTGGACGATGTGGCCGGAGCAGACTTCATCCACATCCAGGCACAGCACCCGCCGGGGGTTCCGATCTTCAAGCTGAATAGCGTCGCGGAGTTCAACACGTATCTCAGCCGACCGCTGCCAGACACACACATTGAGCGTGTGGAGCAAAAAGAACTTTAACCGGCTGAGGAAATTTCCTGACTTCATCTCTGCATGAACTCGGTCCCGGTGGTTTGGTAGCCACGGTCAGCGCATTTCGCTGACCGTGGGCCTCTTTGCCGTGGAAAAGCCCACGGTCAGCAAAACCCTGACCGTGATGTTATGAAAAGGCGATGCCTCCTCGGGTCCGGGTAAACTGGACCGGCAGTAAATCCAAAACGAGGAGGCACCAACGATGATAGCCATAGGAGCCGACGTGCACA